>NZ_AMXG01000036.1:0-510157 GCF_000313235.1 Pseudomonas sp. PAMC 26793
GCGTGGTTTAACGGGGCGCCTAAGATCAAGATCAAAAGCAAGAGCACAGCGGCCTACCGGCCGGCTTGAGTGTTTTAGAGCAACAGCAAAATCAAAAGCTAAAGCGGGCACGGTCCAAATGTGGGAGCGGGCTTGCTCGCGAAGGTCGTTAACGATGACGTGGGCATTCTGAATGAACGCGGCGACCTCAGGTTTTTCGCGAGCAAGCCCGCTCCCACAGAAAAGCAGATCTGTTTTCGCTCTGGATCTTGCCTTTGCTTTTAACACTCAAGCCGGCCGGGAGGCCGCTGTGCTTTTGCTTTTGATCTTGATCTGACTGCCCCATTCAGCCCGAGGCCGAACGCAGGCAGTGCGGAGCGGGTAAACCGGCAGGACGCCGGTTTAGCCGCGCCGGGCCATGGATGGCCCGTCGCGGCGGCCCGCGGAGCAATGCCGGAGTGAGGAAACACCGAGCCTAAGCGAGGTGCCGACAGGCGGGGCAGAGCCCTTTGCTTACTTTGGGGCTTTTCCAAAGTAAGCCGCTGTAAGAGCGGAACCATAGGTGGCCGTTACCTAAATAACGGATATACACACAAACCCCCAGGCATCTATCACCTTCATAGGTGGAGTCAAACCGCCCTACCCCCTAGAATCCCCCCCACGATTAAAGGAGACGACTTCATGCTGACGGTGATTTCACCCGCCAAAACCCTCGATTTCGAGTCAAAGCCGGTCACCCCGCGCTTCACCCAACCGCAATACCTCGACCACTCCCAGGAGCTGATCGAACAACTGCGGGAACTGAGCCCGGCGCAAATCAGCGAGTTGATGCACGTCTCCGACAAAATCGGCGGCCTCAACGCCGCACGCTTCGGCAGCTGGACCCCAGCCTTCACCCCCGCCAACGCCAAGCAAGCCCTGCTGGCCTTCAAGGGCGATGTCTACACCGGCCTCAACGCCGAAACCTTCAAGGACGCCGACTTCACCTACGCCCAGGATCACCTGCGCATGCTCTCCGGCCTGTACGGCCTGCTGCGCCCACTGGACCTGATGATGCCGTACCGCCTCGAGATGGGCACCAAGTTGCCCAACGCCCGCGGCAAGGACCTGTACGCTTTCTGGGGCACCCGCATCAGCGAGTGGCTCAACGAAGCCCTGGCCGAACAAGGCGATGACGTGCTGCTCAACCTGGCCTCCAACGAGTACTTTTCGGCAGTCAAACGCCCGGCACTGAACGCGCGGATCATCAACACCGAGTTCAAGGACTTGAAAAACGGCCAATACAAGATCATCAGCTTCTACGCCAAAAAGGCCCGGGGCATGATGAGCCGCTTTGTGATTGAAGAACGCATCAACGACCCGGCCAGGCTCAAGGAGTTTGACGTGCAGGGTTATCGCTTCAATGCGGAGCAGTCGAAGCCGGATAACCTGGTGTTCCTGCGGGATCACGCACCGGAATAACCTGACAACGAAGACCCAAATGTGGGAGCGGGCTTGCTCGCGAAAGCGGTGGTTCAGTCGATGCGTGTATTGCCTGAGACACCGCCTTCGCGAGCAAGCCCGCTCCCACATTTTGTTTGCATTCCAATCTCCAATTCGCCATTTATTTGGCGTCAAAAATATTTCTTCAGATTTCCTAACATTTATTTCACTCGACATTCGTCAATTTTTTTCGTAGTGGCACGACTCTTTTTAAAGAGTAGTGGCACAAAACTATTTACCCTGCGTAACTCCCCGCAACTACTGGCCCAAATAGCAAGTGCTATCACAATAGTACTAGTGCCATCTTTCCTAATATTTCAAGAAATTTCCGGAAACAGGATGAGTGGGCAGGAACTATGTCCTAAAGCACCGCTCATACCACCGGTAACGATTATCTCTGCAGATGTAAGAGATGAATTACGCGGCGACCAAGGGAAGTAGCAAAGTTGTCATACAGCTTTGACTCAATGGTCAAATCATCAACTGATTAGTTGAAGGCGGACGAAAAGGTTTTACTACTTTCTCCGACAAGGCCAAGGCTGAGCTCACCTGTATGGGTCAGTGAGACAACCCAAGCCGTTGATATATATGGGCTTAAAGCCCCTATCAGCGCCTTGCGGCACTGGCGCCAGGCCCTTCCCCAGGAAGGCTGGCTGCATTTCAGGGCAAGCCCCAACAATAAGGCCAAGTTGCGCACAACTTGAGTGCATTAGTTAGTCACTCGACTTTTAGTATGCCTGCACTGGATATATCGACGTTTATTCGTCGCACTTTCCAGCGCCTGAGTGACGCTTCAAAACATGAACTCCGGCCATCTAGTGGCACGATTAACAATGAGGTAAATGCGATGCGCATCAGCATATTTGGTTTGGGTTACGTCGGCGCGGTATGTGCCGGTTGCCTGTCTGCACGGGGCCATGAGGTCGTTGGCGTAGACATCTCCAAGGAAAAGATCGACCTGATCAACGCGGGTAAATCCCCCATCGTTGAACCGGGTCTGGGCGAACTGTTGAGCCAAGGTATTCAGACCGGCCGACTGCGCGGCACTACCAATTTCGCCGAAGCTATCCGTGATACCGAGCTGTCGATGATTTGCGTCGGCACGCCGAGCAAGAAAAACGGCGACCTGGAACTCAACTACATCGAATCGGTGTGCCGCGAGATCGGTTTTGTCCTGCGTGACAAGACCACCCGCCACACCATCGTGGTCCGCAGCACCGTGCTGCCAGGCACCGTGGCGAATGTGGTGATCCCGATTCTCGAAGACTGCTCGGGCAAGAAAGCCGGCGTCGACTTCGGCGTCGCGGTCAACCCTGAGTTCCTGCGTGAAAGCACGGCCATCGCCGACTACGATCTGCCGCCAATGACCGTTATCGGCGAGTTCGACACCGCTTCCGGCGATGTCCTGCAATCGCTGTACGAAGAACTCGACGCGCCGATCATCCGCAAGGACATCGCCGTCGCCGAGATGATCAAGTACACCTGCAACGTCTGGCATGCGACCAAAGTGACCTTCGCCAACGAGATCGGCAACATCGCCAAGGCGGTAGGTGTCGACGGTCGCGAAGTGATGGAAGTGGTCTGCCAGGACAAGACCCTCAACCTGTCCCAGTACTACATGCGCCCGGGCTTTGCCTTCGGCGGTTCCTGCCTGCCCAAGGATGTGCGCGCCCTGACGTACCGCGCCGGTTCCCTCGACGTGGATGCGCCGCTGCTCAACTCGCTGATGCGCAGCAACGAGTCCCAGGTGCAGAACGCCTTCGACATCGTCTCCAGCCATGACAAACGCAAAGTCGCCCTGCTGGGCCTGAGCTTCAAGGCCGGCACCGATGACCTGCGCGAAAGCCCGCTGGTGGAACTGGCAGAGATGCTGATCGGTAAGGGTTTCGACCTGAGCATCTACGACAGCAACGTCGAATACGCTCGCGTGCACGGCGCCAACAAGGACTACATCGAAGGCAAGATCCCTCACGTGTCGTCCTTGCTCAACTCGGACTTCGACGAAGTGATCAACAACTCCGACGTGATCATCCTGGGCAACCGCGATGAGAAGTTCCGTGCCCTGGCGCACAACGCACCCCACGGCAAGCAAGTGGTCGACCTGGTGGGCTTCATGTCCAAGGCCACCAGCGTGAGCGGTCGTACCGAAGGCATTTGCTGGTAACAGCAACGGCAAGTTTCAAGCGGCAAGCGTCCTGATCCCCGGCGCTTGCCGCTTGAAGCCTCCTTCACTTGCGGATGACGCCTATGTCCAAGTTAAAACACGTACTCCTCCAATCCGCCGGCTGGCTGTTTTTCCTCAGCCTGCTGATGGGTCTCGCCCTGCTGTTGCCGGCGAGTACGTTCGACTCCGAGTCGAAGAATTTTATTTTCCTGATTGGTGCCGTCGGTATCTGGCGCTACTCGATGGGTGCTACGCATTTCTTTCGCGGCATGCTGTTCCTGTACGTGGTCTACCCGCACCTGCGGCGCAAAGTGCGCAAGCTGGGCAAAGCGGCAGACCCGTCCCACGTATTCCTGATGGTCACCAGCTTCAGGATCGACGCGCTGACCACTGCCCAGGTCTACAGCTCGGTGATCCGCGAGGCCATCGAATGTGGCTTCCCCACCACCGTGGTCTGCTCCCTGGTGGAAATGTCTGATGAGCTGCTGGTCAAGAGCCTGTGGGCCAGGATGAACCCGCCCGACCACGTCAAGCTGGACTTCGTGCGTATCGCCGGTACCGGCAAGCGTGACGGCCTGGCCTTCGGTTTTCGCGCCATCTCCCGCCACCTGCCGGACGACCGCGCCGTGGTGGCCGTGATCGATGGCGATACCGTGCTCGCCGAGGGCGTCGTGCGCAAGACCGTGCCGTGGTTCCAACTGTTCGGCAATGTCGGCGGCCTGACCACCAACGAGTTCTGTGAAGTGCGCGGCGGCTACATCATGAGCGAGTGGCACAAGCTGCGCTTCGCCCAACGCCACATCAACATGTGCTCCATGGCCCTGTCCAAGCGCGTGCTGACCATGACCGGCCGCATGTCGGTGTTCCGCGCCAACGTGGTCACCGACCCGGGCTTTATCGCCGACGTGGAAAGCGACTCGCTGCAACATTGGCGCCTGGGCCGCTTCAAGTTTTTGACCGGTGACGACAAGTCCAGCTGGTTCAGTCTGATGCGCCTGGGCTACGACACCTTCTACGTGCCGGACGCCGCGATCCACACCGTGGAACACCCGCCGGAAAAGAGCTTTATCAAGGCCAGCCGCAAACTGATGTTCCGCTGGTACGGCAACAACCTGCGCCAGAACTCACGTGCCTTGGGCCTGGGGATGCGTCGCCTCGGCCTGTTCACCAGCATTGTGCTGTTCGACCAGCGCGTATCGATGTGGACCTCCCTGCTGGGGTTGACCGTGGCAATCATCGCCACCTTCAAATACGGCGGCGCGTTCATCCTCGCCTACCTGCTGTGGATCGGCATCACCCGCCTGATTCTGACCCTGCTGCTGTCGTGCTCCGGCCACAAGATCGGCCCGGCTTACCCGGTGATTCTCTATTACAACCAGATCATGGGCGCGCTGGTGAAGATCTACGTGTTCTTCCGCCTTGATCAACAATCCTGGACCCGCCAGGACACCAAACTGACCCGCGATTTGGCCAGCTTTCAACGTTGGTTCAACACCTGGTCGTCTCGGACCATGACCTTCTCCGCCGGCAGCATTTTCGTCGCCGTGTTGCTGATGATGGTTTGACCCTGCCAAGCCTGAATTAACTAGGAACTAAACACCATGAATAGCCCAGTAAACGCCAACGTTGTCCACGAATCCGAAGCCCAGCGCCAACACGCCCGGGTCAAAATCCCGGCCAAGCTGCGCTTCTTCGGCGCCGACCAAACACCGATGGAAGTGCGGGTCATCGACCTGTCCGCCGGCGGCCTGGCGTTCAACGCTCCGCAGCAGCCGCTGAAAGTCGGCGATGTGCACAAGGGTCGCTTGCAGTTTGTGATCGATAACCTGGGCCTGGCGATGGACGTCGAGCTGCAGATTCGCTCCTACGACCGCCAGACCGGCCGCACCGGTTGCCAGTTCCAGAACCTCGACGCCCAGGACATCTCCACCCTGCGCCACCTGATCACCTCGCACCTGGCCGGCGACATCGTGACCATGGGCGACGTGCTGGCGACCCTGCAACGGGACAACTTCACCAAGGCGCGCAAGGTCAAGGACGGCGGCAGCAACATGACGGCGGCGGGCCGCCTGCGTGCGGTGACCTTCAGCCTCGGGATCTTTGTGGTGGGGTTGGCTGCCTTCGGTTTTGTCGTCAAATCGGTATACGGCATGTACTTCGTCAGCCACGCCACATCCGGCCTGGTGAGCGTGCCCGGGATGAACGTGACCATGCCTCGCGACGGCACCGTACAGAGCCTGATCAAAGGCGATGCGGTCGCCGCCAAAGGCGCGCCATTGGCAACCTTCAGCACCAGCATGCTCGATGTACTCAAGGGCCATCTGGACGAAGACCAGCTGCAACCGGCCAAGGTGGAAGAGCTGTTCGGCAAGCAAATGACCGGCACCCTCACCTCCCCGTGCGACTGCGTCGTGGCCCAGCAACTGGTCGCCGACGGTCAGTACGCCAGCAAGGGCGATGTGATCTTCCAACTGGTGCCGCGTGGCAGCCAGGCCAACGTTGATGCACGCTTCTCCTATCGCCAGTTTGCCGACGTCCGCCCGGGTACCCGCGTGAACTTCCAGGTGGCGGATGAAGAGCAGGTACGTACCGGCACCATCGTCAGCAGCACCAGCCTCAACAGCAGCGAAATGTCTTCCGACATCCGCGTGCAGATCAAACCCGATGCCCCGCTGGACAGCACCTACGCCGGCCGCCCGGTTGAAGTGACCAGCGACCGCGGCCCATCCCTGAACTGGCTGATCGACAAAGCCATGGCCAACGGTCTGTAAGCAGAGGACATGCCTGTGATGACTCTCTCAAAAACACCGCAATCCCTGTGGGAGCGGGCTTGCTCGCGAAAGCAGTGTGTCAGCCAACACATGCATCAACTGACAGGGCCCCTTCGCGAGCAAGCCCGCTCCCACGTGGGAACTGCGGCGTTGCTGGCTGTTGCGGTCAGCCTCGCCGGTTGCGCCGGCCTGCCCGACCAACGCCTGGCCAACGAAGCCTTGAAGCGTGGCGACACGGTCACCGCGCAGCAGAACTACCAGCAACTGGCAGACCTGGGCTACAGCGAGGCCCGGGTGGGCCTGGCGGATATCCAGGTCGGCACCCGCGACCCCGAGCAAATCAAGCAGGCCGAGGCGACCTATCGCGCGGCTGCCGATACCTCGCCCCGTGCCCAGGCACGCCTGGGTCGCCTGCTGGTGGCCAAGCCGGGCGCTACTGAAGCCGAGCACCATGAAGCCGAAGGCCTGTTGAAAAAAGCCTTTGCCAACGGCGAAGGCAACACCCTGATCCCGCTGGCGATGCTGTACCTGCAATACCCGCATAGCTTCCCGAACATCAACGCCCAGCAGCAGATCAGCAAATGGCGCGCCTCGGGCTACCCGGAAGCCGGCCTGGCCCAGGTGCTGCTGTATCGCACCCAGGACACCTACGACCAACATCTGGATGAAGTGGAAAGCATCTGCAAGGCCGCGCTGAACACCACCGATATCTGCTACGTCGAGTTGGCCACGGTCTACCAGAAAAAAGCCGAGCCGGAAAAACAGGCCGAACTGCTCAAGCAGATGGAAGCAGGCTACAGCCGCGGCACCGTCACCGCCCAGCGGGTCGACAGCGTGGCTCGCGTGCTGGGTGATGCAAGCCTGGGCAAGACCGACGAAAAAACCGCCCAGGCCCTGCTGGAAAAAATCGCCCCGGGCTACCCGGCCTCCTGGGTCAGCCTGGCGCAACTGCTCTACGACTTCCCGGAACTGGGCGACGTCGACCAGATGATGAAGTACCTCGATAACGGCCGCGCCGCCGACCAGCCCCGCGCCGAACTGTTGCTGGGCAAGCTCTACTACGAAGGCAAATGGGTCCCGGCAGATGCCAAGGCCGCCGAAGAACACTTCCAGAAAGCCGTCGGCCGCGAAGTGGCTGCCGATTACTACCTCGGCCAGATCTACCGCCGTGGCTACCTGGGCAAGGTCTATTCGCAAAAGGCCCTGGACCACTTGCTGACGGCTGCGCGCAACGGCCAGAACAGCGCCGACTTCGCGATCGCCCAACTGTTTTCCCAAGGCAAGGGCACCAAGCCCGACCCGCTTAACGCCTATGTCTTCAGCCAGTTGGCCAAGGCCCAGGACACGCCGGAAGCCAACGACCTGGCGACCCAGCTCGAAGCTGCGCTGCCCCCGGAACAACGCGCCGAAGGCCAACGCCTGGTGCAACAGGAGCTGGCCGTGCGCGGCACCCTGGCCCAGAGCACGCTGCAATTGCACGCCCTGCAAGAAGAAGACGGCGAGGAATCCCTATGAAGCTCAACCCATTCGTCAAGGCCGGCATCGGCCTGACCTGCGCCCTGCTGTGGTCGTGCCCGACCCTGGCCGCGCTGACTGAAGCCAAGAACTTCGGCCTGGAAGTCAAAGTCACCGGCCAGTCCGAAGATGACCGCGACCTGGGCACCCAGAAAGGCGGCGACGTCAACGGCATCGGCCTTGACCTGCGCCCATGGATCTACGGTGAAAGCGGCAACTGGAGCGCCTACGCCA
Source organism: Pseudomonas sp. PAMC 26793 (assembly GCF_000313235.1). Taxonomy (NCBI): domain Bacteria; kingdom Pseudomonadati; phylum Pseudomonadota; class Gammaproteobacteria; order Pseudomonadales; family Pseudomonadaceae; genus Pseudomonas; species Pseudomonas sp. PAMC 26793. The sequence goes on from NZ_AMXG01000036.1 coordinate 8,146, forward strand.
TGGGCCAGGCCGTGACCTCCAGCGACATCATCGAGACCGACACCCTGCAACAGTCCTCGGATGACGCCACCCAACAGACCAGCAATGACGACCGCAAGAGCAAGAAGAACTACCTGGCGATGCGCGAGTTCTGGGTCGCCTACGGCGGCTTCACGCCCTACCCCGGCGAGATCCTCAAGCTCGGTCGCCAACGCCTGCGCAATGACGACGGCCAATGGCGCGACACCAATATCGAAGCGCTGAACTGGACCTTCGACACCACCTTGCTCAAAGCCAATGTCGGTGTCGCCGAGCGCTTCAGCGAATACCGCACCGACCTCAAGGAACTGTCGCCCAAGGACAAGGACCGTCAGCACCTGTACGCCGACGCCGCCTATCAGTGGACGCCAGGCCAGTGGATCGGGCTGCGCGCTCACCACACCCATGACGACGGCAAGCTCGACTATCCGCAACCGGGCGTGGCCACCGACTCACTGGACAAGCGCGAGAACGGCGACCTGACCTGGCTCGGCATCGAAGCCAACAGCGATGCCTATAACTGGCGCAACACCAACACCGTCAACTACTGGGCGAGCGTCACCGGCATGCAGGGCGACCGCGACACGGTCAACGCCTTGAACGCCGACGGCACCCGCCCGGCCAATGCCAAGCGCAGCGATGACGTGAATGGCTGGGCCACCGATTTGGGTGTGCGCCTGCGCCTCGACCCGCAGTGGCAAGTGGGCGCCGCCTACTCCCGCGCCAGTGCCGAATACGAGCAGAACGGCCTGCAAAGCAACCGTTCGAACTGGACCGGTACCCAGTCCCGCGTCCACCGTTTCGGCGAAGCGTTTCGCGGCGAGATGAACAACATGCAGTCCATGAGCCTGTTCGGTTCGTGGCAGTTGCGTGAGGACTATGACGCCAGCCTGGTGTACCACAAGTTCTGGCGCGTCGACGGCAACAAGCCGGTGGGCAGCAACGGCATCGATGCCGTGCAGAACAACACCGATGACGTGACCGGCGCGATCCTGTCCAGCACGTCCCTGCCGCTTGAAGACGGCAAGAAAGACCTGGGTCAGGAGATGGACCTGGTGGTCACCAAGTACTTCAAGAAAGGCCTGCTGCCGGCCGGGCTCAGCCAGTCGATCGACGAACCGTCGGCCCTGGTGCGCTTCCGTGCAGGCGTGTTCAAACCGGGCGACGCCTACGGCAGCCAAGTCGACTCGTACATGCATCGCGCCTTTGTCGACGTGATCTGGAAGTTCTGATGGGAGCCTGCGCAATGAACCCTCAAGCCCTCAAAGGCTCGGTCAGCCTGCTGGTCGCAGCCATGCTGCTGGCCAGCACTTCGGCCTTCGCCGATGTCGCGCAGCAGGTCAAGGCGCCGACCATCGCCAAAGAGCTGCAACAGGCCAAGACCTACACCATCTCCAGCCCGCCGACCGCGCCGCTGGAGTTGGCCAAGCCTGCGCTGCCGGACGTGTCCGGCTACACCGCGGCGAATATCGCGAAAAAAATCGTGCGCAGCAAACCCGGCAAAATCAGCATCCGCCGGATGATGCAGGAAGACGCCCTGAAGGACTTCATCGGCGGCGACAACAAGATGGCTGAATGGGTAGTGCGCCAGCACGGCATTCCCCAGGCGATCTTCGTCGACGACGGCTACATGAACCTCAAGGACCTGCTGAACAAAGTGCCCAAGCAGTACTTCAGCAAAACCTCGCCGGGGGTGTTCCTGGCCAAGTTGCCGATCGTGGTGGGCCGTAAAGGCATCCTCGAAATCGACAAGCAGACCCAGGAGCTGCGCCTGTCCCAGGAAGCCGGTTCGTTCCTGATCAACGACGGCCAACTGTTTGTGCGCGATACCAAAATCACCGGTTGGAAGGAAAAGACCAACGGCCCCGCGACCTTCCAGTCGCCCAAGGAATTCCGTCCGTTCCTACTGGCGTGGGGCGGCACCGAGACCTACATCGCCAACAGCAAGATGGCCAGCTTCGGCTACGCCAACAGTAAGTCCTACGGCGTGAGTATTTCCCAGTACACGCCGAACATGGCCAAGGTGCTCAAGCGCCCTGAGCCGACGGGCTGGATCGTCGACTCCGAGTTCTCGGACATGTGGTACGGCTTCTACTGCTACGAAACCGCCGGCTTTGTGCTCAAGGGCAATACCTACAAAGACAACATCGTCTACGGCATTGACCCCCACGACCGTTCACACGGTTTGATCATCACCGACAACACCGTCTACGGCACGAAGAAGAAGCACGGGATCATCATTTCCCGGGAAGTGAACGACAGCTTCATCTTCAACAACCGCAGCTTCGACAACAAACTCTCGGGCCTGGTGATCGACCGGAACAGCATCAACAACCTGATCGCCGACAACGAGATCTACCGCAACCACACCGACGGCATCACCCTCTATGAGAGCGGCGATAACCTGCTGTGGGGCAACAAGGTGATCAGCAACCGTCGCCACGGCATCCGCATACGTAACAGCGTGAACATTCGCCTGTACGAGAACGTGGCCATGGCCAACGGGCTGACTGGCGTGTACGGCCACATCAAGGATTTGACCGACACCGACCGCGACATCGCCCTCGACCCGTTCGACACCAAGGTCTCGCTGATTGTGGTGGGCGGTGAACTGGCCGCCAACGGCAGCGGGCCGCTGTCCATCGACTCGCCGTTGAGCGTCGAGCTGTACCGCGTGTCGATGCTTGCGCCGACCAAATCCAGTGGCATCAGCTTCTCGGGCGTTCTCGGCGATCGCCAGGAAGAGATTCTCGACTTGCTGGTACGCCAGAAGAAAGCCGTGCTGATCGACCCCGTCGAACGCCAGACCGAAATGCAGGACTGAGGATGACCTTTATGCACCCACACATGATCAAACTGCTCAGCCTTTCGGGTTTGACCCTCGGCCTGCTCGCGGCCAGCCAAGGCGTGCGCGCCGAAGAAGTACAGGCGCCAACCTTCACCGCCGAACCGTGCTGCAGCCTGTGCCCGGCCGCCCACGACGCGAAGAACTACACCACCCGCTACCAGCAGAACTTCACCACCCTGGTGCAAGCCCAGGGCGACTGGTTGTTCCGCACCCAGGAAGACCTGCGTACCGAATTCGACACCAGCCCCGCCGGCTACAAACGCATGCAGCAGTTGCACGATGCGTTCAAGAGCAAGGGCGTGGAACTGGTGGTGGTCTACCAGCCAACCCGTGGTTTGGTGAACCGCAACAAGCTCAACCCTGAAGAAAAAGCCAAGTTCGATTTCGACAAGGCCCTGGGCAATTACAAGACCATGCTCGGCCGTTTCGCCAAGATGGGCTACGTCGTGCCGGACCTGTCGCCGCTGACCAACGAGCAACTGCCGGACGAGTTGCCGGCCCACGATTTCTACTTCCGCGGTGACCAACACTGGACGCCATACGGCGCCCAGCGCACCGCCAAAATCGTCGGTGCCAAAGTACGGGCGATGCCTGAATTTGCCGGCATCCCGCAACGTGAATTCGAGACCAAGCGCTCCGGGCGCATGGGCAAGACCGGCACCCTGCACAACATGGCCGGGCAACTGTGTGGCACCAGCTACGCGATCCAGTACATGGACCAGTTCACCACCGAGCCCAAGGGCGAAGCGGCGGACGGCGACCTGTTCGGTGATTCCGGCAACCCGCAGATCACCCTCGTGGGCACCAGCCACAGCGGCAAGAACTACAACTTCGCCGGCTTCCTGGAACAGGAAATCGGTGCCGACATCCTCAACGTCGCCTTCCCCGGTGGTGGCCTGGAAGGCTCGATGATCCAGTACCTGGGCAGCGAAGAATTCCAGAAGACCCCGCCGAAGATTCTGATCTGGGAATTCTCGCCGCTGTATCGCCTGGACCAGGAGACCATCTACCGCCAGATGATGTCGCTGCTGGACAACGGCTGTGAAGGCAAGACCCCACAGATGAGCGCCAGCACCACGCTGAAACCCGGCAAGAACGAATTGCTGGTGAACAGTTCGAACAAAGACCTGCGCAATGCCAGCCATCAGGTCGACATCCGCTTCGCCGACCCGTCGGTGAAAACCCTGCAAGCCACCCTCTGGTACATGAACGGACGCCACGAGGACATCAAGATCGAAAAACCCGAAACATCCGATACAGACGGGCGTTTCGCCTTTGAATTGCGCACCGATGAAGACTGGGCCACGCAAAACCTGCTGGCCGTGGAAGTGCAGGGCCCTGAAGCGGGCCAGGCCGCGCAGAAAGTCGAAGCGAAAATTTGCACACGCAACGTATTCCCCGCCAGTGGTCAACAGACCGCTTCGGCCGGGCAATGAGGTTACCTATGCAGAAGTTATTGATTCCATCGTTGCTGGGCCTGGCGATCTTCGCCGGCTCCGTCAATGCCGCCGCGCCATTGCGTCCGCCGCAGGGCTATTTTGCGCCGATCGAGGCGTTCAAGACCGGCGACTTCAAGAATGACTGCGACGCCATGCCGGCGCCGTACACCGGCTCGCTGCAATTTCGCAGCAAGTACGAAGGTTCGGACAAGGCTCGTTCGACCCTGAATGTGCAGTCCGAAAAAGCCTTTCGCGACAGCACCGCCGACATCACCAAGCTGGAAAAAGACACCAGTAAACGCGTGATGCAATTCATGCGTGACGGTCGTCCGGAGCAGCTGGAATGCACACTCAACTGGCTAACCAGCTGGGCCAAGGCCGATGCATTGATGTCCAAGGACTTCAACCACACCGGCAAGTCCATGCGTAAATGGGCACTGGGCAGCATGGCGTCGGCCTACGTGCGCCTGAAGTTCTCCGACTCCCACCCGCTGGCCAACCACCAGCAGGAGTCGCAGTTGATCGAAGCCTGGTTCAGCAAAATGGCCGATCAGGTGGTGAGCGACTGGGACAACCTGCCGCTGGATAAAACCAACAACCACTCCTACTGGGCTGCCTGGTCGGTGATGGCGACCTCCATCGCCACCAACCGTCGCGACCTGTTTGACTGGGCCGTGAAGGAATACAAGGTCGGCGCCAATCAGGTGGATGCCCAAGGCTTCCTGCCCAACGAATTGAAGCGTCAGCAACGGGCTTTGTCGTACCACAACTATGCCCTGCCGCCGCTGGCGATGATTGCCAGTTTTGCTCTGGTCAACGGTGTGGACCTGCGCCAGGAAAACAACGGCGCCTTGAAACGCCTGGGCGACAACGTGCTGGCCGGGGTGAAAGACCCGGAGATCTTCGAGAAGAAGAACGGCAAGGAACAAGACATGAAGGACCTCAAGGAAGACATGAAATTTGCCTGGCTTGAGCCCTTCTGCACCCTCTACACCTGCGCGCCGGATGTGATCGAGCGCAAGCACGGGATGCAGCCGTTCAAGACGTTCCGCCTCGGGGGTGACCTGACCAAGGTCTACGACCCGGCGCACGAGAAAGGCAACAAAGGCAGCTAGTCGCTGATCGTTCCCACGCTCCGCGTGGGAATGCAGCCAGGGACGCTCCGCGTCCCAAAAGCGGACGCAGAGCGTCCAGTGAGGCATTCCCACGCAGAGCGTGGGAACGATCACATAGCCCTCTCATTTCGGTGGGGGGGTTGGGGGGGCCGTTGGCCCTTGACTGTTGGTTAAACATGGAGAGATCGGGATGGTTTTCTCGTCCAATGTGTTCCTGTTTCTGTTCTTGCCGATCTTCCTCGGCTTGTACTATTTGAGCGGGCAACGCTATCGCAATCTGCTGCTGCTGGTTGCCAGTTATGTGTTCTACGCCTGGTGGCGAGTGGACTTCCTGGCGCTGTTCGCCGCCGTGACCCTGTGGAACTACTGGATCGGCCTCAAGGTCGGTGCGGCAGGCGTGCGCACCAAGCCGGCCCAGCGCTGGCTGCTGCTGGGCGTGGCGGTCGACCTGTGCATCCTCGGCTACTTCAAGTACGCCAACTTCGGCGTCGACAGCATCAACCTGATGATGAAGTCGGCGGGCCTGGAACCCTTCATCCTGACCCACGTGCTGTTGCCGATCGGGATCTCGTTCTACATCTTCGAGTCCATCAGCTACATCATCGACGTGTACCGCGGCGACACCCCGGCCACCCGCAACCTGATCGACTTTGCGGCGTTCGTGGCGATCTTCCCGCACTTGATTGCCGGCCCCGTGTTGCGCTTTCGCGACCTGGCCGATCAGTTCAACAACCGCACCCACACCCTCGATAAATTCTCCGAGGGCTGCACGCGGTTCATGCAGGGTTTCATCAAGAAGGTGTTCATCGCCGACACCCTGGCGGTGGTCGCCGACCATTGCTTCGCCCTGCAAAACCCTACGACGGGTGATGCCTGGCTCGGCGCGCTGGCGTACACCGCGCAGCTGTACTTCGACTTCTCCGGCTACAGCGACATGGCCATCGGCCTGGGCTTGATGATGGGTTTCCGCTTCATGGAAAACTTCAAGCAGCCGTATATCAGCCAGTCGATCACCGAGTTCTGGCGGCGCTGGCACATCAGCCTGTCCACCTGGCTGCGCGACTACCTCTACATCACCCTGGGCGGCAACCGTAAAGGCACGCTGACCACCTACCGCAACCTGTTCCTGACCATGCTGCTCGGTGGCCTGTGGCACGGTGCGAACATCACCTACATCGTGTGGGGTGCCTGGCACGGCATGTGGCTGGCGATTGAAAAAGCCATCGGCCTCAACACCGCACCGCGCAGCTTCAACGTCGTGCGCTGGGCCTTCACCTTCCTGCTGGTGGTGATGGGCTGGGTGATCTTCCGCTCGGAAAACCTGCACGTCGCCGGCCGTATGTACGGTGCGATGTTCAGCTTCGGCGAGTGGTCACTCTCGGAACTCAACCGCGCCAGCCTCACCGGCCTGCAAGTGGCAACCCTGGTGGTGGCGTATGCAACCCTGGCGTTCTTCGGCCTGCGGGACTTCTACAACAACCGCCCACCGGAAAAAACCAAGCCTGTGGTCAACACCCAGGCCGATGGCCCGGCCACTGCCCAACCCGGCTTGATCAAGGCCGTACCGGGCGATAACCCAGGCAGCATCCACGAGCCCGGCTACACCGTGGGCACCGAGGCCACCGTGCAACCGGCCTACTGGAGCGCCACCTGGCCACGCTACGCCATGCGCGCCGCCGTGCTGCTGCTGTTCGTGGCGTCGATTCTCAAACTTTCGGCGCAGAGCTTCTCGCCGTTCCTTTACTTCCAGTTCTGAGGGAGCCGACCATGACCCGTTCATTACGCGTCCTCTACATCGCCTTGTTCCTCGCCGTGCTGCTGGCGTTGGGCGCCTGGTCGATGCGCAGTTTCCTGGGCTTCAGCACCAACGCCGACGCCACCGTGCTCAACGGTCGCTGGACCAAGGCCGTCGAGACCCATTACGACGACCAGTTCCCGATCAAGCGCCTGGGCACCAACCTCTGGGCAGCGCTGGACTACAAGCTGTTCAATGAAGGCCGCCCTGGGGTGGTGATCGGCCGCGATCACTGGTTGTACAGCGACGAGGAATTCAATCCGATCGTCAACGAAGACCAGAACCTGCAAGGCAACTACGCCCTGGTGGAAGGCGTGCGCCAGAAACTCAAGGCCCAGGGCATCCAGCTGGTGATGGCGATCGTGCCGGCCAAGGTGCGCCTGTACCCGGAACACCTGGGTGAAGTGCAGCCGGCGAGCATCCACGCAGGTCTGTACCAGGACTTCCATGCCCGCATGGCCGCCGACAAGATCATCGCCCCCGACCTGATGGGCCCGCTGCAACAGGCCAAGCTGCACGGCCAGCAAGTGTTCCTGCGCACCGACACCCACTGGACCCCGGACGGCGCTGAAGTGGCGGCCAAGGAATTGGCCAAGACGATTGCCAATAAAACGCCCCTGAACGGCGAGCCTCAACGCTTTGTCACCGAAGCCGAGAAGACCGAGCCACACAAGGGCGACCTGCGCCTGTTCCTGCCCCTGGACCCGCTGTTCGAAAACCTGATGCCACCCAAGGAGCCGCTGCAAAAACGCGTGACGCACCTGGCTGAAACCAAAGGCGACGACGCCCTGTTCGCCGACAGCGAAACCCCGGTGGCCCTGGTGGGCACCAGCTACAGCGCCAACCCGAACTGGAACTTTGTCGGCGCGCTGAAGCAAGCCCTGGGCAGCGACGTCATCAACTATTCCGAAGACGGCCACGGCCCGATCCTGCCGATGCTCAGCTACCTGAAAAGCGACGACTTCAAGAACAGCCCGCCACAGGTGCTGATCTGGGAGTTTCCTGAACGTTATCTGCCTGTGAACAACGAAATCGGCGATGCCGACCCGCAGTGGGTTGCGCAGCTCAAACAAGCCGGTATGCGCCAACAGAACATGGCTATCAACACCCCCGCCGTTAAAAACATGAACTCCGAGACGCCCAACCGGGCGCAAAACTGAAAGAGAGGTAACTCACATGACTTTCACTACTACTCCGCGTCGTCTCGCAAAAACCTTTGCCCTCGTTGCAGGCATGAGCGTTATTTCGATGTCCGCCTTCGCCGGTGGCGACGCCGCCCTCTACGGTCCCGTCGCGCCAAAAGGGTCGAGCTTTGTGCGGGTGTACAACGCCAGCAACCAGGAAGTCAGTGCCACCGTCGGCAGCACCAACCTCAACGAGGTTGCCCCGCTGGCCAGCAGTGACTTCAGCTTCATGCCGGGCGGTGACTACAGCGCCAAGGTCGGCAGCCAGACCCTGCCAGTCAAGCTCGCCGCCGACCACTACTACACCCTGGTCAGCAGCGGCAGCGGCCAGCCGCAACTGATCGAAGAACCGCCGTTCAAGAACAAACAGAAATCCCTGGTGCGCGTGCAGAACCTCAGTGACAAGTCGCTGACCCTGAAAACCGCCGACGGCAAGACCGACGTGGTCCAGGCCGTGGCCGCCAAGGGCCGTGGCGAGCGCGAGATCAACCCGGTGAAGGTCAGCCTGGCCCTGTATGAAGGCGACAAGAAAGTCGGCGACGTGAAGCCGGTCGCCCTGGAACGCGGTGAGGCCGCCGTGCTGTACGTCACCGGCACCGGCGCCAACCTGTCGCCAGTGTGGGTCAAGCGCCCTGTGTCGACCCGCTGATTAGATTTTCAGATTGACGCTGCCCCCTGTGGGAGCTGGCTTGCCTGCTCCCACAGGCTCTAACCCAATTTGATTCAAGGAGAAACACCATGATCCCAGTCATCCTTTCCGGCGGTAGCGGCTCACGTCTTTGGCCGCTTTCGCGTAAACAGTTTCCCAAGCAGTTCCTGGCCCTGACCGGCGAGCACACCTTGTTCCAGCAAACCCTGGAGCGCCTGGTGTTCGAAGGCATGGACGCGCCCATCGTGGTCTGCAACAAAGACCACCGCTTTATCGTCAACGAGCAACTGGCCGCCCGCAAACTGGACACCCAGCGCATCCTGATGGAACCGTTCGGCCGCAACACCGCGCCGGCCGTGGCCCTGACCGCGATGATGCTGGTCAACGAAGGCCGTGACGAGCTGATGCTGGTGCTGCCGGCCGATCACGTGCTGGACGACCAGAAAGCCCTGCAACGCGCCCTGGCCCTGGCCACCGTGGCGGCCGAGCGCGGCGAGATGGTGCTGTTCGGCGTACCGGCCACCCGTCCGGAAACCGGCTACGGCTACATCAAGTCGACCAACGATTCGCTGCTGCCCGAAGGCGTCAGCCGCGTGCAACAGTTCGTTGAAAAACCCGATGAAAAACGCGCCACCGAATTCGTCAAAAGCGGTGGTTATTTCTGGAACAGCGGCATGTTCCTGTTCCGCGCCAGCCGCTTCCTCGAAGAGCTGAAAAAGCACGACCCGGACATCTACGACACCTGCGTACTGACCCTGGAGCGCAGCAACCACACCGCCGACACCATCGACATCGACGAATCCACCTTCGCCTGCTGCCCGGACAATTCCATTGACTACGCCGTGATGGAAAAAACCCAGCTGGCCTGCGTGGTGCCATTGACCGCCGGCTGGAGCGACGTGGGTTGCTGGGCATCGCTGTGGGACGTGAATGAAAAAGACGCCAACGGCAACGTCAGCAAAGGCGACGTGGTAATCCAGGACAGCAAGAACTGCATGATCCACGGCAACGGCAAGCTGGTGTCGGTGATCGGCCTGGAAAACATCGTGGTGGTGGAAACCAAGGACGCGATGATGATTGCCCACAAGGACAAGGTCCAGGGCGTCAAGCAGATGGTCAACACCCTCAATGAGCAGGGCCGCAGCGAAACCCAGAACCACTGCGAGGTGTACCGTCCGTGGGGTTCGTATGACTCGGTGGACATGGGCGGCCGCTTCCAGGTCAAGCACATCTCGGTCAAGCCGGGCGCGTGCCTGTCGTTGCAGATGCACCACCACCGCGCCGAACACTGGATCGTGGTCAGCGGCACCGCCGAAGTCACCTGTGACGAGAACGTGTTCCTGCTCACCGAGAACCAGTCCACCTACATCCCGATTGCCTCGGTGCACCGCTTGCGCAACCCGGGCAAGATCCCATTGGAGATCATTGAGGTGCAGTCCGGCAGCTACCTGGGTGAAGACGATATCGAGCGGTTTGAAGATATCTACGGTCGCTCTACCCCAATCGAGCGTGGCGTGTCGGTGAAAACCATCGCGCAGTAACAACGAGCAGCACAAGAAGCCCCCGTCCCACCGACTGCGTCCCCTATCCGCAGCCGGTGGCTCGGGGGCTTTTTCTTTTGGGGCCGGGGAACCCGAAGATGGTCAACTCCACCTACGCTTAGTTAGGATGCCCGTTCCGCTTTCGAGGTTGTTGCCATGTTCTTTGGTGTCTTGCTGATTATTACCTGGCTGATCCTCCTGCTGCGCTACCCCGCCAAGGCCTTACCGGTTTCCCTCGCGGCCGCCGTCGGCCTGGGCCTGGTGGCGGTATGGGTGGTGTGGCTGGACAACCGCGAGGCCCAGCAATTGGCTCGCCTGGAACTGCGTACTGTCTACGCTCCGAAAGAATGCCCGGCGGATCGCCCGCTCAAGCTCACCTTGAACAACGGCAACAACGTACCGCTGACCGAACTGCGTTGGCGCATCGCCGCTTATGCGCCGGGCGATACGATCAACCTGGCAGACAACGTGTACGCAGCCCCGCGCTATCGCGGCCCCGGCGAACTGCAGGCCGGCGCCACCTGGGAAGACTGCCTGCCAGTGCCACCGCTGCGCCCCGGCTACCGCCCGCAAACCCTGGAGTTTCGTGCCGAGCATTTGCAAGGCAGCTTCTCCGACTAATAACAAAGGACTGACCCATGCCCAACGTACTCATCACCGGCTGTTCCAGTGGCATCGGCCGTGCCCTGGCGGATGCCTTCCAGCAAGCTGGCTTTGACGTGTGGGCCAGCGCCCGGCGCAGCGAGGATGTGGCGGCACTCGGCACCGCCGGCTTTAAAGCGGTGCAACTCGACGTCAACGACTGCGCCGCGCTGGCACAACTGGCGGGGCAGATCGGCGAGCTGGACGTGCTGATCAACAACGCTGGCTACGGCGCCATGGGCCCGTTGCTCGACGGCGGCACCCAGGCGATGCAGCAGCAATTCGAGACCAACGTATTTTCCGTGGTCGGGGTGACCCAGGCGCTGTTCCCTGCCCTGCGTCGCCGTAAAGGGTTGGTGGTGAATATCGGCAGTGTCTCGGGTGTGCTGGTCACCCCGTTTGCCGGTGCGTACTGCGCCTCGAAAGCGGCGGTGCATGCCTTGAGTGATGCGTTGCGCATGGAGCTGGCGCCCTTCGGCGTGCGGGTGATGGAAGTACAGCCGGGGGCCATCGATACCCACTTTGCGAAAAACGCCGGTACCCAGGCTGAGCTGCTGATCAATGAGCAATCGCCCTGGTGGCCATTGCGCGAAAGCATCCGCGCCCGGGCCAAGGCTTCCCAGGATCGGCCGACGCCAGCCAGCCAGTTTGCGGCAGACGTGCTCAAGGCCGTGCAACAGACCACGCCGCCGCGCCTGTTGCGCTCGGGCAATGGTTGCCGGGCGCTGCCGTGGATGGCGGCGCTGTTGCCCAAGGGTTTGCTGGAGACTGTCTTGAAAAAACGATTTGGCCTGAGCGGCCAGCTGTAAGAGCCCCCCGCCACACGGTTTCTCGACTGATCAGCCTTTCATGAAATCAATGAAGGCCCGTACTTTCAGCGGCAGGTGCCGGGTATCCGGATACAGTGCATACACCCCCTGTGGCGCAAATCGATGACCCGGCAGCAGCCGTACCAAACGCCCGGCATCCAGGTCTTCCTGCACCAGCCACTGGGGCAGGATCGCCACGCCATGCCCGCGCACGGCAAAGGCCTGGAGAATGGCGGCGCTGTCCGCAACCAATGAAGCCTTGCCGGGCCCCGGGCGATACAGGTGCTCGACGCCAGCCGGATCAACCACCGCCAACTCCGTCAGCCGCCCATGACCCAGCTTGGGCAATTGCTCCAACTCATCCAGCGTGGCGACCCCGGCAAATTCCGGCGCGGCCACGGCAAAAATCTCGTAGCTCGACAGCTGCACCGCTCGATGATTGGAGTCGAGCATCCGTCCCAATCGAATGGCCACATCAAACCGTTCCGAGATCAGGTCAGCGTGGCTGGAGGATGTGGATAACTGGATGTTCAATTCCGGGTGCAGGCCGCGAAAGGTTTCCAGCGCCGGCACCACCACGGCCAATCCATATTCGACGGTGGTGGTGATGCGCAACGTGCCTTTGAGCTGGCTGTGTTCCGAACGGGCTTCCTCGACCGCCAGGCGCGCCTCCTCCAGCATCCGCGTGCAGCGCAGGTAAAAGCGCTCACCCGCATCGGTCAGTGCCAGTTGCCGAGTACTGCGGGTCAGCAGGGTGACACCCAGTTCGGCCTCCAGGCGCTTGAGGTTGAAGCTCACCACCGCCCGCGTCTGCCCGAGGAAATCAGCGGCTGCGGTCAACGAACCGGCCTCGACCACGGCCTTGAAGGTGTCGAATCGATCCAGGCTGACCATTGGCCTCACTCTCCTTTGTCAAAATATTTTTGACAAACTAACAGTCAAACCGCTGTTTCCCAAGTGCCCGCACCCGCCTACCCTGCCGCCATCCACTGCAGGAACCGCACAATGACCTACCGCTCGAAAGTCACCTGGATCTTTCTACTGGGCTTCGCCCTCGACCTGGTGAACATGTTTGTCGCCACCATCGCCTACCCGGACATCGCCCGGGAGTTGCACGCCTCAGTCACGCAACTGGCGTGGATCGGCAACGCCTATATGCTCGGCCTGACCGTGGTGATTCCCCTGAGCGTCTGGCTGGCGGCCCTGTTGGGCGAACGACGCCTGATTGCCGTAAGCCTGCTGCTGTTCGGTGTGGCCTCGGTGCTGGTGGGCCAGGCCGCGTCGATTGAAGCGCTGATCGGCTGGCGCCTGCTGCAAGGCCTGGGCGGTGGCTTGTTGATTCCTGTGGGACAAGCCTTGGCGTATCGGCATTTTGCGCCGGCAGAACGCAGCCAACTGACGGCCAAAGTCATGCTGGTGGCGCTGCTGATACCGGCGCTATCGCCGGCGTTGGGTGGCTTGGTAGTGGACAGTGTGTCGTGGCGCTGGATCTTTTTCGCCAACCTGCCGCTGGCGCTGATCACCCTGGCGTTGACCTTGTGCTGGCTGGAGGCGGACACGCTCGCGTCGACGCGCCCGGCGCTGGAACTCGGCAAAATAGTGCGTCAGGTTCGGCGCCCGATGCTGCGGGTCGCGATGCTGGTCTACCTGTTCATTCCGGGCGTGTTTATCGGCACCAGCCTGGTGGCGATTCTTTATCTGCACGGCCTCGGGTTTACTGCCAGCCACATCGGCGCGCTGATGCTGCCGTGGGCGCTGGCCTCGGGGCTGGCGATTGCCTTGAGCAAAAACCTGTTCAATCGCTGCGGGCCTCGGCCTCTGCTGTTGGCGGGCATGCTGCTGCAATCCATCGGCATCCTGTTGCTGATCGAGCCACACCCGACAGTCATCGTGCTCGCCTACCTCCTGATGGGTCTGGGCGGCAGCCTGTGCAGCAGCACCGCGCAAACCCTGGCCTTTCTCGACATTCCGGCCGAGCGCATGGGGCATGCCAGCGCCTTGTGGAACATCAATCGGCAATTGAGTTTTTGCCTCGGCGCCGCAGTGCTCAGTGGGGTGCTGGCCGCGCTGGGCTCCTTCACCGCGACCTTCGCGATTGCGGCTGCGTTGACCCTGTTTCCATTATTTGCCGTACTGTGCCTGGATGCGTCCAAGGTCCGGACACTGCTTCATCCTGCCAGCGAGCCCACACGATGATTGATTACCGCGATTTTTTTGATGAAGTGATCCAGGCCCATGTCGAGATCGAGCAATGGTTTGCCGGGACTGCCCCCGAGGGAACACTGGAGATTTTGCTCAGTCGTTTTTCGCCGGACTTTTCCATGGTTACCCCGGCAGGTAAGCAACTGGATTTTGCGCTGCTCAACCAGCTGTTCAGCCAGGCCGGCGGCAAACGGCCCGGGTTCAAGATCAGCCTCAGCGAGTTTGCCGGGATTGATCGACATGCCCGTGGCGCGACAGTGAGTTATCGCGAACAGCAGGTGGATGGCAGCGGTGCCCAAACCGATCGGCGATCGACGGTGGTGTTTGAAAAGCAGGCCAGCGGCGCCCTGCTGTGGCGCCACTTGCACGAGACATTTCTACAGGCCTGACAGGGTCAAAATGTGGGAGCGGGCTTGCTCGCGAATACGGAGTGTCAGCCACTGAATAGAGTGCCTGATCCACCGCTTTCGCGAGCAAGCCCGCTCCCACATTCAGTTCTGTGTTTGGTTGACGATCACGGTGCAGGTGATCCCCGCAGCCAAGAGCACACCCTCCGGCACTTCATCGATGTGAATCCGCACCGGCACCCGCTGGGCCAGGCGCACCCAGTTGAAGGTCGGGTTTACATCGGCGATCAGCTCGCGGCTCTCCGGGTTGTCCCGGTCGTAGATCCCGCGCGAGATGCTTTCCACGTGGCCCTTGAGGGTTTCGCCGCTCATCAGTTGCATGTCGGCCTTGTCTCCGACTTTGACGTGGGGCAGCTTGGTTTCTTCGAAAAAGCCGTACACCCAGAACGAGTTCATATCCACCACTGCCATCTTCGCCTCACCGATGCGTGCGTAGTCGCCGCGGTGCACGTTGAGGTTGGTGACGTAGCCGTCCACCGCCGCCACAACCTGGGTGCGCTTGAGGTTCAGTTCGGCCGCTTCGAGTTGCGCCAGCGCGTGCTGGTAATCCGCCAGGGCCGAGTCGGCGATGTTGCTGGCGTCGTCGCGGTTTTCCTTGGAGATCACCAGCGCATCGAGGTCGGCGCGGCGGTGGGCGTTGACCTTGCGCATCTCCCAGGTGGCCTTGCGTGAAGCTACCAGCGATTGCGCCTGCTTGACCGCAATCTGGTAATGCTCGGGGTCGATCTGCATCAGCAGGTCGCCCTTTTTCACCAGTTGATTGTCACGCACCGGGACATTGACCACCTCGCCGGTAACGTCGGCAGCAACGTTGATAATGTCGGCGCGCACGCGGCCATCGCGAGTCCACGGGGTTTCCATGTACTGCACCCAAAGCGTACGACCCATCCAGATCGCCAGGGCCAGTACCAGCAAGGTCGCGAACAGGCTGAAAAACTTTTTCATCGGGGCATTCTCAACGGTAGACGGTCAGCGCCAGGGCGCCGAACAAGCAAGCGAACAGGCTCAGGCGCAGCAGCGCCGAGTGCCAGAAAAAACGGTACAGGTCAAAGCCGGCCAGAAACCGGTCGATGGCCCAGGCCAGGCCCGCCGCGATCAGAAACATCAGGGTCATGGTGGGCATGTAGACGCCGTGGAAAGCGATTTCACGAGGCATGGGCGGGTCCTTCGGACTTGAGGGCAGCCAGGGGTGATTGCGGATCCAGCAATGAGGTGCGGATAAAGTGCAGGTAACTTTTCACTCGGCGCAGGGCCGAGGTGTCGAAGTGCGGGGCGAAGGGTTCGTCGGTGGCCTGCACCCGGCTGATGGCATGGTCCACGGCGATCAGGCTGCGCTCCAGGTTGCTGGCGCTGGGTTGCAGGAACAGCCGCACCAACGAGCGGCCCATCACCCGGATCGCCTGGCGCCACGGCTGGGATTCGGCATACGCAGGGTGCACCGGCAAGATCGCCTGTTCCTTGCGCAACTCGATAATCGCGTGGCCGACTTCCAGCACCACGAACATCCAGCGCAGCAGGTTGCGTTGCACCTGGGGTTGCCCGGCGGCGAAACCGTAGGCCTGGTGCAGCAGGTCACGGGTGCGGCTTTCGAAACCCGAGGCCAGGCCCTTGAGCTTGCCGCTGATGGCGAACACCACTTGCTCGCGCAGGTCCTGCTCCAGCCGGCGCCACAACCAGCGACTGTTGGGCGGCAGGATGATCGCGCCCGCCGCCGCACACACCAGCATGCCGATGACCATGGCGATGTAGTCATTGATGAAGGTGTAGGGGTTGTAGATCGTGAGGTTGTCCGGCACCGAGCCGGTGCTGAAGAAGATCAGCAACCCGACGCCCACCCCGGCGTACTGCGGCCGCGACGCCAGGAACGAACCGAAGATGATCACTGGGGCGAGCATCACACACAGCAGCGGGAAACCGTCGATCCAGGGGAACACGAAGAACATTTCGACAAAGCCCACCAGCGCGCCGATCAAGGTGCCGCAGGCCATTTGAAACGCCATGCGCTTGGGGTTGGGCGTGGCGGCGGACAGGCCCACCGTCGCGGCGGCGATCAGGGTCATGGTGGCGCCGCTGGGCCAGGCCGTGGCCACCCAGTAGCTGCCGAGGACAATCAGGATAAACGAGGCGCGAATCCCCGAGGCAGCGCAGGCCAGCCAGTTGGTTTTCGGGGTGTAGGGTTCGTCCCAGTGTTCGCGTTCGTGGCTGTGATCCGCCAGGGACGCGTGAGTCTGGGCGTAGTTGTGCAAGTCGTCGACGAAGCGATACAGCAGCTCGTAGGCGGTGTGAAAATCCAACTGCTCGGCGTCGCTGGGCTGACTTTCCTGGAAGCTCGTGCGCAGGCTGCGCACCTTGGCGGGCAGGCCTTCCTTATAGGTATTCAACTGATTGGCCAGGCGCGCCGCGTCGGGGCTGGTAAGGGCGCGGCCGGAGAAACCGTCGAGCAATTCCGCCAGGTCTTGCAGGCCGGGTTTGATGGCGGCCACCACGTGATCGGCCTCTTGGCTGCGCAGGCGTTCGAGCAATTGGTGCAAGGCATTGAAGCGAGTAGTGATGCTCATGAACTCGCTGTTCAAGCGCCTCAGCCGGCCATTGCGCCGACGCATGTGCGGGTCTTCGAACACCGTGATGCTGCGCAGCCCTTCCAGGCCCACGGCTTCGGCGATAAAGCGCACGTTGCTGCGTTCAAACCCTTCACGCTCACTGCGACCGCGCAGGCCGTCGGTGACGAACAGCGCGAACACACCGAAACGTTGGTACAGGGCGTTACGCATCGCGGCGCTGGCGGTTTGCGGCAGGATCGCGGCGCTGACCAGCGTCGAGCAGACAATCCCCAGGGAGATCTCCAGGACCCGCCACACCGCCGCCATAAACGCGCCGTCGGGATGGGCCAGGGCCGGCAGGCCAACCATCGCCGCAGTGTAGCCGGCCAGCACAAAACCGTAGGCGCGAAAGTTGCGATTGCGCGTAGCGCCAGCAGTACAGATGCCCACCCAGATCGCCAGCGACCCGAGGAACAGCTCCGTGTTCTGGGCGAACAAGGCGATCAGAAAAACCATCACCGCCGAGCCCGCCAGGGTGCCAAGGAAGCGGTAGAAACTCTTGGCGAATACCTGGCCGCTCTGCGGCTGCATCACGATAAATACCGTGATCATTGCGGTGCGCGGCTGCGGCAGTTCCAGGCGCATTGCCAACCACAGCGTCAGGAACGCAGCGATCAGCACCTTGAAGATATAGACCCAGGTCACGCCGTCACTGCGTGCCCAGTCGAAGAAACCACGGCGCCACTCAAGGGAGTGCAACCAGCGCAGCGGTGCAGGCAAGGGAGTCATTGCATCCTACTCAGTGATCAAACACGGCGAGGGCCGCCGGGGTCTTGCTCGGAAGCGTCTTGCTGTCTTGCGGCACGTCGCTGCCGGCACCGAGGCCACCGCCCAATGCGGTCACCAGTTCGGCGTGGGCACTAAGGCGTGCGGCCTGCACCTGCTGCTGCACCTGCTGCTGGCGGAACAACAGGCTCTGGGCGTTCAGCACATTGAGGTAGTCGGTGAGGCCGCGCTGGTAGGCGATCATCGCGATGTCATAGGTCTTCTGCGCCGACGCCACGGATTCAGCGGCGAAGGCCTGCTGCTTGTCCATCGACTCGCGGCGGATCAACTGGTCGCTGATGCCCTTCAGGGCGTTCACCAGCGTCTGGTTGTAGTGCGCAACGGCGATGTCGTAGCCGGCGCTGGCCTCACCCAGTTGCGAGCGCAGGCGGCCGCCGTCGAAGATCGGCAGGCTGATGGCCGGGCCGGCGGTGTAGTTGAGCTTTTTACCCGTGAGGAAACTGAGCATCCCACCGCCGGTGGCGACGTAGCCGAGGCTGCCCACCAAGTCGACGTTGGGGTAGAAACCGGCGTGCGCCACGTCAATGCCACGGGCCTGGGCCGCCACTTGCCAGCGACTGGCGACCACGTCCGGGCGCTGGCCGAGCAGTTCGGCGGGCAAGGTCGACGGTAGCTTCAACGGTGCACCGAGGGACAAGGTGGGCCGCTGCAACTGCGCGCCCTCCCCCGGCCCTTTGCCCGCCAGCGCAGCCAGCTGGTTGCGGCTCAGGGCGATGGCTTCATCCAAAGCGTCCAGTTGCCGGTGGGTTTCCGGCAGCGGCGTCTCGGCCTGGCTGACTTCGAAGTGGGTGCCGATCCCGCCATTCAAGCGCTTTTGCGCAAGGTCAAGAATCTGTTGTTGCTGGGCCAGGGTGGCGGCCACGATATCGCGCTGGGCGAAGTGCAACGACAGTTGGATATAGGCGCGCACCACGTTGTTCTGCAATTCGAGCTGAGCCTGGCGCGCTTCGGCGGCGCTCATGTGGGCCATGTCCACGGCACGCTCGGTGGCATTGCTTTCGCGGCCCCAGAGGTCGAGGGCATAGCTCAAGCCCAGGGACGCGTTGTTGTCCCAGGTGGTGGAATTGTCCAGCGCGCCCGGGCCGTAGAACTGATCGCTCGGCCAGTTATGGCGCTTGAGCGTGGCGTCACCATTGACCTGCAACGACTCGGCCGACTCGGCGATCCCGGCCATGGCCCGGGCTTCACGTACACGAGCAGCGGCCATGGCCATGCTCGGGCTGCCTTGCACGGCGAGGTCGATCCAGTGGTTGAGTTGCGGATCGCCGTAGGCTTGCCACCATTGCGCGGTGGGCCAGTGGGCGTCCTGGGCGGCGCTTTTGATCGCCTCGTCGGTGGCCAATGTATTGGCGACGAGTGACTGGCCTTGAGGGGCAATTCCTCCGGTTCCGATGCAGCCGCTGATTGCTAACGATAAGGCCCAAACACTGAGAGTCTTCAGCTCTCTGCTGATGCGACGCGGCACTGCTGCGAATTCCTGAGAGGGTGTTGCGGGGAAGGTGGCGCAATTCTAAGGGGCGGGCCGGATGGCGATAAGGTGGGATTCTTGTGAATCTTTGTTACCGTTCAGGCGATAATCTTTTGGTAGGGATCACTGGATCCTGCAACTTCGTGTCACAATTTGCCATCTCCCCTGAGAGCACCTTAATGGACACCTTGCAAAACATGCGCGCCTTCAGTTGTGTGGCCGAAGCCGGCAGCTTCACCGCCGCCGCCGTGCAACTGGACACCACCACGGCCAACGTCTCGCGCGCGGTCTCCAACCTTGAGGCCCATCTGCAAACCCGTTTGCTCAACCGCACCACCCGCCGTATCGCCCTGACCGAGGCCGGCAAGCGCTATTTGCTGCGTTGCGAGCAGATCCTGGCGTACGTCGAGGAAGCCGAGGCCGAAGCCAGCGACGCTCACGCACGCCCCGCCGGGCAGTTGAAAGTGCACACCATGACCGGCATCGGCCAGCACTTCGTGATCGATGCGATTGCCCGCTACCGCCGCACCCACCCGGACGTGACCTTTGACCTGACCATGGCCAACCGCGTGCCCGACCTGTTGGACGAGGGCTACGACGTGTCCATCGTGCTCGCCAGCGAACTGCCGGATTCGGGGTTTGTCTCGCAACGCCTGGGGATAACTTACAGCATCGCCTGTGCCTCGCCGGCTTACGTCAAGGCCAATGGCTGTGCACAACGGCCCAGCGACCTGCTCAACCACGCCTGCTTGCGCCTGGTCAGCCCGGTGATTCAGCTGGATAAGTGGTCGTTCAACGGGCCCGAGGGCCAGGAGAGCGTGGCGATCAACAGCTCACCCTTCCTGGTGAACTCCGCAGATGCGATGAAGACCGCAATCACCAGCGGCATGGGCGTTGGCCTGTTGCCGGTGTATGCGGCGATTGAAGGCCTGCGCAACGGCACCCTCGTGCGGGTGATGCCCAACTACCGCTCCCAGGAACTCAACCTGTACGCCATCTACCCGTCGCGCCAATACCTGGATGCGAAGATCAAGACGTGGGTGGAATACCTGCGCAGCTCCCTGCCGGAAATCATGGCCGCGCATCAGGCGGAACTGGCGGCCTATGAGCTCAGTGGCAGTTTGGGCGGCGTACGACTGAGTAACTGAGGGGGTCAGCCGCTACACCGGCAGCGTAATGCCAAAGGTGTTGCCGCCGCCCTCGCTGCGTACAAACACATCCCCGCCGTGCATCAGCGCGATCGCCTTGACGATCGCCAGCCCCAAGCCGTGATTCGCCCCGCTATTGCGGCGGGACGCGTCCACCCGATAGAACCGCTCGAACAACCGGGGCAGATGCTCGCTGGCAATCTCATCGCCGGGGTTGGTCACTCCGATCGCCACGTGATCTTCCACTACTTCGATCTTTACCTCGATCACCCGGCCAGGCGCCGTATGCTGCACCGCATTGCTCAACAGATTGATCAACGCCCGGCGCAAGTGCGCCTTCTCGATCTGCACCTGGGCATCACCGCTCACACGCACCTGCACCTGAGCGTCCTCGAGGATGAAGTCCAGATAGTCCAGGGTGGTCGCCACTTCATCCGCCAGCGAACTGCTGATCAACTTGGTGGCCTTGCTGCCCTGGTCGGCGCTGGCCAAAAACAGCATGTCGTTGATGATCGAACGCAACCGTTCCAGCTCTTCGAGGTTCGATTGCAGCACCTCGAAATAATGCTCGGCCGAACGCCCACGGGTCAGCGCCACCTGGGTCTGGCCGATCAGGTTGGTCAGCGGTGAGCGCAGTTCATGGGCCACGTCGGCATTGAAGGACTCCAGGCGCGAATACGCCTGTTCCACCCGCTCCAGGGTCGAGTTGAAGGAATTGACGAACTGCTTCAGCTCCGGCGGCAACGGCGACAATTGCAGGCGCCCGGAGAGTTTCGGCGGCGCGAGTTTCTGCGCCTCATCCGACAGTTTGATCAGCGGCTTGAGGCCGATACGTGCGACCCAGAACCCCAGCAGCGACGCCAACACCACGCCAACAAACGCCAGGCTGATCAGCGCCACCAGCAGTTGATGCTGGGTGGCGCGAAAGTTCTCGGTGTCTACGGCGATCAGGAAACGCAGCGGCGGACGCTGGTCCTTGGCCGGGAACTGGCTGACCAGCACTTTGAATGGATACGCCTGACCCGGCAGGCGCAAGTCCCGCTTGCCCGTCGGCCCTGCGGCGAAAGCGCGAATCTGCGCGTCCGGGTTGCCGTATTCGTAGGTCGGATCGCTGCTCACCACCCAGAAGCGGATGCGCTTGTCTTCCTCACCCAGCAGCTTGAGCTTGGCAGTGATCTTCGCCCAGTGATCCGGCGTACCAAAGCGGTTCACCGAAGACTCCAGCACGCTGTAACGTGCATCCAGCTCGGCACCAGGCAACAGGCCCAGGCCTTTGTCCACCTGCTGATACAGCGCGCCACCGATCAACAGGAAGATCAGCAGCGCCACCAGGGTGAACATGCCGCTCAGGCGCAGGGCGATGGAGTTAGCCGACACTGCGGTTCTCCAGCACATAACCCATGCCGCGGATGGTGTGCAGCAGCTTCTGTTCGAACGGCCCGTCGAGCTTGGCCCGCAGGCGCTTGATCGCCACTTCCACCACGTTGGCGTCGCTGTCGAAATTGATGTCCCAGACCATTTCTGCAATCGAAGTCTTGGACAGGATTTCACCCTGGCGCCGGGCCAATACGCTGAGCAGCGAGAACTCCTTGGCGGTCAGGTCCAGGCGAACGCCGTTGCGACTGGCCTTGCGGCTGATCAGGTCGATCCACAGGTCGGCGATGGTCACCTGCACCGGCTCGTGCCCGCCGCTGCGACGGGTCAGGGCTTGCAGACGCGCCACCAACTCGAGGAACGAGAATGGCTTGCCGAGGTAATCGTCCGCCCCTTCCCGCAGGCCGCGAATGCGGTCTTCCACGCGCTCGCGGGCGGTGAGCATGATCACCGGCGTCTGCTTGCGCGCCCGCAGCGCGCGCAATACGCCAAAGCCATCCAGGCCGGGCAGCATCACGTCGAGCACGATCACCGCGTAATCGTTCTCCAGGGCCAGGTGCAAACCTTCGACACCTTCACGGGCGACGTCGACGGTATAGCCTTGTTCCGTCAGGCCGCGGTGCAGGTAGTCGGCGGTTTTTTCTTCGTCTTCAATAATCAGTACACGCATGAGCCTTTTGTTCCAGGACGGGGCCTCAGCCTCAGTGTGTGGTTGCCAGCTGGGGAGCTGGTTTGGGTCTATGGAAAAACTTCTCAAGGTACAAGTATATGACCGGCGTGGTGAACAGCGTCAGCGCCTGGCTCACCAGCAACCCGCCCACCACCGCAATACCAAGTGGCTGGCGCATTTCTGCACCGGGGCCGGAGCCCAGCATCAACGGTACCGCACCCAGCAGCGCCGCGAGGGTGGTCATGATGATCGGCCGGAACCGCGTGACACAGGCTTCATAAATCGCCTCTTCAGGCGGCAGGCCGCGTACGCGTTGGGCGTCCAGGGCGAAGTCGATCATCAGGATACCGTTCTTCTTCACAATCCCGATCAGCAGCACCAGGCCGATCAGGGCCATGATGGAAAAGTCCTGGCCCATCAGTGACAGCATGATCAGCGCCCCCAACCCCGCCGACGGCAAGGTGGAGATAATCGTCAGCGGGTGCACGAAGCTCTCGTACAGCACCCCCAGGATAATGTAGACCGCCACCAGTGCCGCGAGGATCAGCCAGGGCTGGCTGGCCAACGAACTCTGGAACGCCTGGGCCGCACCCTGGAAGTTGCCGATGATGGTAGTCGGCATGCCGATTTCGTTCTTGGCCTGGTTGAGCATGATCACCGCATCCCCCAACGCCACGCCCGGCGCCAGGTTGAACGACAGGTTGGCCGCCGGGAACATACCGTCATGGCTGATGGACAACGGCCCTATGGTAGGCGGGTCGACCTTGGCCACCGCCGACAGCGGCACCATCTCGTTGGTCAGCGGCGAGCGCAGGTAGAAGTAGTTCAGGCTTTCGGCCTTGCCGCGTTGCTGGGTGTCCAGCTCCAGCACCACTTGGTACTGGTTGATCTCGGTCTGGAATTCGTTGATCTGGCGCTGGCCGAAGGCGTCGTACAGCGCCTGGTCCACATCGGTGGCGGTGAGGCCAAAACGCGCCGCGGCCTGACGGTCGATGCTGATGTGGGTGATGCTGCCACCGAGCTGCAAGTCGTTGGACAGGTCGCGGAACGCTGGGTTGGCCCGCAGTTTTTCGGTGAGGCGCTGGGTCCAGGTGTTCAGGGTCGGGCCGTCGTTGCTCTTGAGCACGTACTGGTACTGGGCGCGGCTGGGGCCGGAGCTTAAGTTGATGTCCTGGCCGGCACGCAGGTACAGCACGATGCCCGGCACTTTCGCCAGTTTCGGGCGGATCCGGTCGATAAACTGGCTGGCCGACACGTCGCGGTCCCCGCGATCTTTCAAGGCGATCCAGAATCGGCCGTTGGCGATGGTCTGGTTGCTGCCGGTCACGCCCACCGAATGGGAAAACGCTTCCACCGCCGGGTCATCCTTGACGATCTCGGCGATCGCCTTGTGCTTGGCGACCATGTCCGGGAACGACACGTCGGCCGCCGCTTCGCTGGTGCCGAGGACGAAGCCGGTGTCTTGTACCGGGAAGAAACCCTTGGGGATAAACACGTAGCCGACCACCGCCAGCGCCAGGGTCACGATAAAGATCGCGGCCATGGTGCGTTGGTGGGCCAGGGCGCGGCGCAGATTGCGCGCATAGCCGGCGAGGAGGCGTTCGCTGAAGCCGGGTTTGTCATGGGCGTGATGGGTCGGGGCGCGCATGAACAGCGCGGCCAGGGTCGGCGCCAGGGTCAGTGAGACCACCACCGAAATCAGGATGGTCGAGGTGGCCGTCAGTGCAAACTCCTTGAACAACCGCCCGACCACACCGCCCATGAACAACAGCGGAATAAACGCCGCCACCAGCGAGAAGCTGATGGACACCACGGTAAAACCGATTTCACCCGCGCCCTTGATCGCCGCTTCGCGCTTGTCGAGGCCGGCTTCCAGGTGGCGGTGAATGTTCTCCACCACCACGATGGCATCGTCCACCACAAACCCCACGGCGATCACGATCGCCACCAGGGTCAGGTTGTTCAGGCTGAAGCCCATCAGGTACATCAACGCAAAACTGGCGACCAGCGACACACCGAGCACGCTGGACACGATCAACGTGGCGGACAACTGGCGCAGGAACAGCGCCATCACCGCCACCACCAGCAGGATGGCGATCAGCAGGGTCACTTCCACTTCGTGCAGGGACGCGCGGATGGTCTTGGTGCGGTCCGTCAATACGCTGACCTGCACCGAGGCCGGCAACATGGCTTGCAGGCGTGGCAGCTCGGCTTGAATGCGGTCCACGGTCTCGACGATATTCGCGCCGGGCTGGCGAGAGATCACCAGGTTGACCCCGGGCGTGTCGCCGGACCAGGCCTGCACGTAGGCGTTTTCCGAACCGTTGACGACTTTGGCGATATCCCGCAGTTGTACCGGTGCCCCATTCTTGTAGGACACAATCAGTTGGGCGTAATCCTCGGGATGGAACAACTGGTCGTTGGTCGACAGGGTCGACACGCTGTTCTCGCCGTAGATCGCGCCCTTGGCCAGGTTCAGGCTCGACTGCTGGATCGCCAGGCGCACGTCTGCCAGGGTCAGGCCGATGGCCGCGAGTTTATCGGCCGACGCCTGCACCCGGATGGCCGGGCGTTGCTGGCCGGTGATGTTGATCTGGCCGACGCCGTCAATCTGGCTGATCTGACGGGCCAGCAGGGTTTCCACGTAGTCACTCAGCTCGGTGCTGGGCATGCTGTCGGAGCTGACGCTGAGAATCAGCACCGGGCTGTCCGCCGGGTTGACCTTCTTCCAGGTCGGCAGGCTCGGCATGTCGCTGGGCAGTTTGCCGGACGCGGTGTTGATCGCCGCCTGCACTTCTTGCGCGGCGGTGTCGATGCTCTTGGTAAGGGTGAATTGCAAGGTCAGGAGGCTGGAGCCCAAGGCACTGCTGGAGGTCATCTGGGTCATGCCGGGGATGGCGCTGAATTGCACTTCCAGCGGTGTGGCCACGGAGGACGCCATGGTGTCCGGGCTGGCGCCGGGCAGCGTGGCGCTGACCTGGATCGTCGGAAACTCGGCTTCCGGCAGTGGGGCGATGGCCAGCCGTGGGAAGGCAATCATCCCGAGCAGTACCAGGGCGAAGGTCAGCAGCAAGGTGGCGACCGGGTGGTCGACGCACCAGGCCGACGGCGAGCGACTGCCACTCATGGCTGCACCTTGGCATCAACGGTCTGGATCACCTGCGGCGGTTCCTTGAGCACGTCGACCTGAGCGCCTGCCTTGAGCCGTGACTGGCCGTCGCTGACCAGCACGTCGCCGGCCTGCACACCCTGGAGGATGTTCATGTCGCTGTTCTGATACAGCACCTGCACCGGCACCACCTCTACCTTGTCACCCTTGAGCCGGTACACGAAGTGCGAATCCAGGCCGCGCTGCACCACAGTGGGTGGCACAACCAGGGCGTTCTTGTGCAAGGCGGTCTGGATGCGGATTGTCACCAGTTGCCCCGGCCAGAGTTTTTGCGCCCCGTTGCTGAACTCGGCCTTGGCGCGGATGGTGCCGGTGGTGCCGCTGATCTGGTTGTCGATCAGGCTCAGACGACCTTCCCCCAGCAGGTCGCCGGTCTGGCCGTCGGTGTCGGCGCCCATGTAGGCGTTGACGTCGGCGGGCAGTTGCGCGGCGATCAGGCGTTGCAGGGTCGGCAGCATTTGTTGCGGCAGGGAGAACTCGACGGCAATCGGGTCAATCTGGGTCACGGAGAACAAGCCCTGGGTATCGCTCATGCGCAGGAAGTTGCCTTCATCCACCGTGCGAATCCCGACGCGCCCTGTGACCGGAGAGCGGATTTGCGTGTAGGAAAGCTGCACCTGGGCCGAATCAATGGCCGCCTGGTTACCTTGTACCGTGGCCTTGAGCTGGTTGACCAGGGCTTGTTGCTGGTCATAGGTCTGCTTGGACACGCCGTCGTCGATGCTCAGTTCCTTGTAGCGCTTGAGGTTGACCAGCGCGACTTGCAGTTGCGCCTGGCTTTCCCCGAGTTGCGCCTTGGCCTGGTCCAGGCTGGCGCGGATCGAGCGGTCATCAATGGTGGCCAGCAGGTCACCGGCCTTCACCAGCTGACCTTCCTTGACCAGCAATTTGGTGAGGATGCCGTCGATCTGCGGGCGAATCACCACGCTGTGCAACGACAGCACCGAGCCGATGCCGCTGACAAACCCCGGGATGTCCTGCTGTTTGACGCTGATCACACGCACCGGAATCGCTGCTGACGCAGTCAGTTTGGTCTTGGCCGGGCGGGTCACCACCCAGGCAACCACGGCCAGTACCACAAGGACGCCCACGATCAAGGCAGGTTTTCGTTGAATGTGCATGGGGTGAGGCGCCAGGGCAAAGGATCGGAAGAATGATGGTTCTTTATAGCCCGCCAACCCGGTCAGCAAAGTGACTGCTAACTGACAGCGCCGTCAGTAAAGTCCGACCATTCGTACGAGCAGTGGTTAAAGATCCGAGGCGCGCAGGTATACTGCGCGACGGTGTGGCCTGCAAGTCGGGCCCGCGTCATTTTCAGTACTCCCCGGAGCTTCCATGAATTCCCCGACACAACCCGCTGTTGAAGCGGTCGACATCGACCAACAGGCCAATCCTGACAGCGTCGAAGGCGAAACCAAGGCCGAGATCCCGGCATTCAAGTTTCCGTTCAAGCCGGGCGAACTGGCCGGGGCGAAAAACGCCAGCCAGCCGTGGTACAAAAATGGCGCGAAGAACGGCCATACCAAGAGCCCGGGCATGGCACCACCCGGCACCCGTCGCTCGATGGGCAAGCGCTGACCGGTAATAAATCCTTCGCAATGACGATTTATGCCTACAACAGTTACTGAAGTTTCGCCTTGTAGGCCTGCGGCCAATTCTTGAAAGCTTGCACGACACCCACCTGCCCCGACGCTTTTGCTCGGGGCCAGGCGGGGTAAAGCTGGTTTTCCGGAAAAGGACGTCCCCGTGTTTCCTATACGCACCTGTGTCGTACTGTTGTCGCTGATGGTCAGCGTTTTCTCCACCACTGCGGCCAGTGATCAACCACGGCGCGAAATTCGTTTCGCCGTCGCCGCACAATTCCCTCCTTTCCAAAGCCGCAATCAAGAGGGCCAACTGGTCGGGCTGAACATCGAATTGGGCAACGCCCTGTGCATACAGCTCAATGTGCGGTGCACCTGGGTCGACCAAATCCTCGTGGAAAATTACCCTGCCCTTGAAGCCAGGCAATTCGACGCAATCATGGGCATGGCCCCAACGTCGAGGCGGCACCAGCAGGTAAATTTCACCGATGACCTTTATCCGATCACCACGCGTCTGGTGGCCCGCAGGAAATCAGGTTTAAAGCCAACTCCAAAGTCGCTGAAGGGCAAGCGCGTGGGCGTGCTGGTAGGCAGCAACCGCGAAGCCTTTGCCCTGGCGAAGTGGGCGCCGAAAGGCGTCATCATCAAGGGTTTCTGGCGCAACGACGAACTGATCCGCAGCCTGTTGGCGGGGGACATCGATGCCACCTTGCAAGGTATGGTGGAAATCCGTGAGGCGCTGCTCGACACCCCCGAGGGCCAGAATTTCGACTTCCTCGGCCCCGCCATCTCTGCCGAACTGTTGGGCAACGGCGTGGGGATTGCGTTGCGCAAGCCCGATACGGCATTGCGCAACACCCTCAATTGTGCCCTTGAGCAACTGAAGCAAAGCGGCGAGTACCAGCGCATCCTCGAGCCCTACCGGCTTGATGCACCGCCCGCCAGGCCGTAATGGCCAATTAATTGCACCGAACATGAGCTGGATCAGTATTTGCCCAACCCGTGCGCTTAGAGTCGACGCCCTGCCGACTCCTCCAACAATCACGAGCGCGCGTTTCCATGAAGATCAATTTGCCCGTCACCGGTCGAAATGTGGACTTTGCCCCCGGCGCCAATATCCTCTCGACCACCGACCTGACTAGCACAATTACCTACGCCAACCAGGACTTCATCGATATCAGCGGCTACAGCCGCGAAGAGCTGTTGGGGACGCCGCACAACCTGCTGCGTCACCCGGACATGCCACCCGCTGCCTTTGCGCACATGTGGCAGGTGTTGAAGAGCGGCCGCTCGTGGATGGGCATGGTGAAAAACCGCTGCAAGAACGGCGATCACTACTGGGTCAGTGCCTACGCCACGCCGGTCACCCGGGACGGCGTGACGGTGGAGTATCAGTCAGTGCGCACCAAGCCCGATCCCCGTCGGGTGCAAATGGCCGAGCAGCTCTATGCCCGGTTGCGTGCCGGCACTCGGCGAGCACGGCCCGTGGTGGGCACGACCTTCAAGCTGTCGGCATGGGTCTTGGGGACCTGCGCCGCAACCTGGGCATTGGGCCTTGGGCTGGCAACTTATCCGCTGACCTGGCAACTGCTGGCGGTCACGGCGGTGTGTGCCGTAGGGGTGATGGGCGTGCATGGTTTGTTGCGGCCCCTCGCACAGTTGAACCAGCGGGCCCGGTTGATTGCCGACAACCCGCTGAGCCAGGCGATCTACACCGGACGCGGGGATGAGTTCGGGCGCATCGAGTTCGCCATGCAGATGCTGGAAGCCCAGGTGGGCGCGGTGGTCGGCCGGATTGGCGATGCCTCGCAACGCCTGTCCGGGCACGCCGCAGCGCTGGTGCAACAACTGGACAGCAGCCACACCAGCAGCCTCGGCCAACAGTCCCAGACGGACCAGGTCGCCGCCGCAATCAATCAAATGGCCGCCAGCGTGGCGCAAGTTGCCGAGCATGCGCTGCAGGCCTCCAAGGCCGCTGACCAGGCCGGCAGCGAGACCCGGGAAGGTCATCAACGGGTGGATGAAAGCCGCGACGCGGTGCTGCGGTTATCCCAGGAGCTGGCGCGCGCCACCGACGTGATCCATCAACTGGAAAGCCACAGCGGCGATATTTCCGGGGTGCTGGAAGTGATCCGGGCGATTGCCGAGCAGACCAACCTCCTGGCGCTCAATGCCGCCATTGAAGCCGCACGGGCCGGAGATCAGGGGCGCGGGTTTGCCGTGGTAGCCGATGAAGTGCGTGGGCTGGCCCAGCGTACGCAGCAGTCGACCAATGAAATCCAGCGCATGATCAGCACCCTGCAAGGCGGCGCCCGGGATGCGGTGCAGGCCATGGCGCAAAGCAGCCAGCATGTCGAGGCCAGCGTCGACCAGGCCCAACGCGCTGCCGCCGCGTTGGACGGGATCAGCCAGCGGGTGACGCAGATTACCGCCATGAGCCAGCAGATTGCGGCGGCGGTGGAAGAGCAAAGCGCGGTCAGCGAGGACATCAACCGCAACATCATCGGCATTCGCAATGCAGGGGAAGTGACGGTCAACGCGGGTCAGCAGAGCCAGCTCAGCTCAGGGGATGTGGCGGGGCTGGCGGATGACCTGCGGCGGCTGGCGGAGGAGTTCTGGGGCAAGCGACGCTAGGCCAAAAAAGTCCGACTGGATTTTGAGTCAATTCCTACGGGAAGAAAGGAAGCGCCTTGATTGAAGGCCTGGGTGTGGCTGTTGAAGCTCCCTGGGGGGCAGGCGCCGGTAACGGGGCCAGAGGCCCCTCCACTTTTCTTCCTACAGGACAGGCAAATGATATCCCTGAGAATGCTATTGGCACTGGTTTTATCTGCGGTCACAGGCACCTTGTGCTCTGTAACGTACGCGACAGAAAAAGGGCTGACCGAGATACGCTTCGGAGTTGAGGCGCTGGTACCGCCGTTTGAAAGCCGCAATGCCCAAGGTGAGCTAGTCGGGCTGAACATAGAGCTGGGCAACGCTCTGTGTGCCGAACTCAAGGCGCG
Organism: Pseudomonas sp. PAMC 26793; assembly: GCF_000313235.1. NCBI lineage: Bacteria > Pseudomonadati > Pseudomonadota > Gammaproteobacteria > Pseudomonadales > Pseudomonadaceae > Pseudomonas > Pseudomonas sp. PAMC 26793. The sequence goes on from NZ_AMXG01000036.1 coordinate 38,595, forward strand.
TTGCGTGTGGGTCGATCAAGATTATGCAACCAACCTGGCAGCACTCGAGGCGCGTCGATTCGATGCGATCATGCCCATGTCGGCTACCCCGGCACGGCGGCAGAAAATCGACTTCACCGATAATCTCTACCCTCTGGAAACCAAGCTGGTCGCCCGCAAACGTCTTGGGCTTGTGCCTGATCCCAAAGCGCTTCAAGGCAAACGGATTGGCGTCCTGGCGGGCACCAGCCGAGAAGCCTATGCCTTGGCGCGGTGGGTACCCCATGGCGTGGTGGTACGCAGTTTCAACCTGAATGCCGAGCTGATCAGCAGCCTTCTGGCAGGCGGTATCGACGCAACCCTGCAAGACACCATCGAGATCTCCGACGCGTTGCTGAAAAAGCCCGAGGGTGCCGATTTTGAGTTCGCGGGCTTGGGCATTGTCGATGAAATGCTCGGCAGTGGCGTCGCCATCGGGGTTCGCAAGAACGAACCCGACCTGCGTATGGCGCTGAACCAGGCGCTGCAACGCTTGAAAGACAGTGGCCAGTACTCGCTGATTACCCAGCGTTATCTGCAGGCGTCAAACAGCGACCCAGTCCCGATGTTGTACACGCCGGCGGAGGGTGGATTGCCTTTCTCGCAAACGGTACAAGTGGGGCAAACCCTCTACATCTCCGGGCTGCTGGGACTCGATGAGCGCGGCAAACTGGTCAACGGAGGCATTGGCGCACAAACAGCCAAGGCCTTGGAAACATTACGCAGCACACTCAAGGACAAAGGGCTGGGCATGGACAGGGTCGCCAAATGCACGGTGATCCTTGCCGACATCAACGACTTCGCGGCCATGAATAAGGTCTATGCCCGCTACTTTCCAGCGGATCGTCTTCCTACTCGGACGACCTTTGCGGCGGGCGGATTAATACTGGATGCCCGGGTTGAAATCGAGTGCCTGGCCAGCGTTTAGCTCAAGCCACCCGCAACGAAATGAACGCATAGTTGGCCGGCACCTCGGTGGCAATCCGGGCGCCGGCGTCCAGCAATTGCTCGGCAATATCCATCCCGGACACATGAAACACCCACTCATTGGCCGGCACGGCCTCTTGGGTCGCCAATTCGATCGCCTGGGCAAACAGGCCCATGTCCGGCAGGTACGCGGTAAATCCATCACCCTTGAGTGCCGTGGTATGGATGCCCAGCAACCCACACACCGCTTCCTTGGCCTGGATATCGTCGCGATCAGCCTGGCGTGACCGGCTGATCAACTCGGCCAGCTCCTTGTCCATCAACTCGCCCCCCACGATCAGCGCCGGCCCCTGCTCCCAGGATTCCGGCGGGCAGTCCTTGGCGCCCGGGTTCAGCGGGATGTGCGGGTTGATCTCCATCGGGTAGATGCGGCACACCAACGGCCGCCGCTCGTAAATGCGGCAAAGGTTGTCCTCGTCAAGATTCCGGCAGCGCCCGGCGTTATAGGCGGCAAAGGTGATGGCCACATACGCTTCGGTATTGCCGCTGGGCACGATGGCGGAACGGCGTTGTGCGTGCTCGCGCTGCAACTCGGGCAGGCCAAGGCCGGTGCCCAGGAAACCCTCCACCAGCACGATGACATTACCGCCGTCAGCCGCCCAACGGCGGGCTTCTTCGAGGGTCAGGGGCACATGGTGGTCAGTGCAGCATTTGCCGCAACCGACGCAGGAAAAGTGGGTATTCATGGAGGATCTGTCACCAGGCAAGGTCAGAAGGCACTCATGAACGGCGGCGGGTTTTTGCCTCTGTTCACCGTTCTGCCTCTGTGCAAAGCAAGTTATGCGCCAGCGTCCTCAGTCTTCGGGGACAAGGTCCCGAAGCACAAACACCATCCCGGCATTTTCATACAGGCGGCGGGCCCGCAGGTTGGACTCCAGCACCTTGAGGTCGACAAACGCCTCGCCCCGTTGCTTGAACACCTGGAAGGTGTGCAGCAATAACGCCCGGCCCAACCCCATGCCCTGGGCACAGGGATGAATAGCCAGGTTCTTGATGTAGGCGCTGGTCCAGCATTGGGACACACCCAGGATGCCGCTGGCGTTACTCGCCACCAGGCACAGTTTTGGATCGAACTCGGCATCGGTAACGAACTGCTGACGCCAATGCTCAAGGGAACCGACACGTCCGCCGCCTTGTTCCTGGACCAGGCTCAATACCGCGTGGATCGCCGGAGCCATGGCTTCGTGGTAATGATCCAGCTGGATGTCCGCCGGCCACTGCGGAGCGGGCAGGCTACCGGTGAGGTCGCGACGCAGCAGCTGGAAATACGCTCCCACCGGTCAGAGGCCCTGCTGTGCAACGGTCTGGGCGGCGATCACCAGGCACTTGGTCAGTTCGGGGGAGGAGAACTTGGTCAGCACCGCGTTGGCGCCGGCCAGGCGGGCTTTTTCGCTGTTCATCGCACTGTCCAGGGAGGTGTGCAGCAGCACGTAGAGGTCCTGGAAGTCCGGGGTTTCCCGCAGGGTACGGGTGAAGGCGTAGCCGTCCATTTCGGACATTTCGATGTCCGAGACCACCACGTTGATTTGCTCGACGGTGCCTTGCAGTTCCAGCAAACGGTCAATCGCCTCCTTGGCACTGCGGGCCGTGTGGCAGGTGAGGCCGAGGTTGCGCAGGGTGTGCACCGATTGCTGCAGGGCCACCTGGCTGTCGTCCACCACCAGGATTCGGGCGTTGCCCAGCACTTCGGCTTCTTCCATGGTCAGATCGGTGGGCGCCGCTTCGATCTGCGCCGGAGCGATGCCGTGGATGACTTTTTCGATGTCCAGCACTTGCACCAGGGCGCCTTCGACCTGGGTCACGCCGGTGATAAACGAACGCGTGCCGCCCGAGCCAAACGGCGGCGGGCGAATGTCGGTGGTCAGGCAGTGCACGATCTTGCTCACTGCCTGCACATGCAGGCCCTGCTTGGAACGGCTGACATCGGTGACGATCAGGCAGCCGCCGTCGGGGTCTTGCAGGGGCATTTCCCCCAGTGCCCGGCTCAGGTCGATCACCGACAAGGCGGCGCCGCGCAAGGTGGCGATGCCTTTGACGTGGGGGTGCGACTCCGGCAGCTTGGTCAGCGGCGGGCAGGGAATGATTTCACTGACTTTCAACAGGTTGATCGCCATCAGCTTGCCACTGCGCAAGGTAAAGAGCAGAAGCGAGAGTGAGTCTGCGCGAGCTTTGGTGGTGGACATAAAAACCTTCTGTGGATCACGAATGACGATCTATAGACCGTTATCGACTCGCACGCTGAAAACTGTAGGAGCCGGCTTGCCCGCGAAGAACGTCAACGATAACGCGGGCAGCCTGAATAAACACATGGCCTTCAGGTTCTTCGCGAGCAAGCTCGCGCCTACCTACAACAAGCAGTGATCAGCCCTTCCACACCTGCGGGTTCACCAAATCCTGCGGACGCTGGCCCAACAGCGCACTGCGCAGGTTTTCCAGGGCACGGTTGGCCATGGCTTCGCGGGTCTCGTTGGTGGCCGAACCGATGTGCGGCAGGGTCACGGCATTGCTCAGCTGGAACAGCGGCGACTCGGACAGCGGCTCCTGCTCATACACATCCAGGCCGGCGCCACGGATGGTCTGGTTTTGCAGGGCCTCGATCAGCGCCGGCTCATCCACCACCGGGCCACGGGAGATGTTCACCAGGATCGCACTGGACTTCATCAACCCCAGCTCGCGATGGCTGATCAGGTGGCGGGTTTTCTCACTCAGCGGCACCACCAGGCAGACGAAGTCGGCTTCGGCCAGCAACTGGTCGAGGCTACGAAATTGCGCGCCGAGTTCCTGTTCCAGTTCGGTCTTGCGGCTGTTGCCGCTGTACAGAATCGGCATATTGAAACCCAGGCGACCCCGACGGGCGATGGCCGCGCCGATGTTGCCCATGCCGACAATGCCCAGGGTCTTGCCGTGTACATCACAGCCAAACAACGGCGCGCCGACGCTGGCTTTCCACTGGCCGGCCTTGGTCCAGGCGTCCAGTTCGGCGACGCGGCGGGCGCTGCTCATCAGCAGGGCAAACGCCAGGTCGGCGGTGCTTTCGGTGAGCACGTCCGGAGTGTTGGTAAGCATGATCCCGCGCTCATTGAAGTACGCCAGGTCGTAGTTGTCGTAGCCCACCGACACGCTGGAAACCACTTCCAGTTTGCTCGCGCCTTCCAGTTGCGCGCGGCCCAGCTTGCGGCCTACGCCGATCAGGCCATGGGCATGGGGCAAGGCTTCGTTGAACTGGGCATTGATGTCGCCCAGCTTGGGGTTGGGGGCGATGACATCGAAATCCTGTTGCAGGCGTTCGATCATTTCCGGGGTGACGCGGCTGAAGGCGAGGACAGTCTTTTTCATGGAAGGCGGGCTCATCGACTACGTGGGAATGGCAAGCACGCTAACATTCTTGGGTAGGGGTTGTCAGGACGCCCCACACCCGCAAAGCCAGACTGTTGCGATTTGGGCAACAGTCATTATCTTGTTACACTCTATATCGCACCGCTCACCTGCGCTAATTTGTCGCATCGACGAGCGCAGCGGTTAAGACTGACCCGCTCTCCCCCGATTTCCCTCGACTTATTTCCAGGGCTCTACACTGGGAATCTGTCTTAAAGCCGCTGAGTTCAGCGGCTTTTTTTTGCGCTGAAAAAAGGCCAGGAACCCCAACAACACTGGCCGGTTTCGATTGACCCAAAGGAGCTCCACCGGTGAAAACCTCGCTGACGTTCACCCCGTTATTCCTCGCGATTGCTGCAACGATCGTTCCCCTTGCCCACGCGGCAGACACCCCGGCCACCGACGGTTTCGTCGAAGGTTCCAGCTTCAAGATCAACACCCGCAACTACTACATGAACCGCGACCGCCGCAACACTCACACCGATGACAGCAAGGAATGGGGCCAGGGCGTTATCGGGATTTTTGAATCCGGCTACACCCCAGGCATCGTCGGCTTTGGCCTGGACGCCAACGCCATGCTCGGCCTCAAGCTCGACGGCGGTGGCGGCACCGACGGTTCCAGCATCCTGCCGGTGAGCTCCGGCAACGGTAAAGCCCCCGGCTCGTTCTCCACCGCCGGCGCCACCCTGAAAATGCGCGCCTTCGACACCGAGCTGAAAGCCGGCGACCTGTTCCTCAATAACCCGGTGATTGCCGGTGGCATGACCCGCATGCTGCCCCAGACCTTTCGCGGCGTGAGCCTGACCAACCACAGCCTGGACGGCTGGATGTTCGAAGGCGGCCAGGCCAGCTTCACCAAGCTCTACAACCAGAGCGGCCACCGACGCATCGGCACCAGCTACGGCGCCTTGCCCAACGGTGAAGACAGCCAGCACCTGGACTGGGCCGGCGTGTCCTTCAGCGGCCTGCCGGGGCTGACCAGCAACCTGTACGCGTCCGAACTCAAGGACATCTGGAACCAGTACTACTACGACCTGGACTACACTTGGCAACTGAACGAACTGGTCAGCTTGAACCCGGGTCTGCACTACTATCACACCCAGGACACCGGCAAAGCCCTGCTGGGTAACATCGACAACAACACCTACAGCCTGCATTTCACCGTCGGCGTGGGCAATCACAGCGTCACCGCCGCCTACCAGCGGGTCAACGGCAACACGCCGTTCGACTACATCAGCCAGGGCGATAGCATCTACCTGGATAACTCCCAGCAATACTCGGACTTCAACGGCCCCAACGAACGTTCGTGGAAGCTCAAGTACGCCTATGACTTTATCGGGCTGGGCCTGCCGGGCCTGACCTCGGCGGTGTCGTACATCAGCGGCAAGACCGACCTGACCACGGTGGATCCGGACAGCCGTGGCTACTCATCCTGGTACAGCGCCGACGGCAAGAACGCCAAGCACTGGGAACGGGACATCGACCTCAAGTACGTGGTGCAAGGTGGCAAGGCCAAAGATTTGGCCGTGCGCCTGCAATGGGCAACCAATCGCGGCGGCAATGGCTACGGGGCAGTGGACCGGGACGTGGATGAATACCGGGTAATCGTCGACTACCCGATCGACGTTTTTTAACCTTCAGGCATTCTTTTAGCGGCGACGACTTATTTTTCACAACATGGAACTAAACTGCCAGCATCTTGAGTGCCGAAGTCAGTCCCATGAGTCAACGCCGCACCTTCACCCCGCCTGCACGCCCGGAGCTTTTATTGATTCTGGGCAGCGGCCTTACGGTCGTACTGATCGTGATCATTGTTGCCACACTGCTGATTCGCGAACACGCCAGCGCCCTGCTGACGGCCCAGCGCTCCACCACCAATATCACCCAGTTGATCAACGCCGATGTATTGCGCAACGTCGAACTCTACGACCTGGCCCTGAACGGCCTGATTGTCGCGACCACCCGCCATGACTTACCCCTGGTCTCGGCCGACATCCTGCATATGGTGCAGTTCGACCAGTCCACGGCCGCCCCTTTCAAAGGCGAGGTCCTGCTGCTGGACAAGGCCGGCACGGTCACCGCCGACTCCTCCACGCTGAAGCCCACGCCACGCAATTTCGCCAATCGCGACTATTTCCAGATCCACCAGCAGAACCCTAACGCGGGATTGTTCATCAGCCGGCCCTTCAAGATTCGTTGCGAGTGCGATCAGGTCTGGCGTATTGCGTTCAGCCGTCGGGTTCCCGGGCCCAATGGCGAGTTTGCCGGTGTGGCAGTGGCGACCATGCGCCTGGCGTATTTCGACCAGCTGTTCAATAGCCTGAGCATCGGCAGCGGCAGCAGCATCAACCTGCTGAACAACGACGGCATTCTCCTGGCCCAGCAGCCTCTGCTCGAAAGCGACATGATCAACAAAGACCTGAGCATGCGGCCAAACTTCAAAAGAATGCTGCGCGAAGGCAGCGGCAGCTTCAGCGGCGTCTCCTCCATCAGTGGCAAGCAACGGCTGTACACCTTCACCAGCGTCGGCGCGCTGCCGCTGATTGTGGTAGTGGCGCTGTCCAACGATGACGTGTTTGCCGCCTGGAGACGTGCCACCGTGCTGATCAGTGGCGCCACCGGCGTGCTGTGTATAGGCCTGCTGTGGCTGACCTGGATGCTGCGCCGGGAACTGCGCCGCCGCTATCGCGCCGAGAAGGTGTTGTCGGAACTGGCGGCCACCGACGCCCTCACCGGCTTGGCCAACCGCCGCACCCTCGACCAGCGCCTGCGCCTGGAATGGGAGCGCGCACAACGCTCGGGCGAGCCGCTGGCCTTGCTGATGATCGACGTCGACCACTTCAAGGCCTTCAACGACCGCCACGGCCACCAAGGCGGTGATGAGGCACTGCGCAACGTCGCCCGGGTCATCGGCAGCAATATTCGTCGCCCCGCCGACCTGGCGGCCCGTTACGGCGGCGAAGAGTTCGCAGTGATCCTGCCGGACACCGACAGCGACGGTGCGAGCATCATCGCCGAGCATATCCGCAGCGCGGTGGAACACTTGCCACCGGCTGACGGGGATGCGTTGTCGGTCACTGTCAGCATCGGCCTCAGTACCTGGGACAAACGCCGCCGTGGTTCACTGGAAGAGCTGCTGCTGAGTGCCGACCGGGCGCTGTATGACGCCAAGCACTCCGGCCGCAACCGCACGGTTCACAGCCAGGCCACATGAGCCGTTATCAGCAACTACGCTAAGGGCATCCTCGAAGCAGAAGTACGCCCGATGAGCCCAAGCACCACCCGCCCGCCCCGCCCGACCCACCGTCCGGAGCTGCTGCTGATCATCGGCAGTTGCGTCACGGTGCTGCTGATCATGTTGGTAGTCGCAGTGCTACTGACCCGCGAGCACGCCAACACCTTGCAGGCGGCCCAGCGCACGGCCAATAACATCACCCAACTGATCGATGCCGACGTGCTGCGCAACGTCGAGCTGTACGACTTATCGATCAAAGGCCTGATCGCGGCCACCGAACGCAGTGATTTGGCCGGAGTGTCGGCCAGCATCCGCCACCTAGTGCTGTTTGATCGATCGGAAGCGGCGCCGTACAAGGGTGACATCCTGCTGCTGGACAAGAACGGCGAGGTGATTGCCGACTCCTCGCTGCTGACGCCCAACGCTGCCAACTTCGCCGACCGTGATTACTTTCATGCCCACCGGCAGAATCCCGACCTGGGCCTGTTCATCAGCCGGCCCTTCATGGCGCGCTGCGTGTGTGACGACCAATGGCGCATCGCTTTCAGCCGCAGGGTCTCCGGGCCCGACGGGCGATTCCTCGGGGTGGCCGTGGCCTCCATGCGCCTGTCGTATTTCCAGCAACTGTTCCGCAGCCTGAATATCGGCAACGACAGCACCATCAACCTGATCAACCAGCAGGGCATCCTGCTGGCCCAACAGCCGTTGCTGGAACGGGACATGATCGACAAGGACCTCAGTCAACGCCCCAACGTCGCGCGCATACTGAAAGAGCGCGACGGCAACTTTCGTGGCACGTCCAGTGTGGATGAGGAGAACCGCCTCTATACCTTCTCCACGGTGGGGAATTTACCGCTGATCGTCGTGGTGGGCCTGTCCACGGATGAAATATTCGCGCCCTGGCAGCGTGCGGCGCTATTGATCAGCGGGGCCACCGGGGTTTTGTGCATTGGCCTGCTGTGGCTGACCGGGATGCTTTGCATGGAACTGCGCAGGCGCCACCGCGCCGAGCAGGTGCTGTCAGAACTGGCAGCCACCGACGCCCTCACCGGTCTGGCCAACCGCCGCACCCTGGACCAGCGCCTGCGCCTGGAATGGGACCGCGCCCAGCGTTCAGCCGAGCCGTTGACGGTGCTGATGATTGATGTGGACCACTTCAAGGCGTTCAACGACCGACATGGCCATCAAGGTGGCGACGAGGCATTGCGTACGGTGGCGCAGGTGATCGAGGGCAATATCCGCCGCCCTGCCGATCTCGCGGCCCGCTATGGCGGCGAGGAATTTGCGGTGGTGCTGCCGCATACCGACAGCCAGGGTGCGCTGGTGATTGCTGAACATATCCGCAGCAGCGTCGAACACCTGCCGCGGGTGGGCGGGGATACGGTGCCGATTACCGTCAGCATTGGCCTCAGTACCTGGACCAAAAACAGCCGTACCACGCTGGAGGAATTACTGCTCAACGCCGACCAGGCGCTGTATGAGGCCAAGCATACCGGGCGTAATCGCGTTGTTGATGCCGGCGCTTTAAGGCCGTGACGCGGAGCGTCACAGGAGGCGTTACTACGCAGAGCGTGGGAACGATCAAAAAAAAAGGCAACCCGAAGGCAGCCTTTAAAAACAAAAGGAAAGAGAGTTGTTACTTACACCGCCGCGACGGGACGCATGTAAGAGATCGGTGCGGTGCTGGCATCTTCGAAGGTCACGACTTCCCAAGCGTCTGTCTGCTCAATCAACTTGCGCAGCAGCTGGTTGTTAAGGGCGTGGCCCGACTTGAAGCCTTTGAACTCGCCTATCAGGCTATTGCCCAGCAGGTAGAGGTCACCGATTGCATCGAGGATCTTGTGCTTCACGAATTCGTCTTCATAACGAAGGCCGTCTTCGTTCAGTACACCATCCGCGTCGACCACAATGGCGTTTTCAACGCTGCCGCCGAGTGCGAGGTTGTGCTTGCGCAGGTACTCGATGTCACTCATGAAACCAAAGGTACGGGCGCGGCTGACTTCTTTTACGAACGAAGTGCTGGAAAAATCCACGCTTGCACTTTGTGTGCGGTCACGGAATACCGGGTGATCGAAATCGATCTCAAAGCTCACTTTAAAGCCTTCGAACGGGACGAAGGTGGCGCGCTTGTCGCCGTCTTCTACTGTCACTTCCCGCAGAATGCGAATGAACTTCTTGGCTGCGTCCTGTTCTTCCAGGCCGGCAGATTGAATCAAGAATACGAAGGGTCCGGCGCTGCCATCCATGATTGGGACTTCGGACGCGGAGAGCTCGACGTAGGCGTTATCGATGCCCAGACCGGCCATGGCCGAGAGCAAGTGCTCCACCGTGTCCACTTTGACGTCACCGTTGACCAACGTGGTCGACATCGTGGTTTCGCCAACATTTTCCGCGCGAGCAGGAATCTGCACCACAGGGTCCAGGTCGGCACGAACAAACACGATGCCGGTGTCGACAGGTGCGGGCTTGAGGGTCAGGTATACCTTCTCCCCGGAGTGCAGACCTACACCTGTGGCACGGATAATATTCTTCAGGGTGCGTTGTTTAATCATGGCTTGGACCGCTTCAGCGCAAATTGCGAACTGGTATCAACAAAGGCTGGCGATAATAGCAGACCAGACCTTTGCTGAACACCAATCACCTTCATAGCCCTGATACATTCCATTAATCGGCCTGACGACGCAGGAAAGCCGGGATGTCCAGGTAGTCCAGGTCATCTTGCGGATTCGGGCTACGGGACGCAGCAGCACCGGCCTGAGCCTGGTTGCGCATCACGGTCGGACGATCCAGGTCACGATAGTTCACAGACGGCAGTTCCTGGCGCGCAGGCGCTGGAGCGGCAGCTTGCTGGCTGGCGTGGCTGGTATGGACGGTATTGTCGATCACCTTCACAGGCTTCTCGATTTTTGCACCCAGGCCGGTAGCAACCACGGTCACGTGCAGTTCGTCGCGCATGTCTGGATCAATAACCGTACCGACCTTGACCATGGCGTGCTCGGAAGCGAAGGCTTCGATGATGCTACCCACGTCGGAGTACTCACCCAGGGACAGGTCAGGACCGGCGGTGATGTTCACCAGGATGCCGCGTGCGCCTTGCAGGTTCACGTCTTCCAGCAACGGGTTGCGGATGGCCGCTTCGGTAGCTTCGCGTGCACGGTTCGGACCGCTGGCGCAGCCAGTGCCCATCATCGCCATGCCCATTTCGCTCATCACGGTACGTACGTCGGCAAAGTCGACGTTGATCATGCCCGGACGCTTGATGATGTCGGAGATACCGCGAACGGCACCGGCCAGTACATCGTCAGCCTTGGCGAAAGCCGACAGCAGGCTGGCGTCCTTACCGAGGATGGTCAGCAGCTTCTCGTTGGGAATGGTGATCAACGAGTCGACGCTTTCGGACAGCAGACGGATGCCTTCATCGGCGATCTGCATGCGCTTGCGACCTTCGAACGGGAACGGACGAGTCACGACGGCAACCGTCAGGATCCCCATTTCCTTGGCCACTTCGGCAATGATCGGCGCAGCACCGGTACCGGTACCACCGCCCATGCCCGTGGTGATGAACACCATGTTGGTGCCTTGCAGCACTTCAGCAATGCGCTCGCGGTCTTCCAGAGCGGCTTGACGGCCGACTTCCGGGTTCGCGCCGGCACCCAGGCCCTTGGTCACGGCTGTGCCCAATTGCAGGATGGTGCGTGCACCGATGCTTTTCAGGGCCTGGGCGTCAGTGTTGGCGCAGATGAATTCAACGCCTTCAATGTTGCTCTTGACCATATGGTTGACAGCGTTGCCGCCGCCACCGCCGACGCCGATCACTTTGATGACCGGGCTTGCGGGGATGTTGTCTACGAGTTCGAACATTTTCCCTCTCCTTTCATTTCTCTAGTTTTTTCGCCTACTACTTGAAACGGTGTTGCGGTAAATCTTTAGAAATTGCCTTTCACCCAAGCCTGCAACCGCTCGAACAACGGCGCTTTCGCTTCGTCGTCGCTTCTGTAGCTGTCGCGGTTGCTCGGGCCCGACAGGGAGATGCCGTCGGTCTGCTTTTGCAGCCCGTACAACAGCAAGCCCACACCGGTGGAATAAATCGGGTTGCGCACCACGTCGCCCAGGCCTTTCACGCCATGGGGCACGCCCAGGCGGACCGGCATGTGGAAGATTTCCTCGGCCAGTTCGACCGCGCCTTCCATCTTCGAGGTACCACCGGTCAGCACGATGCCGGCCGGGATCAAATCTTCGTAGCCGCTGCGGCGCAGTTCAGCCTGGATCAGGGTGAACAGTTCGTCGTAGCGCGGCTCGACCACTTCGGCCAACGCCTGGCGCGACAGTTCGCGCGGTGGACGGTCGCCCACGCTCGGCACCTTGATGGTTTCACCGGCACCGGCCAGCTTGGCCAGGGCGCAGGCGTAACGGATCTTGATTTCTTCGGCGTACTGGGTCGGTGTGCGCAACGCCATGGCGATGTCGTTGGTCACCTGGTCACCGGCAATCGGGATCACGGCGGTGTGACGGATCGCACCCTCGGTGAAGATCGCGATGTCCGTGGTACCGCCGCCGATGTCCACCAGGCACACGCCCAGTTCTTTTTCGTCGTCGGTCAGTACCGAGTAAGCCGAAGCCAACTGCTCGAGAATGATGTCGTCGATTTCCAGGCCGCAGCGGCGCACGCATTTTTCAATGTTCTGTGCAGCGTTGACGGCGCAGGTCACTACGTGAACCTTGGCTTCCAGGCGTACGCCCGACATGCCCAAAGGCTCGCGAACGCCTTCCTGGTTGTCGATCACGTAGTCCTGCGGCAGCGTGTGCAGCACGCGCTGGTCAGCCGGGATCGCCACGGCTTGCGCTGCGTCGAGTACACGCTCCAGGTCAGCCGAGCTGACTTCGCGGTCGCGGATCGCCACGATGCCGTGGGAGTTCAGGCTGCGGATGTGGTTACCGGCAACACCGACGAATGCCGAGTGAATCCGGCAACCGGCCATCAGCTGCGCTTCTTCGATGGCGCGCTGGATCGATTGCACGGTGGATTCAATATTCACCACCACGCCCTTCTTCAGGCCCCGGGACGGATGCGTGCCGATTCCGACGATTTCCAGCGTGCCGTCGTCCGCGACCTCGCCTACCAGCGCCACCACTTTGGAGGTGCCGATATCCAGACCGACGATCATTTTGCCGCTTTGCACGTTTGCCATGGGTCCTGCCTCTTCTTAATTCTTCGCGACAGCAGGTTGCGCTGCCGTGGGCGCCGCAGGGGCCCGCCAGCCGACGGCAAGGCCGTTGGCGTAACGCAGGTCGATGCTCGCAATGTTCGTAATCTGTTCTTTCAAGGTCTTTTCATAGATGGCGATAAAACGGCGCATCTTTTCCACCAGGTTGCCGCGTCCCAGCAACAACTCGATGCCCGGGCCGGAACTGCCTGCACCCGTGGTCAAAAACCAGCTGCCCCGCTCACGCAATTCCAGTCGCGCAATCGAGAAGCCCAACGGCCGCAGCATCTGGCTCAACGCCTGGTACTGCTGCATCACTTGCTGCTGCGCCCGCTGCGGCCCGAACAACTGCGGCAGGTGCTCGTAATTCGCCACTTCTCGCGGTGCAAACGCCTGGCCCTGGTTGTTCAACAACTGTCCATCGCCCCAACGGGCTACAGGCAGTTGTTCTTCCAGGCGGATCGTTACCTGATCCGGCCACACGCGACGCACTTCGGCGTGGGCAATCCATGGCATCTGTTCCAGCTCGGAACGCATGCCTGCCAGGTCGATGGTGAAGAAGCTCGACGCCACAAACGGGGCGATTCGCTGCTGCACGGCTTGCTGGCTGATGTAGCTCAAATCGCCCTGCACACTGATCTTGGTGATCGGCCGGTCGGCATACGGCAGCAGACGCTGGGCGCCTTCGTACGTACCAAACCCCAACGCCACCAGGATCACCGGCCAGAACAGCGCCTTGAGAAAACCAAAGTTGGCTTTCGGCATGCGCGCCGACATCGGCTCTCTAGCCACCATTCGGCTGGCACCACGCGGCACCGGCTTGCGGCCGGGAGCGGGTTGCTGATGACGAAGCGATGCGCCGTTCATGGTCTTAGCCTCGAGGCTCAATGCTTGCTGCCAGGATCGCCAGCACCAACTGCTGGAAATCCAAACCGGCTGCACGAGCGGCCATAGGTACCAGGCTGTGATCGGTCATACCGGGTGCGGTGTTGACCTCAAGGAACCAGAAATTCCCTTGGTCATCCTGCATCACGTCTGCCCGCGCCCAACCGGCGATACCCAGCGCCTCACAGGCTTTCGCCGTGAGGTCCATCAATTCCTGTTCCTTGGCTGCATCGAGGCCGCACGGGATCCGGTACTGAGTATCGGAAGCCACGTACTTGGCGTCGTAGTCGTAAAAGGTGTGGGGCGTGCCCAATGCGATAGGCGGCAATACCTGGCCACGCAGCGTAGCGATGGTGAACTCGGGACCTTGAATCCACTGTTCCACCAACACTTGCGAATCGTAGGTACTGGCCGCTTTCCATGCGTCAATCAATTCGGCGGCTGAGTTCACTTTAGCCATGCCGATACTGGAGCCTTCATGGGCTGGTTTGACGATCAAAGGCAGGCCCAGTTCCTTGGCTGCAGAAATACAATCGTCTTCGCTGCACAGCACGCTGTGACGCGGGGTCGGAATACCCAGGCTGTGCCACACCTGTTTGGTCCGCAACTTGTCCATGGCCAGCGCCGAAGCGAGGATCCCGCTGCCGGTGTACGGAATGCCCAGGCATTCCAGCAGGCCCTGCATGCTGCCGTCTTCACCGCCACGGCCGTGAAGAATGATGAAGGCGCGGTCGATTTTCTCGGCCTGCAGGCGCGACAGGAAGTCATCGCCCACGTCGATGCCGAACGCATTCACGCCGGCACTTTGCAGCGCTTCCAGTACGGCATTGCCGGACTTCAGCGACACTTCACGCTCAGCACTCTTGCCGCCGAACAGCACCGCAACGCGGCCGAAGTCGGCAGGTTGAATGGTGGAGAACAGGGAGCCGTAGTCAGTGGTCATTTCGACTTCCCCTGTGGAGCGGCAAACAGCGGGCTCGCCAGCAATTTAGGGGCGAGGCCGCCGATATCGCCGGCACCCTGGCACAGCAGGATGTCGCCGGCGCGCAGCAGCGGCTTGACGATCGGCGCCAGGTCCACACCGCGCTCGATGTAGATCGGGTCCAGCTGGCCACGTTGACGGATGCTGTTGCACAGCTTGCGGCTGTCGGCACCCGGGATCGGTTCCTCACCGGCCGGGTAGACTTCCATCAGCAACAACACGTTGGCGTCCGCCAGCACATTGACGAAATCGTCGTACAGGTCGCGGGTACGGCTGTAGCGGTGCGGCTGGTACACCATCACCAGACGGCGCTCCGGCCAGCCACCGCGTACGGCCTTGATCACCGCCGCGACTTCGGTCGGGTGGTGACCGTAGTCGTCCACCAGCATCACGTTGCCACCGTCTACCGGCAGTTCGCCGTAGACCTGGAAGCGACGACCCACACCGGCAAAACCCGACAGGCCTTCGACGATGGCTTCATCGCTGACGCCTTCGTCGGAGGCGATGCAGATGGTCGCCAGGGAGTTGAGTACGTTGTGGTTGCCCGGCATGTTCACCGAGACATCCAGCGGCTCGCGGTCAGGGCGCAGCACGGTGAAGAAGGTCTGCATGCCCTGCTGGCGCACATTGATTGCGCGCACGTCGCAGTCTTCGCTGAAGCCGTAGGTCACGGTCGGACGCTTCACCAGCGGCAGGATTTCGCGCACCACCGGATCGTCCAGGCACACCACGGCCAAACCGTAGAACGGCAGGTTGTGCAGGAACTCGACGAAGGTTTTCTTCAGTTTGTTGAAGTCACCGTCGTAGGTCGCCATGTGGTCGGCGTCGATGTTGGTCACCACAGCCACCAGCGGTTGCAGGTGCAGGAAGCTGGCGTCGCTTTCATCGGCTTCGGCGATCAGGTAGCGGCTGGTACCGAGCTGTGCATTGGTGCCGGCTGCATTCAGGCGGCCACCGATCACGAACGTCGGGTCCAGGCCACCGGCAGCGAACACCGAGGCGATCAGGCTGGTGGTGGTCGTCTTGCCGTGGGTACCGGCGACGGCAATGCCGTGGCGGTAGCGCATCAGCTCGGCCAGCATCTCGGCGCGCGGCACCACGGGAATGCGGCGTTCAAGAGCGGTGGCCACTTCCGGATTGGAGGTGTTCACGGCACTGGAGACCACCAGCACGTCGGCTTCAGCAGCGTTCTCGGCGCGGTGGCCAATAAAGATTTTCGCGCCAAACGACTCGAGGCGCTCAGTGACCGGCGACATTTTCAGGTCGGAGCCGGACACCTGGTAACCCAGGTTCAGCAACACTTCGGCGATCCCGCACATGCCCACGCCGCCGATACCGACGAAGTGGATGCGACGGATGCGGCGCATTTCCGGTTGTGGCATGGCTTTCTGATTCTCAACCATGGGCCACCTCCAGGCAGATATCGACCACGGTGCGGGTTGCGTCAGGTTTGGCCAGGCGGCTTGCGGTGCTCGCCATGCTGTTCAGTCGTTCCGGTTGCATCAAAACCTCGGTCAGGCGTGCGGCCAAATCGGCGGCGCCAGTCGTTCTTTGCGGCAGCAGGAAGGCAGCGCCCTCCCCGGCCAAATATTCGGCGTTGCGGGTCTGGTGATCGTCGATCGCGTGGGGCAAAGGCACCAGCAAGGACGGCAGACCGGCGGCAGCCAGTTCACTGACGGTCAACGCACCTGCGCGACAGACCACCAGGTCGGCCCAGCCATAGGCTTGGGCCATGTCTTTGATGAAGGGCTGCACATTCGCCTCCACACCCGCTTCGCGGTAGCGCGTGGCGGTCACTTCATCGTGGTTCTTGCCGGCCTGATGGAAGATCTCGGGGCGCAGCTCCTCAGGGAGTTGCGACACCGCTTCAGGCAGCAATTTGTTCAAGGGTTCGGCGCCCAGGCTTCCGCCCAGTATCAACAGGTGCGCCTTGCGACCGGCCAACGGCTGGCGGGCAATGTCCATGAACAGCTCGGTACGCACCGGGTTGCCGGTGGTGCGCAGTTTGTCCGCGGCATCAAAGGTCTTCGGGAAGGCCTCGCACACCCGGGCAGCCAAGGGCACCAGCAGGCGGTTGGCGGTGCCGGCCACGGCGTTCTGCTCATGGACGATCACCGGCACACCGGAGAGTTTTGCCGCGACACCGCCAGGGCCGGTCACGTAACCGCCAAAGCCCAGCACGCATACCGGCTTCACTTCACGGATAACCTTGCGCGCCTGCCACACCGCCTTGAGCAACACGAACGGCGCCTTGAGCAGGGACAATTTGCCCTTGCCACGCAGGCCGGTGACGTTGATCAAATGCAGTGGCAAGCCGGCATTCGGTACCAGATCGTTTTCGATGCCGCGCGGCGTGCCAAGCCAATGCACGCTGTAGCCGCGGTTCTGGAACTCGCGGGCACAGGCCAGCGCCGGGAACACGTGGCCACCGGTGCCGCCTGCCATGATCAGCACGTTAGCGCCCATGGTTCGGCTCCTCGGCGAAGTCGCTTTCGCTGAACTCCATCTCTTCGCTGCCCAGGTGGGTTCGACTCTCCCACTCGATGCGCAGCAATAACCCGAGACAGGCGCAGCAAATTACCAACGAACTGCCACCGTAACTGAGGAACGGCAAGGTCAGGCCCTTGGTCGGCAGCAGGCCGACGTTCACCCCGATGTTGATCAGGAACTGGCCGATCCACAGGAACGACAAGCCGTACGCCACGTAAGCGGCGAAATATTGCTTGGCCTTTTCAGCCCACAAGCCGATGTACATGCCGCGAACACACACGAACACGAACAGCGCGACGGTGCACAGCGAGCCGACCACGCCCAGCTCTTCGGCGAGTACCGAGAACACGAAGTCGGTGTGGGCTTCCGGCAGGTAGAACTGCTTCTGCACGCTGTTGCCCAGGCCAACGCCCAGCCACTCGCCGCGACCGAAGGCGATCAACGCCTGGGTCAACTGGTAGCCGGAACCGAATTGATCGGACCATGGGTCGGTAAAGGTAATCAGACGCGCCATCCGGTAGGGTTGCGCCTGCACCAGAATGGTCACGGCGGCCACCGCCAGCACCACCATCAAGGTGAAGCGGAACAGGCCCACACCTCCGAGGAACAGCATCGCCGCCGCCGCCCCCATCATTACAACGGTGGCACCGAAGTCCGGCTCCATCAGCAACAGGCCAGCCATGGGCAGCAGCACGATGAACGGCTTGAAGAAGCCCATCCAGCTTTCGCGTACTTCTTTCTGGCGCCGCACCAGGTAACCGGCGAGGTAGATCACCACGAACACCTTGGCGATTTCCGACGGCTGCACGTTGAACGCGCCGAAGCCAATCCAGCGCATCGAACCGTTCACCTCACGCCCGATGCCGGGCAGGATCACCATCACCAGCAGGCCGAACGCGCCCACCAGCATCAGCCAACCCAGACGCTGCCAGGTGGCGATCGGGATCATCATGGTGACGATGCACGCACCAAGGCCGATCACCAGGTACACCAGGTGACGGATCATCATGTACAGGGTGTTGCCCGACTGCACGGCGGCCACTTCCGAGGACGCCGAGGTAATCATTACCAAGCCAAGCCCCAGCAGCGCGAGGCAACCGGCAAGCATCGGGAAATCCAGGTCGATACCGCGCCCGGTAATGATCGGCGACGGGTACGGCTTGATGATGTTCCGGAAATTGATACTCATGCCAAGGCCTCCACGGCGCGGGCGAACAGCTGGCCGCGCTCTTCGTAGTTCTTGAACATGTCGAAACTCGCGCAGGCAGGCGACAGCAGCACCACGTCACCCGGCTGGGCCAGGGCCCGGCACTGGGCGATGGCGTCGTCCAGGGACTGCGCGCGCACCTGCGGTACGGCGTCGCCCAGGGCATCGGCGATCAAGCCGGAATCACGGCCCATCAACACCACGGCGCGGCAGTTGGCAGCGACCGGGCCTTTAAGGTCCTTGAAGTCGGCACCCTTGCCGTCGCCACCGGCGATCAGCACGACCTTGCCTTGAATGTCGGCACCCAAACCTTCGATGGCAGCGAGTGCCGCACCGACGTTGGTGGCCTTGGAATCGTTGTAATAGCCAACGCCATCCAGCTCGCGAACCCACTGGCAGCGATGCTCAAGGCCGGCAAAACTACGCAGGGCCGAGAGCATGGCGTCGAACGGCAAGCCGACTGCGTGACCGAGTGCCAGCGCCGCCAGGGCATTCGCCTGGTTGTGCGCACCACGGATTTTCAGTTCACGCACCGGCATCAGGTTCTGGAATTCGAAGGCCAGGTATTTCTCGCCATTCTCTTCCCGCAGGCCGAAGGCCTTGAAGTCAGGCTTGTTCAGGCCGAAGGTCCAGCACGGCAACCCTTCGCCGATCAACGGACGGCTCAGGGCATCCTGGCGGTTCACCACCACTTGCCGCGCACCACGGAAGATCCGGTGCTTGGCCAGGTGATAGGCCGGCAGGCCGCTGTAACGGTCCATGTGGTCTTCGCTGACGTTGAGCACGGTGGCCACTTCGGCGTTGAGCTGGTCGGTGGTTTCCAGCTGGAAACTCGACAGCTCCATCACGTACAACTCGACGTCGTCGCTGAGCAGGTCCAGGGCCGGCGTGCCGAGGTTGCCGCCCACGGCCACGCGCTTGCCGGCCGCAGCCGCCATCTCGCCCACCAGGGTGGTCACAGTGCTTTTGGCATTGGAACCGCTGATGGCCACGATCGGCGCCTTCGCGTTACGCGCGAACAGCTCGATATCGCCGGACAACTTCACCCCACGGGCCGCCGCCGCTTGCAGGGCCGGGGTCGCCAGGGCCAGGCCGGGGCTCACGTAGAGCTCATCGGCACGGCACAGAAACTCGACATCCAGCTCGCCACAACGCACTTCCACGTGCGGGTAGTCACGGCGCAGCGTGACCAGCTCCGGTGGATTTTCCCGCGTATCGGCCACGGCAAACGACGTGCCCCGGTTCGCCAGGAAGCGAACCAGGGACATGCCGCTCTTGCCGAGGCCGACAACGATGCGGAAGTGGTCTGAAGCGATCAGGGACACTCGTTTCTACCTCAGTTTCAGGGTGGCAAGGCCGAACAGAACCAGAATCACCGTGATAATCCAGAAACGGACGATCACTCGCGGCTCAGGCCAGCCCTTGAGTTCAAAGTGGTGGTGAATCGGCGCCATGCGGAACACGCGGCGCCCGGTCAATTTGAAGGAGGCAACCTGGATCACCACCGACAGGGTTTCCATCACGAACACACCGCCCATGATGAACAGGACGATTTCCTGGCGGACGATCACCGCGATGGTGCCCAGGGCCGCGCCCAGCGCCAGTGCGCCGACGTCGCCCATGAAGACTTGTGCCGGATAGGTGTTGAACCACAGGAAGCCCAGGCCCGCACCGATCAACGCGCCGCAGAACACGATCAGTTCACCCGCGCCCGGTACATACGGAATCAGCAGGTATTCAGCGAATTTCACGTTACCCGACAGGTAGCAGAAGATGCCGAGCGCGCCGCCCACCATCACCGTCGGCATGATCGCCAGGCCGTCGAGGCCGTCAGTCAGGTTAACCGCGTTGCTCGACCCGACGATCACGAAGTAAGTCAGTACCACGAAGCCAACACCCAGCGGGATGCTGGCGTCCTTGAGCATCGGGATGATCAGGGTGGTCTCGACCGCGCTTGGCGCAGTCGTATAAAGAAAGATCGCCGCCGCCAGGCCGAACACCGACTGCCAGAAATACTTCCAGCGGCTTGGCAGCCCCTTGGAGTTCTTCTCGATCACCTTGCGGTAGTCATCCACCCAACCGATGGCGCCGAACAGCAGGGTCACCAGCAGCACGGTCCAGACATAGCGGTTATGCAGGTCGGCCCACAGCAGCGTACTGATACCGATGGACGACAGGATCAACGCACCGCCCATGGTCGGGGTGCCGGACTTGGACAGGTGCGACTGCGGGCCGTCGTTGCGCACGGACTGGCCAATCTGCAGGTTTTGCAGGGTACGGATCATCCATGGCCCGAGGAACAGCGACAACGACAGCGCGGTCAGCACACCCAGAATCCCGCGCAGGGTCAGGTACTGAAAGACCGCGAAGCCTTTGTGGAACTGTTGCAGATACTCAGCCAGCAGCAGCAGCATTAATGTTTCTCCGTACTTGAGCCACACAAAGCCACGACGACGTTTTCCATCACCGCGCTGCGCGATCCCTTGATCAAAATAGTGGTGTGTTTGTCTTGTTCAGCTGCGCTCAGCGCCTGGATCAGCTCGGCCTGGCTGGCGAAATGCCTGGCGCCCGGCCCGAAGGTGTCCACGGCGTGAAGCATGTTCGGCCCAACGGCGTACAGGGCATCGACCTTACCGGCCGCGTACGCGCCGACTTCACGGTGAGACTGTTCGGCCCACTCGCCCAGTTCGGCGATATCCCCCAGCACCAGCACCTTGCGACCGGCGAAACCGGTCAGCAGGTCGATAGCAGCGCAAATCGAAGATTGGTTGGCGTTGTAGGTGTCATCAATCACGCGCATGCCGTTGCTGGCCAGTTGCGCGACGGTGCGGCCCTTGACCGGTTGCACCGCGCCAAGGCCGGTGGCGATACCAAACAACGACACGCCCAGCACATGGGCAGCGGCGGCGGCAGCCAGCGCATTGGCGACGTTGTGGTTGCCCAGCAGGTTCAGTTGTACGTGCTCGTCACCTTGCGGGGTATGCAGGGTGAAGGACGGGCAACCACGGGCGTCGGCCTTGATATTCGAGGCATGGAAATCGGCAGCGGCGTTGTGCACCGCGAAGCTCAAGACCTTGCGACCGGCGGCACGTACACGCCAGGTTTCGAAGGCCTTGTCGTCGAGGTTCAGCACGGCAGTGCCGGATGCGTCGAGGCCTTCGATGATTTCGCCCTTGGCTTCAACAATCTTTTCAGGGCCGCCAAACTCGCCGACGTGGGCGGTGCCAGCATTGCTGATCACCGCGACATGAGGCTTGGTCATGGCCACGGTGTAGGCGATTTCGCCGATGCGCGAAGCACCCAGCTCGATGACGGCCGCCGTGTGTTCCGGGGCCAGTTCGAGCAGGGTCAGCGGAGCGCCGAAGTCATTGTTCAGGTTGCCACGGGTCGCCAGGACCGGGCCGCGCGTGCGCAGGATGCCGGCCAGCAGTTCCTTCACCGTGGTTTTGCCGCTGGAGCCGGTGATTGCCGCAACAGGATTAGTGAACGCGGCACGGTTCAGCGCACCCAGTTGGCCGAGGGCCAGGCGGGTGTCGGCGACCAGCAATTGTGGCAGCGTCGAGTCAGCGACCTCGCGCTGCACCAGAGCGCCGACAGCGCCTTTGGCAGCGACGTCATTCAGGTAGTCATGGCCATCAAAACTCGGGCCGGCCAAGGCGACAAACAGCTGCCCGGGCTTAATGGTACGGCTGTCGATGCTGACGCCATCAAAGCTGCAATCTGCCGACAGCACGCGGGCCGACAAGGCCTGGGTCAGTTCGCTGAATGTGAGCGCCTTAAGCATGGGCCACCTCCCATGCGGTCAAGGCGTGATCAGCCTCGACCAGATCCGAGAAAGCATGGCGTTCGCCGTTGATTTCCTGATAGTCCTCGTGACCTTTACCGGCCAGCACCACCACGTCGTCAGCACTTGCACTGGCGATCAATTGGGCGATAGCTGCACCGCGACCGGCAACGAACGTCGCTTTGGACGCGTCTTTAAAGCCGACACGAATGTCATCGAAAATCTGGCTTGGGTCTTCGCTGCGCGGGTTGTCGTCAGTGACCAGGACGCCATCGGCCAGGCGCTCGACGATTTCAGCCATCAGCGGGCGCTTGCCGCGATCGCGGTCACCGCCACAGCCGAACAGACACAGCAACTTGCCCTTGGCGTGGGGACGCAGGGCTTGCAGGATTTTTTCCAGGGCGTCTGGGGTGTGGGCGTAATCGACCACCACCAGCGGCTGGGTGCCTCCGCCGAGGCGCTGCATACGACCGGCCGGGCCTTCCAGCTTCGGCAGCACGCGCAGGATTTCGTCGAGGGCGTAATCCAGGCCGAGCAAGGCACCAACAGCAGCCAATACGTTGCTCAGGTTGAAACGCCCGAGCAAGGTGCTGCGCAAATGGTGCTCGCCCTGCGGCGTCACCAGGGTGGCGCGCACGCCTTCGTCATCAAAGCTGGCTTCACGGCAATACAGGTAGGCGCTGGAATCTTCCAGGCTGTAGCTGATCAGGCGACCGTCGCCTTGGGCGGCGGCCAGCTGACGACCGAATTCGTCGTCCAGGTTGACCACCCGGCACTTCAGGTCATTCCAGGCAAACAGCCGGGCCTTGGTGGCTGCATAGGCCTCCATGGTCCCGTGATAATCCAGGTGATCCCGGGACAGGTTGGTCATCACCGCCACGTCGAACGCCAGGGCAGTGACGCGCCCCTGGTCCAGCCCGTGGGACGAGACTTCCATGGCAACTGCCTTGGCACCGGCCTTTTTCAGGTCGGCCAGGGTCGCCTGCACGGCAATCGGGTTAGGCGTGGTGTGCAGGCCGCTTCGCAGCGCGCCATAGAAACCGGTGCCCAGGGTGCCGACGATGCCGCAATGTTGGCCCAGCAGGTCAAGCGCCTGGGCAACCAACTGGGTCACGCTGGTCTTGCCGTTGGTGCCAGTGACGCCCACCAGGTTCAGGGTGCGGCTCGGGTCGCCATAAAATCGCCCGGCGATGTCCGACAGTTGCGCCGCCAGGCCCTTGACCGGAATCAATGGCACGTCGGTGATCGGCAGCACAGTGGCGCCTTCCACTTCATAGGCTACGGCCGCCGCGCCGCGTTGCAACGCGTCAGCGATATGGTGGCGGCCATCGAACTTGCCACCCGGCACGGCCAGGAACAGGTCACCGGCGCGCACATTACGGCTGTCCAGGGTCAACTCGCGAATCAGCAGATCGCGGCCAGCGTGGGCAAAAATCTTGTTCAGGCTAAGGGACATCAGCCGCGCCCTCCATTGGCTTTTACAGCAGCGGCCGGCGGTCCGGCGTTCGCTTGTTGGGTCGCCGGCAGGTTGTCCGGCGTGATGTTCATCAGGCGCAGCGTCCCGGACATCACCTTGCTGAACACCGGCGCCGATACCAGGCCACCGAAGTAACCGGCTTTGCTCGGCTCATCGATCACCACAACAATGGCGTAACGCGGATCGCTCATCGGGCCGAAGCCTGCGAACAGCGAGCGGTAGGAGTTCTCGGCGTAGCCCTTGGTGCCTACGGCGGTTTTACGCGCGGTACCGGACTTGCCTGCCACGTGATACGCCGGCACCTGGGCACGGAACACGCCACGCGGTGCTTCGATCACTTGTTGCAGCATGCCTTGCATGGTCTTGGCGACGTTTTCCGGGATGACCTGGGTCGCAGGCGGCGCCTCGTCCAGGTGGATAAGGCTCAGCGGCACCATGCGGCCATTGTTGGCCAACACCGAGAAGGCGTGGGCCAGTTGGATGGCCGTCACCGACAGGCCATAACCGTAGGAAAGCGTGGCGGTCTCGGCCTTTTTCCAGTCGCGGTAGTTCGGAAGGTTGCCCACACGTTCGCCCGGGAAGTCCAGGCCGGTGGGTTGCCCCAGACCGACTTTCTGCGCGAGGTGGTAGATGGCTTCGCCGCCGATATCGAAGGCGACTTTACTCATGCCCACGTTACTGGAGTTGATCAGGATACCTGTCAGATCCAGCACAGGACCTTCGGTACGGGACACGTCACGAATGGTGTATTTGCCCAACTGCAGCGTGCCCGGGTACACCTCGACCTTGTCGGAGGGCTTCCAGCGCCCGGTTTCCAGGGCGGCACTCATGGAGATGGCTTTCATGGTCGAACCTGGCTCGAACACGTCGATCATGGCGCGGTTGCGCATCATCGCCGGCTGCAGGTTGCGACGGTTGTTCGGGTTGTAGGTGGGCTGGTTGACCATGGCGAGAATCTCGCCGGTCTTCACATCCATGATCACCAGGCTGCCGGCTTTCGCACCGTTCTCGATGATCGCGTTACGCAGCTCACGGTTGGCCAGGTATTGCAGGCGCAGGTCAATCGACAACGCCAAGGGCTTACCGGCCTTGGCGTTTTTGGTGACCTGGACATCCTTGATCAGTCTGCCGCGCCGATCCTTGATGACCTGCCGTTTGCCGGGAACCCCGGCCAGCCATTCGTCGTAGGCGAGTTCCACGCCTTCGCGACCGTGATCATCAATGTCGGTGAAGCCCACCATATGGGCAGTGGTTTCGCCGGCCGGGTAGAAACGCCGAAACTCCTCGATGCCGTAGACACCGGGGACTTTTAGGTCGAGCACTTGCTGGCCTTGTTCGGGGGTGAGCCCGCGAACCAGGTAGATGAATTCTTTGTTGGCCTGGGCTTCGAGACGCTCGCTCAGGGCTTTCGGGTCCTGACCCAGGGCGGCAGCCAGTTCCGGCCATTTGTCCTTGGCGGTCTGCATTTCCTTGGCGTTGGCCCACAGGGTGGTTACCGGCGTACTGACAGCCAGAGGCTCGCCATTACGGTCGGTGATCAGGCCACGGTGCGCAGGAATCGGGATATGCCGCAGGCTACGGGCATCGCCCTGGCCAATCAGGAAGTCACGGTCCACCACTTGCAGGTCGATAATCCGCCAGGCAATCGCACCCACCATCAGTGCCAGCAACCCCAGCACTACGCGGAAACGCCATGGGTAGAGTGCGCCCTCGAGTTTCATCATGGCGCCACCATACGAACTTCTGCAGCGCCCGGGATGTGCATCTTCAGCTGTTCAGTGGCCAGCACTTCGATACGACTGTGGGCCGTCCAGGTGCTTTGCTCGAGGATCAACCGGCCCCACTCCGCCTGCGCCTTGTCGCGCACGCTCAGTTCCCCGTACAGGGTATTGAGCAACTGACGGTTGTAGTGGGCGCTGTAGGACACCGCAATCGCGGATACCAGGACGCCAACAAACAGCAGCAACATAAAGAAGCTGCCGCCCGGGAGGGGCTTGGCGAAAAGCTTGCTCACCGCAACTTCTCCGCAACGCGCATGACAGCGCTACGGGCACGTGGGTTGGCCTTGAGTTCGGCTTCGGAAGCGAACTGCGCTTTGCCATGGATTTTGATTTTCGGCACAAAGGCTTCGTAACGTACCGGCAGGTTGCGCGGCAGGTTGTCGGATTCGCCCTTGACCAGACGACGCATGAACAATTTGACGATGCGGTCTTCCAGGGAGTGGAAGCTGATCACCACCAGGCGACCGCCCACTTCCAAGGCTTCCAGGGCGGCTTCGAGGCCGGCTTCCAGATCGCCCAATTCGTTGTTGACGTGAATGCGCAGGCCCTGGAACGCACGGGTTGCCGGGTTCTTGCCCTTTTCCCACGCAGGGTTGGCGACTTTCAGCACTTCAGCCAAGTCGGCGGTGCGTTCGAACGGCTGGATTTCCCGGCGTTCGACCACGGCACGCGCCATGCGGCCAGCGAAGCGCTCTTCGCCGTATTCCTTGAACACACGGGTGATTTCTTCGTGGGGCGCGGTGGCGATGAACTGCGCGGCGCTGATGCCACGGCTTGGGTCCATGCGCATGTCGAGCGGGCCGTCGTTCATGAAACTGAAGCCGCGCTCAGGGTCGTCCAGCTGCGGCGAAGACACGCCCAGGTCCAGCAGAACCCCGGCCACCTTGCCCGCCATGCCACGCTCGGCAACTTCTGCGCCGAGTTCGGCAAAGCTACGCTGCACAACGACAAAGCGGCCGTCTTCGGCCGCTAGCGCTTGCCCGGTGGCAATCGCTTGAGGGTCTTTGTCGAACCCGAGGAGCTTACCGTCCGGACCAAGCTGGCTGAGAATCAGCCGACTGTGCCCGCCCCTGCCGAAGGTGCCATCCAAATAGCAGCCATCCGCGCGTACGGCGAGAGCCTCAACGGCTTCGTCAAGCAGTACGGTGATGTGGTTAAAGCCGCTATCAATAGTCACAGGATCAAATCACGCAGTTCATCAGGCATGGCGCCCGGTTGTTGAATAGCAGCCAGGTCAGCTGCAGAAACAGCATCCCAGGCATCTTCGTCCCACAATTGGAACTTGTTCAGCTGGCCTACCAGCATCGCGCGCTTGTCCAACTTGGCGTATTCGCGCAGACGCGGTGGAACCAGGAAACGACCACTGCCATCGAGTTCGAGGTCGACGGCATTACCAATCAGCAAGCGTTGCAGGCGGCGGTTCTCTTCACGCAGT
This sequence comes from Pseudomonas sp. PAMC 26793, assembly GCF_000313235.1. NCBI lineage: Bacteria > Pseudomonadati > Pseudomonadota > Gammaproteobacteria > Pseudomonadales > Pseudomonadaceae > Pseudomonas > Pseudomonas sp. PAMC 26793. The sequence goes on from NZ_AMXG01000036.1 coordinate 65,455, forward strand.
GAAGGCAGCGCACGCAACTTGGTTTCAATCAGCTCCCACTCATCGAGCGGGTACACACACAAACAAGGATCAACGGCATCAATGGTGATGATTAATTGCCCGGAACTTCGCGAAATGAGCTCGTCACGATACCGGCTCGGCATGGCGAGACGGCCTTTTGCATCGAGACTGATAGCGTTAGCTCCGCGAAACACAGATGCGTTTCTCCAAATTTTAGCGTTTTGCGTTCAAAAAACCCACTTTGTGCCACTTTCCGCCACTTGCGCACACTATAGGAATGCGCCCACCACACCGTCAAGGCGCGGATTCAAGGAAAAGCCTTACAGAACGGAGATTTAGGAAGGTAAAGGGAGGAGAAACGAGAGTTTGACGGCGATTTTGACTCAACAACACCAAATAGCTCAAAGAGCTAGGGTTTAAAGTTAAAGTAATTTATTAAGAGTAAGATTTTTTCGGTATTACGAAGACGCATCTGCTGATGATTCAGCAGGGAGGGATTCTCGCGTTACTACCAGGTTCCTGCCCGAGATTCGGACAGAAGGAAAAAAGGTGGAGAGTCGATCTGTAAGCCGGGTTCTGTCTTGAACAGTCATTCGTCTACGATGGCCATCACTGGACATCTTTAGCAACCTACCCGGTCCCAGCGCGGGCCACGCCTTGGGACCCTATTTGGTCTTGCTCCAAGTGGGGTTTACCTAGCCACGAACTGTTGCCAGTCGTGCGGTGCGCTCTTACCGCACCTTTTCACCCTTACCGGTACCGAAGTACTTAGGCGGTTATTTTCTGTGGCACTTTCCGTAGGCTCACGCCTCCCAGGCATTACCTGGCACTTCGCCCTATGGAGCCCGGACTTTCCTCCCCCCTCTAATTTTCATAGAAGGCAGCGACTGTCCAATCGACTCTCCGCCGCGCAGGTTAACGGCACGGCGGCGTTAGAACAAGTATTAAAAGGCACGAATGCCATCATCTTCAGACGGAGTGCAAGTTAGCACCCGGAACTATTCGCCCTTTTGTTTATCCAGCGCGACTTGATACAACACGTTCTTGCGTACACCGGTAATTTCCGCGGCCAGGGCGGCTGCGCGCTTCAATGGCATCTCCTTGAGCAGCAGGTCAAGAATGCGCATTGCCTCGCCGCCCACCGCCTCTTCACTTTCCGGCGCCGACCAGCCCGCCACCAACACCACGCACTCGCCGCGCTGTTGATTGCTGTCGCCTTCGACAAATTCGCGCAGCTCTTGCAGCGGCAGGCCCTTGAGGGTTTCGAAGGTCTTGGTGATTTCCCGCGCCAGCAGCGCCAGGCGATCACCACCGAACACCAGCTCCATGTCTTGCAGGCACTCAAGGATGCGGTGCGGGGCTTCGTAGAAGATCAGCGTGCGCGGTTCTTCCTTCACCAACTCCAGGCGCGCCCGGCGACCAACAGCCTTGGCCGGCAGGAAGCCTTCAAAGATAAACCGGTCCGACGGCAAGCCGGCTGCAGACAATGCAGCAATCAGCGCGCACGCTCCCGGAACAGGCACTACATTGATACCAGCCGCCCGCGCCTGGCGAACCAGGTGATAGCCAGGGTCGGAAATCAGCGGCGTACCCGCATCCGAGATCAACGCCACGTCATCACCCGCCAACAAACGGGTGATAAAACGACTGCCTTCTTCACGTTCGTTGTGTTCGTGGCACGCGGCCAGGGGGGTCGGAATGCCAAAATGTTGCATCAACCGCTGGGAGTGCCGAGTGTCTTCGGCGGCGATCAGCTTTACGTCACGCAGCACTTTCAGTGCCCGCGCACTGATGTCGTCCAGGTTGCCAATGGGCGTCGCCACGACAAAAAGCGAGCCAGCAGTGGAATTCAAAGGACCTGGAGCAGTCAAAGCGCACACCTCGATGATTGGCAAAAGCCGCATTGTAGCGCGTAGATGCCTTGAATATATGCCCTCGGGGCAAGCTCCATTTCAGCTATCTGTAGGCTCTTGCAACATTTACACGACCTAAATAGACGGTTTCACGCCAGTAACATCGCGCCCCGGCCAGTGCTTGGGTACAATTCCACGCTAATTTGATCGGTATCAGGAACACTACATGATCGCTTGCCTGCGGCTGTTCTCTGCCCTCTGCCTCGCTGCCCTGTTGGCGGCTTGCGCCAGCTCGCCGTCGTCCAGCCTTGGCGACCTCCCCCGAACCCCGGATGCCAGCATCGAGCAACTGCTCGAACAGGCGACTTCGGCCAAGACTCCGGAAAAAGCCGCGCTGTTGCGCTTGAGTGCGGCAGACCTGGCGTTCCACCAAAACAATCCGGGACGCTCGGCGCAGATTCTTGCCCAAGTGCCACTGGACGTCCTGAAGCCGGCGGCGCAGGTATTTGCCAGCACCCTGTCGGCCGAACTGGCGATGGCCCGCAATCAGCCCAAGGCCGCGTTGACGGCGTTGAACCACCCGAGCCTGCAAAGCCTGAAGGAGCTGCCGCCTGAACAGCAGATCCGTACCGGCACCGTGCATGCCCGCGCCTATGAGGCCGACGGCCAGACCCTGGCCGCCGCTCGTGAGCGTGTCGCCATGGCCCCGCTGCTGACGGGCGACGCCTACAACAGCAACCACGAGGCCATCTGGGCACTGATTGCCGCCTTGCCTGCCGATCAACTGCAAGCCAGCGGCAACCCGACGCTGGACGGCTGGATCAGCCTGGCCCAAGCGGTCAAGGGCGCCGGCACTCTGGAGCAACAGCAGGCAGCCATCGATACCTGGCGCGCCCAGAACCCGGGCCATCCGGCAGCTTCGCAATTGCCGCAGCCACTGACCAAGCTCAAGGAACTGGCCAGCCAGCCGCTGAACAAGATCGCCCTGCTGCTCCCGCAGGAAGGTCCGCTGGCCGGCGTTGCCAAAGCGCTGCGCGAAGGCTTCATGGCCGCGCACTACCAGGCTGAACAAGCCGGGCAGAAGCCACCGGTGATCGAGTTCTACGACAGCTCGCGCCTGACCTCCATCGACGACTTCTACGCCAAGGCCCAGGCCGCCGGCGTGCAACTGGTGGTCGGCCCGCTGGAGAAACCGCTGGTCAAGCAACTCAGCGCACGCCCGCAGTTGCCGATTACCACCCTGGCCCTGAACTACAGCGAAGCCGACCAGAACCCGGCGCAACTGTTCCAGTTTGGCCTGGCCGCTGAAGACGAGGCCCGTGAAGTGTCCCGTCGTGCTCGCGCCGATGGCCTGCACCGCGCCGCGGCCATGGTGCCGAAAGGCGAATGGGGCGAGCGCGTCTACAAAGCCTTCCGTCAGGATTGGGAAGCCAATGGCGGCACCGTGGTGGGCGTCGAGTACGTTGACCAGCCGGTAGCCCTGGCCCAACAGATCGCCGACCTGTTCCAGCTGCGCAAAAGCGAAGGCCGTGCGAAGAGCCTGCAAAGCACCGTCGGTTCGGATGTTTCCGCCCAGCCGTCGCGCCGCCAGGACATCGAGTTCATCTTCCTCGCCGTAACCCCGCAACTGGCCCAGCAGATCAAGCCAACCCTGAACTTCCAATACGCTGGCGACGTGCCGGTGTATGCGACGTCCCATGTGTTCAGCGCCAGTGGCGACAAGAACCAGTACCTGGACATGACCAACGTGATGTTCTGCGAAACCCCTTGGCTCCTGAACACCACCGACCCGCTGCGCAACCAGGTTGCCGCCCAATGGCCACAAGCCAACGGCAGCCTCGGTCGTCTGTACGCGATGGGTGTGGATGCCTACCGCCTGGCGCCGCGCCTGGGGCAACTCAAGGCACTGCCGGACACTCGTGTTGACGGTCTGTCGGGGAACCTGGGCGTCAGCGCCAACCAGCGTGTCGACCGCCAGATGCCATGGGCCAAGTTCGTGGGTGGCGAGATCCAGCGCCTGCCTGATACCCCGCGCTGATGCCCGAGCGGTCAAGCGCACAAAGCGGCAAGGACGCCGAACTTCAAGCCCTCGAGTACCTGCAACAACAGGGTCTGCGCCTGCTGGCGCAGAACTGGTTATGCAAGCGCGGCGAGCTTGATCTGGTCATGCTTGACGGCGATACAGTAGTATTTGTCGAAGTCCGCTACAGAAAACACGCACAATGGGGTGGCGCGCTTGCCAGTAGCGACGGGCGCAAGCGCCAGAAGCTGATACTCGCCGCGCAGTTTTTCCTGCTCAAAGAGCGTCGCTGGGCCGATCACCCCTGCCGTTTCGATGTGGTTGCCATAGAAAGCACTCCCCGGGGAGCAGCCGATCTGAACTGGCTGCAAGATGCCTTTGACAGCTGATTCGCCGGACATCTACACCGCACACTTTTGCTCTTTGCTTTGCGGGCTGCACATTCCTGTGCCAAACAGCCGCGCTACTTAAGGTCACACAGATGGACATGCAATCCCGAATTCGCCAGCTTTTCCAGGCCAGTATCGATACCAAGCAACAGGCGATGGACGTACTTGCACCGCACATCGAGCAAGCCAGTCAGGTCATGGTCAACGCCTTGCTCAACGAGGGCAAAATGCTTTCGTGCGGCAACGGCGGTTCGGCCGGCGATGCCCAGCATTTCTCCTCCGAGCTGCTCAACCGCTTCGAGCGTGAGCGCCCGAGCCTGCCGGCCATCGCATTGACCACCGACACCTCGACGATCACCTCGATCGCCAACGACTACAGCTACAACGAAATCTTCTCCAAACAGATTCGCGCCCTTGGCCAGCCGGGGGACGTACTGCTGGCGATCTCCACCAGCGGTAACTCGGCGAACATTATTCAAGCGATCCAGGCCGCACATGATCGTGAAATGATTGTCGTAGCATTGACCGGACGCGACGGCGGCGGCATGGCCTCGCTGCTGCTGCCCGAAGACGTGGAAATTCGCGTCCCGGCCAATGTCACCGCACGTATCCAGGAAGTCCACCTGCTGGCGATCCACTGCCTGTGCGATCTGATCGACAGCCAACTGTTCGGGAGTGAAGAATGACCGTTAAACGCCTTAGCCTATTGGCAATCACGCTGTGCCTGGGCATCAGCGGCTGCAGCTCGGTAATCGAAGCGAGTCGCGACACGCCTATCCAGGACGATAAAGGCACCCGCACTTTCGGCAGCAAAATCGATGATTCGCTGATCGAAACCAAAGTTTCCGTCAACGTATCCAAGGCCGCTCCGGACTTGGGCAACGGCGCCTCGCGCATTGTGGTCGTCAGTTTCAACGGCGTGGTGCTGCTCACCGGCCAAACCCCGCGCGCTGACTTGAAGGCCCAGGCTGAACAAGCCGCCGCCACGGTTCAACGGGTCAAGAAGGTCCACAACGAATTGCAGGTGATGGACCCGATCACCCTGCTGGCCATCAGCAACGACGCCCTGCTGACCACCAAGATCAAGACGCAGATGCTGACCGACAGTGCAATCCCCGGCTCTCGGATCAAGATCGTCACCGATAACGGCATCGTCTACATGATGGGCCTGTTGACCCAGGCAGAAGCCACTCGCGCCGCCAACCTGGTACAGGGCGTGTCCGGCGTACAGAAGATTGTGAAGCTGTTCGAATACATCGACTGAGTCCTCGGCAGCCACAAAAAAGGGCGCCGTGCATTGACTGCACGGCGCCCTTTTTATTAGCTGACGGTTACTGGTACTGCTGGTACGGGTTGCCTTGGAACTGGTTGTTCTGCTGTGGCGCCTGTTGCTGCTGGGCACCTGGCTGACCGTACTGCTGGCCAGGGATCGGGCCCAGGTTAACCTCTACGCGACGGTTCTGGGCACGGCCATTAACGTCGGCGTTGCTGGCGATCGGGTTATCCGGGCCGGCACCGCGAGCACTCAGGTTGGTCGGGCTGACACCTTGGGAGGTCAGGTAATTAGCCACGCTCTGCGCACGGCGCTGGGACAGGTCCATGTTGAGCTGACGGCTGCCCGTGCTGTCGGTGTAGCCAACGATCTGGATGGTGTTCTGGTTGAACTGCTTGAGGGAGTTCGCCAGGTTGTTCAGCGGCGTGTAGAAGCTGCTGGAGATCGCGTCCGAGTTGGTGGCGAAGGTAATGTTACCCGGCATGATCAGTTTGATCTGGTCGCCCTGGCGCTGCACCTCGACACCGGTGTTGGCCATGCTGGCGCGCAGTTTCTTTTCCTGCTGGTCGGCGTAGTAGCCGTAACCCGCACCACCGATACCGGCGACGGCAGCGCCGATCAGCGCACCTTTGCCGCGGTTGTTGTGGTCGATGGCGGCACCGGCCAGTGCACCCGCCAGGGCGCCCAGGCCACCGTACTTGGCGGTGTTGCTCACACCAGAAGAGCCACCGCCCTGTGCCTGGCTGCCGTCATAAGGATTAGGTGAAGCGCAGCCCGACAACAAGGCTACGGCGGTAGCGACAACAAGCAGACGACGAGAAGTGAACATGAAGGAAGCTCCTACTTTTGCATTCTGTGATGCAGAGGACATTGGCAATGGACCTGTGCCGAGTTTGGAACACGACAAACGGTAAAAATTCCATCTCCACACAAGCCCGGCCGCACTCAAACCCTAGCAGAGACTTGCTGAACGGGAATTGTCATTTTTTCTATAAGGTTCGTCCGATAGTCGCCATTTGGTATCCGAAAAACTACCCCGGTTTCCCTTCACGCCCGCACGAATGGATTCTCACGCATTTCATCTCCCAGGCGTGTATCCGGACCATGCCCCGCCACCACAACCGCCGCCTCATCCAGGGTGTAGAGCCGTTGCTTGATCGAACGCACGATGGTCGCCTGGTCCCCGCCCCACAAATCCGTACGCCCTACCCCACGCCGAAACAGGGTGTCACCGGCAATCAACAACTTCGCATCGGCGAACCAGAAACTCATCGAGCCCGGTGTGTGTCCAGGTGTGTGCAAGGCCACCCCGCAACCACAGGCCAGCTCTTCTTCATCCTCCAGCCAGCGATCCGGCGACGGTACTGGCGTATAAGGCACGCGGAACATCTGGCACTGCATTTCCAGGTTGTCCCACAGAAACTGGTCTTCCTTGTGCAAGTGCAAGGTAGCCCCGGTCTTTTCCTTCAACTGGCCGGAAGCCAGGAAGTGATCGAGATGGGCATGAGTGTGAATGATGCTGACCACTTTCAGGCCCAGCGCATCAAGTCGCGCCAGGATCAACTCGTGGTTGCCCCCCGGGTCTACGACGATGGCTTTTTTGGTGACGGGGTCGCCGATGATCGTGCAGTTGCACTGCAACGGACCGACCGGGAAGGTTTCGCGGATCAGCGCGGGGGACTGAATATTCATGGGCATTCCTGCAAATTCAAAGGCACACTCTTTTGTACTGCATTCTGGCGCACAGTATGTTCGACGATGCGCCCGATCCGAAAGCGCCCACAAGCGCACAGGTATCAAACCCGCCAACTGCTAAGCTACGCTGGCGCCAGTCATACAACGCGCAACATAGAGCGCTTGGAGTGGGACTCATGGCGACCCTCAGCCCATTGATCATCTGCGAACACTGCGATTGCGTGTATGAAAAAGTCACGCTCGCCAAACATCAGAAGACCCTCTGCACCCGCTGCGCAGGCGTGCTCCAGCGCTACAACGGGCTGTCGGTGGAACAGCGCCTGGCCCTGACCCTGACCGCCGCGGTGCTGTGGGTCTTCGCCAACTTCTACCCGGTGATGAGCATCAGCCTCCAGGGCCTGAAAAGCAGCGCCACCTTGTGGGACTCAGTAGTGGCGCTGGCTCAGGGCCCGATTACCTTTATCGCGCTGGTGGCGGCCATTTCCATCATCATCGCGCCGGTGTTCCAGTTGTTGCTGTTGATCTGGGTGCTGGGCTTTGCGATGCAGGGCAGGCGCTCGCCGGCGTTCAAGATGTGCATGCGCTGGCTGGAAGCGCTCCGCCCCTGGAGCATGCTGGAAGTCTGCCTGCTGGGCGCCATGGTGGCGGTGTTCAAGCTCGCCGGGATGCTGGATGTGTTGCCCGGCACCGGCCTGTTTGCCCTGGCGGCGCTCAGCCTGTTGCTGATCCGCATCGCCGGGCGTGATATTCGCGACCTGTGGGACACTTTATGAGCCGGCCACCGACCGCCAGCGAGCTGAACCTGTGCCTGTGCCACAGCTGCGGCCAGGCCTGCGACGTCAGCGCCAACCCCGACGAATGCGAGCGTTGCAGCGCGCCCCTGCACCGGCGCAAGGTCCACTCGCTGACCCGTACCTGGGCCTACATGCTGACGGCGCTGGCGTTTTATGTGCCCGCCAATCTACTGCCGGTGATGAATACCTCGATGCTCGGCTCCGGCGCCGACAGCACCATCATGAGCGGCGTGCTGGAGTTCTGGCAGCATGGCGCCTGGGACATTGCCCTGATCATTTTCATCGCCAGCATCGCGGTGCCGGGCATCAAGTTCGTCGCGCTGACGTTGCTGCTGGTTACCGTGCAGCGCAATAACCAGTGGGCACGCAAGGAGCGCTCGAAGCTGTTTCGCTTCGTCGAAGTGATTGGCTACTGGTCGATGCTGGATGTGATCGTGGTGGCGCTGGTAGCCGCCTTGGTGCGTTTCCAGGCCCTGGGCACCATCGAGCCGCGCCTGGGCATTCTGTTCTTTGGCCTGGTGGTGGTGTTCACCATGCTCTCGGCCATGAGTTTCGACCCCCGCCTGATCTGGGAAAACCACCACAACGAGGAGATGCCGGATGGCGTCGCAACCCCCTGACAAACCGCTGCCGCCGGGCTCTCCGGCGATCAAGACGCGGCGCTTCAGCGTGTCGCTGGTGTGGATCGTGCCGATTGTCGCGGTGCTGGTGGGCATTTCGCTGGTGGTGCACAGCCTCCTTCAGCAAGGGCCGAGTATTACCATTACCTTCAAGACCGGCAGCGGCCTGACCGCCAACAAGACCGACGTGAAATACCGCAACGTGGTGATCGGTCAGGTGACTGACGTGGAGTTGAGCGACGACCAGAAAAGCGTCAACGCCACGATCAAACTGTCCAAGCAGGCTGAAAGCTTCACCCGTGAAGACTCGCAGTTCTGGGTAGTGCGCCCACGTATCGGCGCCGGCGGCGTTTCCGGTATCGATACGCTGCTCTCCGGGGATTACATCGGCGCCGACATCGGCCGGTCCGATACACGGGCCAACCAGTTCACCGGCCTGGAAAACCCGCCGCCCATCACCTATGGCGAGCCTGGTAAACGCTTCACCTTGCACACCCAGGATTTGGGCTCGCTGGACATCGGCTCCCCCGTCTATTACCGCAAAATTCCCGTCGGCCAAGTGGTCGCCTATGCCTTGGACGCCGATGGAAAAGGCGTGAACATCGACGTGTTCGTGCATGCACCGAATGATGCCTACGTGACCGAGAACACCCGTTTCTGGAACGCCAGCGGGATTGATGTGAGTGTCGGCGCCAACGGGTTTGCGCTGAAGACCGAATCCTTGTCGTCCATGCTGGTGGGCGGCATCGCTTTCCTGGCGCCGCCCTACAGCCCTGACGACAAGCCGGCCAGTGAGGAGCATTCCTATGAACTGTTCGCCGACCAGCAAACGGCGCTGGCGCCGCCCAATGGCAAGGGGCAATACCTGACCCTGCGTTTCGATCAAGCCTTGCGCGGGCTCACAGTGGGTGCGCCGGTGGAGTTTTTGGGGATTGAGTTCGGCAAAGTGGTGTCGATCAACCTGGATTTCGACGAGAAAAAACGTAGCTTCCCCGTTAACGTCGGCATCGTCATCTACCCGCAGCGTCTCGGCGAAGCCAACACCAAAATGCTCACGGTCCTGAAACATGACCCTAACGATGAGGCCGGCGGTGTACGCCTGATAGGCAGCTTCATTGAACACGGCCTGCGGGCCCAGGCGCGCAGCGGCAACCTGCTCACCGGCCAGCTGTACATCGCCCTGGACTTCTTCCCCAAGGCCGACAAAGTCGTGTTCGACCCGAACCTGCGCCCCGTCAGCATTCCGACCATCCCCGGCAACCTGGAACAACTGCAGGAAAAACTCGAAGGCATCGTCAACAAGATCAACCAGCTGCCGATCGAGCGGATTGCCGGCAACCTCGACGGCAGCCTGGTCGAATTGCGCAAAAGCCTCGGCCAGGTCAACGCCAAGACACTGCCGAGCGTGCAGAACACCCTGGCCGACGTGAGTAAAACCCTGCAGTCAGCCAGTTCGACCCTGGCCGAAGATTCGCCGCAGCGGGAACAGTTGACCCAGACCCTGGATGAACTGAGCCGCATGTCGCGCTCCCTGCGAGAGCTCTCGGATTACCTGGCACGCCATCCCGAATCCCTGATTCGTGGTCGCCCCGACAACGCTGCGCCATCGGACCTGCAAGGGCCACCGCGCAAATGACCACAGGAGCAACCACCATGGCTTTCCCACTGAAGATCACATTGCTCGCCGGGTTGCTGCTGCTGGCGGCGTGCCGCAGCGAGCCGATTCAATTTCACACCCTGACGCCGGTGCATCGAAGCACTGCGTCACTGGCCGCCGGTGGTGAGATCCGCATTGAAAGCATCACGGTACCGCCCCAGGTCGACCGTCCGCAGATTGTCATCCGCCAGGGCGACAGCGGCGTGGCGATTCTTGAGACGCAATGGTGGGCCGCCAGCCTGGTGGATGAGCTGCGCAGCGCGCTGGTGGATCAACTCGCCAGCAACCGGAAAAACCTGGCGGTGCGCATTGAAGTGCAGCGCTTTGACTCGATTCCCGGGCAGTACGCCCTGCTCGATGCCAAATGGCGACTTCGCCAGACGGGCGCCGACGAACGCACGCCGCTGACGTGCCGGACGGTGGTGCAGTCCCCCGCAGGTCCGACCATTGATGACCTGGTGATTGCGCAGCAAAACAACGTCAAACGGTTCGCCGCGCTGCTCAGCCAGGCCGCCGACAAGTCACCGAGTGAATGCCCTCCCGCGAATCTACCCTAACAACCCCATCTCCTGAGCGCGCGCCACCGCCTGGGTGCGTCGCTCCACTCCCAACTTGCTGTTGATATGGCTGGCGTGGGTTTTCACGGTGTGCAGGGAGATAAACAGCTGATTGCTGATTTCCTGGTTCGAGCAACCCTGGGCGATCAAGTGCAGCACTGCCAGCTCGCGGGTGCTCAGGGTTTCAAGGGTGTGTGGGGCTTCCACCACCGCAACATTCGGCAAGCGTGCCAGCAGGCTTTGGTTCAGCAGGCCATGGGGATCCCGCGACAGCTGCTCCCGCGTCCAGTCGGGATAACGCTCCAGCAAACGCTGGAAAGGCTGCATCGCACCACCGGCAGCCGCTTCCAGCGCGCGGGCAAACACCGGGCGGGCCAACGCTTCCTGACCGCCGTCCAGCAGTAACTGCGCCTGCTGGGTCAGCGCCATCAGGCTGATCATCTGCCGGCCGCTGTTATGGGCCTGGCGCGCCAGCTCGTCGAGCCGTTGCAGTGAGGCCGCCGGCTGCTGACGGATCGCGTCCAGCGCCGCCTGTTGCAGCTCGATATGTTGCGCCAGGTGCGGGTGAAACTCCGGCGCGGCCGCGGCCTGTTCACCGTTGTAGGTTTGCCCCAGCCGCGTCAACCAGGCATCGGCCAGGTCGGTGCGACCCTGGGCCAGCCACAGTTCGCATTTGACCAGGGTGATCATCGCCAGATAGAAAATCGGTGGCACATCCCAGATATGCATCAAGCGCTCGGCTTCGGCCAGTTCGGCAAAGGCCATGGGGAAGTCGCCCCGGCGGCCTTCGAAGCTGGCGATCACGCAATGGCCGATCAACACGCTGATATCCCGGCAGGCTCGCGCCTCGGTCAACCCGGCGCGCAGTCGAGCGAGCCCGGCTTCTGGCTGGCAGCGCATCAGCAGCAGGTAGCCTTCGTACAACGCCAAACGCGCACGGACCGCGTACAGCCGTTGCGGCGCCAGGCCTTGCAAACGTTGCAGGCCCTGGCGCACTTCATCCAGGGAACGCAGGATCTCGCCACGGGCCTGCAGTACGCGTGCGCGGTCGTAATGGGCGAGGGCCTCAAATAACGGATTGCCGACGCGCTGCGCCAGCTCCAGAGACTCGCGATTCAAACCCCGGGCGCGCCACAGGTCAGCGTCGACGATGGCCAAGTTGGACAGGGTCGACAGGCACATCAACCGCTGGCCATACCGTTTGTGCGGCAGGCTTTCCAGGGCCTCGCTGCAATACAACTGGGTCAGCTCGCGATCGCCACGGCCCCGGGCGATGATCCCGCTGAGGGCCAGCCATTGGGCCAACATCGATTTTTGCGCAGTGGCCGATGGCGCCGGCAGAAAGCGGCTGAGATGGCTGGCCAACTCTTGCGCTGCGTCCAGTTGGCAGGCCAACCCCAATGCCCAGCTGTAGAGCACGATCAGACGTGGCGTGCTCATCAACAGACTGTCGGGCAAGTCCATTTTCCAGCGCAGCAGCATGCCGACGTTTTGCTCCGCCAGCAGTTGCTCTTCGGAGAGGTTCTGCACCAGGTTTGCCGCCACGTCCAGGTGGCCGGCACGCAGCGCCTGCTCCACCGCCTCATCGATCAAGCCCTGGGCATTGAACCAACGGCAGGCCCGCAGGTGCAGACTGGCGGCCGGCAACACGGCATTACTCGCGCGCCGGGTGCGCAGCAGGTCGGAAAACAGATGGTGATAACGGTACCAATGGCCCTGCTCGTCCAGCGGCACCAGGAATACCTGGTGGGCTTGCAGGTAGCGCAGGATTTCCGTGCTGTCGTGGGCCTCACGCACGGCGTCGCACAGCTCGCTGCAAAAGCGCTCCTGGGACGCGGTGTCGTAGAGGAACGCCTGGACTTCCGAGGGCAGGCAGTCGATGACTTCTTCCAGCAGGTAATCGCGGATCAACCCTTCCCCACCGTGCAGGCCTTGGGGCAAGGCGCCTTCGCTGCCGGCTTCGGAGGCCGCCAGCAGCCAGAAACGCAGGCCGGCCACCCAGCCTTCGCTGCGCCGGATCAGGTTATCCAGGGCTTCGCCGCGCAATGAGCTGCTGTGGCGATCCAGCAGGGCCAGGGATTCGGCGCGAGTCAGGCGCAGGTCCTGCTCGTGCAGCTCCAGCAAATGGCGGGACAGGCGCAGGCGCGCCAGGTGCCAGTCGGGGCGCTGGCGGCTGGTCACCAGCACCAGCAGGCCGTCGGGCAGATGATTAAGGAAAAATTGCAGGCAGCGGTCGAGTACCGGGCCCTGGGCCAGATGGTAGTCATCCAGCACCAGCAACAGCGGCGCCTGGGTCGACAGGTGCACCGTCAGTTCATCCAGCAGGCCGTCGAGCCATTCTTCAAAGGCGAAGGGTTGATGACGCTGGCGCATTTTCAGCAAGCCCAGGGACTGGGCGCCCAACTGCGGAAAGTATTGCTGCAAGCCATCGAGCAGGCGTTCAAGGAAACGTCCCGGGTCGTTATCCCGCGGGCTGAGCCCCAACCACAGGCTTTGCCAGTGGGCCGGCAGGCTCTGGCAGAACTCCACCGCCAGCGAACTCTTGCCGAACCCGGCCGGCGCACTCACCAGCAATAAGCGCCCGGCCAATCCTTCACTCAGCCGTTCGCACAGGCGCGGTCGCAACACGTAGCCGTCAGGCAGTGGGGGTCGATAGAAGCGCCCTTCCAGGGTCGGAATCACCGCGCTGGCAGGCCCTTGAATTCGGGACAGATCAGTCATCGCCGGGCTCTTGTAGAAGGCTGTTGTCGGCATTGCAGATGTCCGCAGACTAGCGGTAAAAACGGCAGCTTTGTAGATCTTTGCAACAATTGTCTGAAAAAGACTACGACAAAAAATATCCGGCGGTCCTGGCTCAAATATTCCAAACACCCCAAATAAAAGGTGGGAGCCGGGCTTGTGTGGGAGCGGGCTTGCTCGCGAAGACGGTGGGTCAGTCACACATGTATTGACTGACACTCTGCTTTCGCGAGCAAGCCCGCTCCCACACAAGCCCGGCTCCCACCTTCGAGGATGCGGCCTCGTTTACAGCGGGTTAGCGAACACCATCCTGGCGCAGGGCCGCCGGGGTGAAGTCGCTGGTGGTGGCGGTGAAGCCGAAGTCATAGGCCTGTTTCTCTTCGTTCTTCATGCCCAGTGCCAGGTAGCGGCCGGACTGCAGGTCGTAGAGGGTTTCGAGGGCGTACCACGGCACTTGCTTGTCGTAGTAGTTCTCGGCATGGGCTTCCGCCACGCGCCACAATTGGCCACGACCGTCGTAGTGGTCGATGACCGCAGCTTGCCAGGTGTCTTCGTCGATGAAGAAGTCACGCTTGGCGTAGATGTGGCGCTGGCCTTCCTTCAGGGTTGCAACCACATGCCACACACGGCGCAGCTCGTAGCGCGCCAGGTCCTGGTTGATGTGGCCGGCCTTGATGATGTCCACATACTTGAGCTTCGGATCGTCGAGCTTGTAGCTGTTTTCGGCGATGTAGAGCTCTTTCTTGCCTTCCAGTTTCCAGTCGTAGCGGTCCGGCGCACCGTTGAACATGTCGAGGTTGTCGGAGGTACGCAGGCCGTCAGCGGCGGTACCCGGGCCGTCATAGGACACTTGCGGTGCCCGGCGCACACGGCGCTGGCCGGCATTGTAGACCCACGCCGAACGCGGTTCTTTCACCTGGTCGAGGGTTTCGTGCACCAGCAGCACACCACCGGCCAGACGTGCCGGCGCGGTTACTTGCTGCTTGAAGTAGAACAGGATGTTGCCCGGATTTTTCGGGTCGTAATCCTTCATCTTGTCGCGGAACACGAACTGGTCGCGGAAGTACACCAGGCTGAACGAGCCGTTGGTTTGCGGCGTGGCCTGGGTTACCAGGCGGGTCACGCTGCCACCGCGATAGCGGGTGATGTGGTTCCAGATCACTTCAACGCCGCTTTTCGGAATCGGGAACGGTACGGCGGTTTCGAAGTTTTCCAGGCCGTTGCCGCCGGACACCAGGTTGGTGCTGGTGGCGTTTTTCTTGATGGCGGCGAACACATCAGCCGGCACCGTGGCGCCGCGATGGGTGGTGTAGACCGGCATCTTGAAGGTGTCCGGGTAGCGCTTGAACATCGCGTACTGCCCCGGCGCCAGCTTGTCCTTGTACTGCTCGACGTTCTGCGCGGTGATGGTGAACAGCGGTTGTTCGCTGGCGTACGGGTTGGCCAGGAAGCCACGGGCATCCACGGCGCCGGCGTTGGTGGGCAGTGGCGACCATTTCGGGATTGTGCCGGCCGCGTTGCCGGCCATTTCAGCACCCATCGGGGTCAGGGTCGTGCCGAGCTTGGCGGCTTCATCGGCCGAGACCGCCGCCATGACGCTACCCGCCATGATCGACAGCCCCAGCACACCCACCTGCAACAGATTTTTAGTTATTTTCATGTTCTGGTTCTTCCTTAAAACATACTGCTTAAAGAGAGTGTGCTTAGAAGTTCACGCCGACGCTTAAGGCGATAAAGTCGCGATCATCCACGGTGCTGAAGTCGCCACCGAAGAAGTTGGTGTAGTTCAGGCTTGCGGTGTAGGTGTTCTGGTATTCAGCATCCAGGCCGAGGCTGACCGCCTTGCGGCCCTCTTCGAAGTTGCCGCCAGGGCCAGGCGAGTAGCCTTTGACGTCGTGCGACCAGGCCACGTTAGGTTTGAGGTTTACACCGGCAAACACGTCCGGGTATTCCCAGATCGCCCGGCCACGGTAGCCCCAGGAAGTCGCGGTGGTGAAGCCGTCATTGTTGCAGTTGGTATTCAGGCCATTGGCGTTAGGCAGGCCGGCGCCTTGGGCAGTGGAGTTGTTGAGCGCAGGGCATGCGCCGTTAGGCAGAGTGCCTGGGCCGAACACCGGATCACGTCCGTAACGCACTTTGGATTTGCTCTCCAAGCCACCGACATAGGTCATGCCGACTTCGCCCACCAGCGTCAGGCGGCTGGCGCCCATGACCTGGTCAAAGAAGTGGGTGAAGGTGGTTTGGAGTTGGGTGATCTCCTTGCGGTTGTAACCATGCAGGTCCTGCCCCGGCACCCCTTTCAACAGCGAGGCGTTGCCCAACAACGGGCCGCCCAAAGGCACCACGCCGGCATACAGGATGTCTGTAGAGTTCAACTGCACAGGTGCGTTCGGCCGATAGCTGACCTCGCCGCTCCAGGCCGTCCCCGTAGGCAATGTGGTAGAGAAGCTCAAACCAAAGAGATGGATGTCTTCGGGATACTCCATGAAGTATTGCGAGTTACCCGCCACGACCAACGGAGCAGCCGTCCCCAAAAAGGGCGCCCTGTTGTAGACCGACTGAGAGGCGCCGGTGGCACTGAAAATCGGCGCACGGCTGTGATAGTTCATGTAGTAGGCACCGAACTCGGTGTCCAGCGGCTCAAAGTTGTAATGCATCGCGAAACCGTACTGCCCGCCGTCGCGGGCGTTACGGTTCGGACCGCGGCGCACCAAAACACCTTCGTCGTTGATGTCCACGCCCAAGCCATTCAAGGTCGGTATAGCGGCCGGGTTGATCGTCGAGCGCTTGTTCAATACCCGCAAGTTGTCGTTACAGCCCGTCGTAACGATGTCCGGCTGCGAGAAGAACGTGCCGCAGTTATCGGTAACGGTCTTGTCCCAACCAATCTGATAGAAGCCCTCAGCCGACAAGTTATCGGTCAAGGTTTGCGACAGGTAGAACATGTTGACCGGAATCAGGCCTTCCTTGATCTCGGCCCCCGGACGACGGAACGCGGACACGTCAATCGGGTTGATGGCGTTGATGCCGCCACCAATAAAGGTGCTTTCGCCCCAACTCACTACCTGCTTGCCCAGACGCACGGAACCCGGCTCATCGGCAATCGAGTAGTTGTGGTAGATGAAGGCATCGAGAATCTGCCCGCCGGAAGACCGCGCGCCGGTTGGGCGATGGTCGTTACTGACGTTCTTGAAATCCAGGTCTTCGTTTTGCAGCGCGAAGTCATACCAGTACTTGCCCCGGACAAACACGCCGGTGTCGCCGTATTTCAACTCAAGGTCATGGATACCCTTGAAGATTTTCGAGAAGGAATCACCTTTGTCGAAGTTCAGGTGACCGTCATCCGAGGTTTGCGACAACCCCCTGCCACCGTTGTTGGCACCGATCAGGTCTTTATTGCGACCTGCGGTCGACCAACTGGCCCCGACCGACAGGGACGAGTCGAAGCTGCCTTCGATTTCACCGATGTTGAAACTGACGCCGAATGCGGGCCCGGCGAGCGTAGAGGCGAGACTGACGGCCAAGGGCAGTCTTGCCCGGCGCCAGAACTGGTGTGCTGAGATCATCGACGCTACTCCATGTGCATTATTGTTATGGCAGTGAGTCGTTTCTAAGGGCTTGTAACGGCCGGAATACAACGATTCCAATGCCGGGCGAACAGATGAACCCGCCAGGTTCACAGCACCGCACCTTGAAAAACTCTGGGATGGACTATAGCCAGCAGGGGGTAGCGCTTGATCCCTCTAAAGTGTGATTTGCATCACCAACCCGTCTGCCACAACCCTTTCGCCATGCTGGCGAAGGCCAGCGCGAGAAGGATGGCTGAAAATTGGCAAATCACAAGTGAAGGCTTGGACTAGAGCGCTGCCGTGCCCGCGAGGGCACGGCAAGCAGCGTCAGAGGGTGGAGAGGAAGGTGCTGTTGTTGGCCTGCCATTCGATGATGTCGATACGGATACGTTTTTTGTCGAGCTTGCCGACACTGGTCTTGGGAATTTCCGTAACAACGGCGATCTGGCTTGGAATCGCCCACTTGCTTAGGTGGCCCAATTCCACGAATGGCTTGAGATGTTCCTTGAGCTCCTTGGCCCCTATCACATGGCCATCACGCACCACCAGCAACGCAAACGGGCGTTCGCCCCACTGCGGGTCGGCAATCCCCACCACCGCTACTTCACGTACCGCCGGGTGGCGGCTGACCAGGTCTTCCAGCGCCAGGGAGGAGATCCACTCGCCGCCGGTCTTGATCACGTCCTTGATGCGGTCGCGAATATCGATCACGCCGAAGGCGTCGAGGGTGGCCACGTCGCCGGTGTGCATCCAGCCGCCGGCCCACAGCTCGGCGCCCTTCTCCGGCTCGTTGAAATAGCCTTCGCTGAGCCATGGCGCCCGCAGCACCAGTTCGCCCTGGGATTCGCCGTCGGCAGGCAGGAAGTTGCCGTCGCCGTCGATGATCGCTGCCTCCACCAGCGGCCCGGGCACGCCGGCCTTGATGCGGTAGGTGGTGCGTTCGTCTTCGGTGCCGGCCATCAATTCTTCGTTGAGGTGGGCGCAGGACACCAGCGGCCCGGTCTCGGACATGCCGTACGCCGCCGTCAGCTGAATCCCGCGAGCCTTCGACGCTTCATACAGCGAACGATTGAGGGCGCTGCCGCCGATGACGATTTTCCAGCCGCCGAAATCCACGCCCTGGCCGGCCTTGGCGTTGAGCACCATTTGCAGGATGGTCGGCACACAATGGGAGAACGTGACCTTCTCCTTGCGCCACAGCTCCACCAGGTATTCGGGGTCGTAGCGGCCGGGATAAACCTGCTTCAGGCCGAGCATGGTCGCCACATAGGGCAAGCCCCAGGCGTGCACATGGAACATCGGGGTGATCGGCATGTAGACGTCGTTGGTGCCCAGCAGGCGCACGCTGTCGACGCTGCCCATGATGGTCGCCACGCCCATGGTGTGCAGCACCAATTGGCGGTGGGTGAAATACACGCCTTTGGGATTGCCCGTGGTGCCGGTGGTGTAGAAGGTGGTGGCGACGGAGTTTTCGTCGAAATCCTGGAAATCGTAGCGCGGGCTTGCTGCTGCCAGCAGCGTTTCATACTCGCCTACGAGGTTGGGTAGCTCGGCGGTTTTGTCCGCGCCGTCGGTGAGCAGCAGGGTTTTGTCGACGGTGGTGAGGTGGCCGGCGATAGCTTGGTAAAGGCCCACGAACTCGCTGTTGACCAGCACAAAACGGTCCGCGGCGTGGTTCATGGTGTAGAGAATCTGCTCCGGCGACAGGCGCACGTTGATGGTGTGGATCACCGCGCCAATCATCGGGATAGCAAACATGCATTCCAGGTAGCGGTGGCTGTCCCAGTCCATCACGGCCACGGTGTCGCCAGCCTTGACGCCCGCCTCGGTCAGCACATTGGCCAGGCGGGCGACGCGCTCGATCAGGGTCGGATAGGTATAACGCAACTGGTCGCGGTAGACGATTTCCCGGGTCTTCTCGTAGCGTGTCCCGGACATCAACAGGCGTTTGATCAACAGCGGGTATTGGTAGGCGCCTTCGGCGGGCGGGATAACACGAGTCTGCAACATACGAATCCCTTATCTGACTGCACGGTCTTGGCTGAAACATCTGCACTGTAGAGCGCTTATGTTTCAGCCAAATCAGCCAAAGGAATGATTTGCAGAGCCCAATGAATGCTAGCTTTGCGCCAGCATCCAGCTTATTTCATGCTGGTAAACGCCAGCTTCACACCAATGGCAATCAACACCGCGCCCATGGTGCGGTCGAACCAGTGGCCCATGCGTGCAAAACCGGCACGTACCCGCTGCTGGCTGAACAGCATGGCCACCAGGCAGAACCAGATCGCGGTGGCGACGGCCAGGTACACGCCGTAACCGGCCTGGATCGCCAGCGGCGTGTGGGGATTGATCACCACGGTGAACAGCGACAGGAAGAACAGCGTGGCCTTGGGATTCAAGCCGTTGGTAACAAAACCCGAGGTGAACGCGCCACGGGCGGTGCGCTCGCCCACTTCCAGGTGCAGGTCTTCTTCGCTGGCAGGCTTGGCCGGCTGGGCGCGCAGGGCCTTGAAGCCGATGTACAGCAGGTAAGCCGCAGCCGCCCATTTCAATGCGTTGAACAGCACGATGGACTGCGACACGATCAAGCCGATGCCCAGCAGTGAATACCCCACGTGCAGGAAAATCGCCGAGCCGACGCCCAACGCCGTCCAGGTGCCGGCGCGCCGGCCATGGGTCACGCTTTCACGCACCACCACGGCGAAGTCCGGGCCAGGGCTGGCCACCGCCAACAGGTGAATCAGTGCCACGGTCAAGAACTCGGTGAGGTACATGCACACTCCAGGAAGTAACTGATTATTTCATCTGATAGGCTCGGCAGATTACGCCTTCGAACCTCGTCGCAAAAGGTACAGTTGATAATGAACAATCGCCGCGCCGCCTTCCTTGATCACCCTTCCCTGGACCTCGGGGACCTGGACCTCAGCGGGTTGCGGGCACTCTTCAGCGAGCTGAGCCTGCACCAGCAGACCACACCCGAGAACATTATCGAACGCCTGCAAGGCGCGCAGGTGGCCATCAGCAACAAGATCGCGCTGAATGCCGAGACCCTGGCGGCCTGCCCCGAGCTGAAGCTGATTCTGGTGACCGCCACCGGCACCAACAACGTCGACCTCGCCGCCGCCCGCGCCCACGGCGTTACCGTGAGCAATTGCCAGGGTTACGGCACGCCGTCGGTGGCGCAGCATACGATCATGCTGCTGCTCAATCTTGTGACGCGCCTGAACGACTATCAGCGGGATGTGCAGGCGGGGCTCTGGCAAAAAGCCAAGCAGTTCTGCCTGCTGGACCATCCGATCGTCGAGCTGGAAGGCAAAACCCTCGGGCTGCTGGGTCATGGCGAATTGGGCGGTGCCGTTGCGCGCCTGGCCGAAGCCTTCGGTATGCGCGTGATCCTGGGTGCGATTCCAGGCCGTCCGACCCGTGCCGATCGCGTGCCGCTGGACGAGTTGCTGGCGCAGGTCGACGCGCTGACCCTGCACTGCCCGCTCAACGAGCACACCCGCGACTTTATCGGTGCCCGTGAACTCGCCTTGCTCAAGCCCGGCGCCTTCATCGTCAACACGGCCCGCGGTGGTCTGATCAATGAACAAGCCTTGGCCGATGCCCTGCGCAACGGTCATCTGGGCGGCGCGGCGACCGATGTGTTGAGTGTGGAACCCCCGGTCAACGGCAACCCATTGCTGGCCGGCGACATACCGCGCCTGATCGTCACGCCCCACAATGCGTGGGGCAGCCGCGAAGCGCGGCAGCGGATCGTCGGCCAATTGATCGAAAACGCCCAAGGCTTTTTCAGCGGCGCCCCGCTGCGGGTCGTCAGTTGATAAACTGCGCCCCTTTTCAAGGAGCAGACCATGGATCCGCGCAGTGAAGTACTGCTTCGCCAGGCCGAACTTTTTCAGGGCGACGTGCTGCTGGTAGGCTTGCCCGCCGACGACCTGCTGGGCCGCCTGCCCAATGCCCATGGCTGGAGCTGGCATGCCGGCGACCAGGCCGCACTGGACGCGCGTTTTGCCGAGCGCAGCCAGTTCGGCGTGAACGTGCCCGAGCGTTCGTTCGACACGGCGGTGGTGTTCCTGCCCAAGTCCAAGGACCTCACCGACTACCTGCTTAATGCCGTGGCGGCGCGTTTGCCCGGCAAGGAGTTGTACCTGGTCGGGGAAAAGAAAGGCGGTATCGAAAGTGCGGCCAAGCAACTGAACCCGTTCGGCAAACCGCGCAAGCTCGACAATGCGCGGCACTGCCAGCTGTGGCTGATCACGGTGGCCAATGCCCCCGAGCCGGTTGAGCTGGAAAGTCTGGCGCAAGTGTTCGAGGTGCCGCTGGCTGAGGGCCCGCTCAAGGTGGTGAGCCTGCCGGGCGTGTTCAGCCACGGTCGCCTGGATCGCGGTACCGCATTGCTGCTGGAGCATCTGGACAAGTTGCCAAGCGGTCACTTGCTGGATTTCGGTTGTGGGGCGGGCGTGCTTGGAGCCGCCGTGAAACGTCGCTACCCGCATAACACGGTGACGATGCTCGACGTGGATGCCTTTGCCGCCGCCAGCAGTCGCCTGACCTTGGCGGCCAACGGTCTGGAAGCCGAGGTGTTGACCGGTGATGGCATCGACGCAGCGCCGATGAATCTGAACACGATTCTGAGCAACCCACCGTTCCATGTCGGGGTGCACACCGATTATTTCGCCACGGAGAACTTGCTGCGAAAAGCGGCCAAACATCTGGCAAAAGGCGGTGAACTGCGCTTGGTTGCAAACAGCTTCCTGAAGTATCAGCCGCTGATTGAAGAGCATCTTGGCGTGTGCGCAATCAAGGCAGAAGGCCAGGGTTTTCGCGTTTACCGTGCCAAGCGTGGCTGAAATCTTTTTCCGAAAGAAGGCTTGCCGAATGGATTTTGCCTAGGCAGAATCCGCTCCGTCCTAGGGGAGTAGTCTCCCACGAGCGCCACGCTCGTCCGGCATACGTCAACATACTTGGTCAACAGGCCATGGCGTATGCGACCCAGGAGTCCGCACAGACGGACCGGGGTTTGACAAGACCTATGACACGAACACCTTACCCGGGGCGGGAAGGCTGTACGTGTCATAGCCGTGTCGACCCGCCCCTGGAACTTACCTGATGCTGGATTCTCTGCTCGTCCCTACCGCAATCGTTGCCTTGGCCGAAATTGGCGACAAGACGCAACTGCTCGCACTCGTTCTCGCTGCACGCTTTCGCAAACCCTGGCCGATCATCGCCGGTATCATTGCCGCGACCCTCGCCAACCATGCGGCCGCCGGCGCCGTGGGGGCCTGGTTCGGGAGTTTCTTCTCGGATGCGGTGTTGCACTGGATCCTCGCGGCGAGTTTCTGTGCCACGGCGCTCTGGACCCTGGTACCCGACAAACTCGACGATGACGAAACCAGTACTGCACGCAAGTTCGGGCCCTTCCTGACCACCCTGATCGCGTTCTTCCTCGCGGAAATCGGCGACAAGACCCAGATCGCTACCGTGATGCTCGCGGCGCAATACCCGGAACTGTGGCTGGTGATTATCGGCACGACCCTGGGCATGTTGATTGCCAACGTACCGGTGGTGCTGGCGGGGAATTTTGCAGCGGATAAATTGCCGCTGACGCTGATTCGTCGACTGGCGGCTACGGCGTTTTTCATCCTGGCCATTGTTGCGGTGTACAAGGCCATGCAGAGCAGCGGCTGGATCTAAACGCAACCCGATAGGGGGGCTGGGCTTTGGTGGGAGTTGGCTTGCCTGCGATAGCATCACCTCGGTGCAACTGACACACCGAGGTGCCTGCATCGCGGGCAAGCCCGGCTCCCACACAAGCCGGGCTCCCACATTCAGATTTGCATTTCAGTCTTATAAATCAGGACTTTTTGGCCTGCTGATACAACGGCATCACCTTCGGAATCGCCGCCTGCAACGAGGCGATCCGGCTGTCGGAGGCCGGGTGAGTGCTCATGAACTCAGGTGGCGAACCTTCCGAGGCCTTGGCCATTTTGTTCCACAGGGTGATCGCCGCGTTCGGGTTGTAACCGGCACGCGCCGACAACTCCAGGCCAATCAGGTCCGCTTCGTTTTCGTTGCTGCGGCTGTTGGGCAAGGTCATGCCGTAGTTGGCCACGGTATCGGCCAGCGCCAGGCTGTCCTGACCCAGGCCGAACAAGGCACCAGCCCCCTGCTTCGCCATTTCGATACCGTAGGCCTTGGACATGGCTTCGCGGCCGTGTTCACGCAAGGCGTGGGCAATTTCATGGCCCATCACGGCGGCGAGTTCGTCGTCGGTCAGTTTGAGATTGTCGATCAACGCGCTGTAGACAAAGATCTTGCCGCCTGGCCCGCAGTTGGCGTTCATCTCGTCACTTTTGATCAGGTTCACTTCCCACTTCCACTGCGCCGCGTCCGCGCGGAAAGTGGGCGCCTGGGCGATCAAGCGGTTGGCAATCGCCTGCACCCGCTTGGCGTTGGCACTGGTTTTGTCCACCAGGCCTTTGCCGCTGGCTTCACCCAGGGTCTGCTGGTACGACTGCGCATACATCTGGTCGACTTCCTGGCTCGACAACATGCTGAACATGTACTGCTTGCGCTCAACGCCCACGGCACCGCCGCTGGTGGTGTTGACCGACTGGCAACCGGCGAGCAATACCGCAGCGCCCAATGCACATACCGCTACTGTCTTTTTCATCAACCTGCTCCCTGAAAACATGGCGCGTATCGTAGCCGGCCAATTGTATCGACGCCAGATACAACAGACGTGTAGCCGTCTATTTTCAGATACATCCCACACTGCCGCAAAAAATTCATAAACGCTGGCAATCATTCCATTTGCGACATTCGCCGATCCGGCACAGTCATTTCGAGGGTGTCGCCCTCATGTCTCCCCCGCCCGCGGCCGATACAAACAAGCAGCTAATCTCACCCCGCGCTCGGAGCCGTCATGAAGTTCAAGTCGATTCAATTTTCTGTCGCAGCCCTGGCCGGGGCCATTGTCCTGAGCGTGGTAGCGGTGTTGGTGCTCTACGCCTTGTTCGCCGGCGCGCGCACCCAGGAGATGGTGCAGGAACGCACCCAGGGGCAATTCGAACAGATCATCGAACAACGCCTGACGGCGCTGGCACACACCCAGGCGACGCTGATCCAGCGCGAACTCGAAGCACCGCTGGTGACGGCCAAGGGCCTGGCCACCGCCAACGCCCTGATGGGCATGAAGGACGCCAACGGCAACCCGCAACTGACCGTTTCCCGCGAACAACTGATCAACCTGATCCACGAAACCGTGGTGCGCAACCCGAAGATTCTCGGTGCCTACATAGGCTGGGAAGCCAACGCCATCGACCACAACGACGCCGCCTACGTAAACAGCCCGGTGGTGGGTATCGAAACCAACGGGCGCTTCCTGCCGTGGTGGTTCCGTAATGCCGACGGCAGCCTGGGCCTGGATAAACTTGCCGACGTGGCCGACCAGAAAATCCTCTCCACCGGCGTGCGCGCCAGTGAGTACTACCTGTGCTCCAAGGAAAGCAAAAAGCCCTGCGCCATCGACCCGGCCCCTTATAAAGTGGGCAACGCAATGGTGATGCTCGCTTCGTTTATCGAACCGATCATGATCGACGGCACCTTCCAGGGCATCGTCGGTGCTGACCTGTCGGTGAACTTCATCCAGGAAATGCTCACCAAGGCTGATCAGAATTTGTACAACGGTGCCGGTGAACTGGCGCTGATCTCCAGCAACGGCCGCCTGGTGGCCTATACCAAGGACGCCAGCAAGCTGGGGGAAAAAGCCAGCGACCTGCTCGACAGCAACGAGCTGTCCAACCTCGGCCAGTTGAAGATCGGCGAAGTGCGTTACGACGTGGATAAGGAGCACGGGCATATCGAGTTGTTCCTGCCGTTCAACATCGGCCAGACCGATGCCCGCTGGACCCTGTTGCTGCAACTGCCCTTGAGCGCGGTGATGGCGGACTTGCAGGCGATGCAACACGACCTCGACGCCCAGCGCAAAACCGATATTTTCGGCATGGCCGTGGCCGGGCTGCTGATCGCCGGCATCGGCTTGCTGGTGATCTGGCTGGTGGGCCACGGGATTGCCCGGCCGCTCAAGCAAATGGTGGCGATGCTCAATGACATCGCCCAGGGCGAAGGTGACCTGACGCGGCGCCTGACCAGTGATCGCGCCGACGAACTGGGGGCGATTGCCAGCGGTTTCAACACGTTCCTGGCCAAGTTGCAGGGAATGATTACCCAGGTGGTGAGTTCGGTGCAGAAGGTCAGCGACTCGTCGGAGCACACCGCCGACATCGCGATTCGCACCAACCAGGGCGTGCACAAGCAAATGGTTGAGATCGACCAGGTAGCCACCGCCGTGCACGAGATGACCGCGACCGCCCAGGACGTGGCGCGCAACGCCACCCAGGCCGCACAAGCCGCCAGCCACGCTGATCAAGCGGCGAGCCAGGGCATGCAGATTGTGCGCGACACCTCCACCTCCATCGGTGCCCTCGCCGAGGAAATCGGCAAGGCGGTCGATGTGGTGCAGGCGCTGGCCAAGGACAGCGAAAACATCAATGCCATCCTTACAGCGATTCGCGGAATTGCCGAGCAGACCAACCTGCTGGCGCTCAACGCAGCGATCGAAGCCGCACGGGCCGGAGAACAGGGACGCGGGTTTGCGGTGGTGGCCGACGAGGTGCGCAATCTCGCGCAGAAGACTCAAAAGGCCACTGAAGAAATCCAGACCATGATCCAGCAACTACAGCAAGGCACCCGCGACGTGGTGCGGGTGATGGAAGACAGCCAGAACCGTACCGATGAAAGCGTGCAACACGCGGCCAAGGCGGCTCAGGCGCTGGAGACCATTACCCAGGCGGTGTCGGTGATCAACGATATGAACACCCAGATCGCCAGCGCCGCCGAGGAACAGAGCGCGGTGGCCGAGGACATTAACCGTAACGTGATCAATATCGGGCAGGTGGCCAATGAAGTGGCGGGTGGGGCGGATGAATCGAGTGCAGCCAGTGCGGACCTGACCAAGTTGGCGGAGCAGCAGCGGCGGTTGATCAATCAGTTCAAGGTTTAACCCGGCGGCGCCCTTCAGGCCGCCTTCGCGAGCAAGCCCGCTCCCACATTCGACCGATTTTCACCTGTGGAATGCAATCAAATGTGGGAGCGGGCTTGCTCGCGAAGAGGCCAGCTGATTCAACATCTAACTCAACCCGGAGTCAGGCACTCCGGTCCATTCAGCTTCGGGTCGTTGACCATATTGGCCAACACCCGCTCGCGCAACGCGGTGGGCTCACTGGCCAACAAGGCTTGCAAGGTGTGCAACGGCGTCTCGGGGTTCAGCCAGGCTGCCTGCCCCGCCGCATCCAGGATCAGCGGCCGGCGCTGGCTCTGCGCCGCCTGGGTCACCACCGCCGTGCTTAGCCATACCTGTTCCTGCACCGGATACGCTTCCCAGATCGCCGCAAAGAACAGCGTGCTGCCCTCCCCCGGCGTCAGCCAGTACGGGCGCTTGCGCTGGGTGCCACGCCATTCGTAGAACCCATTGGCCGGCAACAGGCAGCGGCGCTGGCGAAAGGCTTCGCGAAACATCGGTTGCTCTGCCAGGGTTTCCGCCCGGGCATGGGCCGGGGTGCGCGAGAGATCGGTCAGCCAGGGCGGCGTCAGGCCCCAGCGCGCCCGCGCCAGGGTGTGCTGACCGTCGCTCAGGCGCTGGATCAGCACCGAATCATTCGGAGAAATGTTCCACTGGGCCTGCTGGTCGGCCGGAAAGCCCGGCAAGGCAGCAAACGTGGGGTTCCAGCGAAACAGGGCATAACGTCCACACATGGGGCAACACGACTCTTGGAGAAACTGGCCGACAGCCTAACAGACCAACACGTCGGGGAAGCTGTCGGGTTCATCACCGGGCAACGGTTGCGCACCGTTGTAGGCGGTAATCAGCTCACGGGCATAAGCGGCCTGGTCGTTCTCCACCGCCAAGGCCAGGAGGCCATAAATCGGTAATTCACCAGTGCCACCGAGCAAATCGCGTCCTACCAGATGCGCGGTGATGCCCTCGCTTTCGAGCATGCCTTGCAGCAGCTCGCCTTCCATCAGGTTTTCCGGCTCGTAGATTCGCTGCATGGGCGTACCTTTATTCGTTCTCGCTGCGCACGTTGAGCATCCATTCGTCGCCATGAACCTGCAGTTCGAAAACGATGGGCCGGCAGCACACCGGGCAATCTTCTATATATTCCTGATCGCCTGCCGACAGGTCCAGTAACGCCGTGACTACCTCGCCACAATAAGGACATTCGTACGACTCCTCTTCCATCGCGGTCTCCAAGGTGACTTGTGCGTATAATCGCCGGTCTATTTACAGGGCTATTTTTCGTCCCGGCCAATTGCCCGGACCACGCCCTGATATTTATTGTTCCAACCCTTTACTTACCCTAGCCGTTTCTAACAAGAGAGCATGATGGGCGAATTCGATACCATCCGACCTTACAACGACAGCGAAGTCCCGGCAGTGCTGGCCCGACTGTTCAGTGACAAGGCCTTTCTGGACATCCTGACCCACTTTCGCTTCCCGCGCTTTGCCGGCGCCTTCGGCTGGCTGCTCAAGCCGATGATCGCCCATAAACTGCGCCGTGAGTTCGCCGGCGTCACCACCGTGGCCACGCTGCAGGACAAAGTCGAATTTTACGTCGACCACACTATAGAGCGAGCGACCGACGGCGTAACTTATACCGGCGTCGAGCAGTTCAAGTCTGGCAGCGCCTACCTGTTCCTGGCCAACCACCGCGACATCGTGATGGACCCGGCCTTCGTCAACTACGCCGTGTACCACGCCGGCCTGCCCACGCCACGCATCGCCATCGGCGACAACCTGCTGCAAAAGCCGTTTGTCAGCGACCTGATGCGCCTGAACAAGAGTTTCATCGTGCACCGCTCGATTACCGGGCGCAAAGAGAAGATGGCGGCTTATCAGTTGTTGTCGGCGTACATCAACCATTCGATTCGCAACGACTGCCAGTCGATCTGGATCGCCCAGGCCGAAGGCCGCGCCAAGGATGGGGATGATCGCACCGAGTCAGCGATCCTCAAGATGTTCCACATGAGCCGCAAGGACGAGCCGTTCGCCGAGGTCATTCAGTCACTGAACCTGACGCCAGTGTCCATCAGCTACGAATACGACCCGTGCGACGCAGCCAAGGCCCGCGAACTGTACATCCGCGCCACCACCGGCACCTACAGCAAGGCGCCGGGGGAAGATGACGTGAGCATTGCCCTGGGCATCACCGGCTACAAGGGCCGGGTGCACGTCAACTTCGCGCCGCCGATCACCCAGGCGTTCGAAGACACCAAGCTGCTGGCCATCGAAATGGACCGGCAGATTCTGGGCGGTTATCGGTTGTTCCCGGTGCATTACCTGGCGTACGCCCAATGGAGCGATGCCGACCCGCAATTGCAGGTGCCGACCGCAGCCGAGGTATTCCCTGCGGACGAGCTGGCCAAGGCGAAAGCGGAGTGGGAGCGGCGCTTGAATGCGTGCCCGGCCGAGCATCGGCCGTATCTGGTGCTGCAATACGCGACGCCGGTGAGGAATCAGTACCGGGTCAAGGCCGGGATTGCCCTGTAACCCGGTACCAGCAACCGCGCAAACCTAATGTGGGAGCGGGCTTGCTCGCGAAGGCGGTGGATCAGCCAATCATCTATTGACTGACACCGCGCTTTTGCGAGCACGCCCGCTCCCACATTTGTTTCAGGGTGTTCTTACAATCGGGTACTGAACAAGGACACCAGCAACGCCAGCCCCAGACAGGCAAACCCCAGCCGGTAGAACAGGCGATGGGTACGCTGGGTCAGCACATCAAGAAACAGCATCGGTTGATCAATGGCACGCAGCTCGCTTTGCGCGGCAAGCCTGGCTATCGCGCGCTGTTCCCGCAGGCGTGTGACAAACAGCAGCCAAGCCGCCGGGCAGGCCAGCAACAGGGCAAGGGAATTGAGCAGTAGTGCGGTCAGCGACATCGCAAACCTCGATGTTTCAGTGTCTTGGTATCAGTTCAGATACAAACCTGAATGATATGCGCCGCATGCGCTTTATTACTCCTTCCCCATTGACAGCTAATGTATCCAGTAATTTACAGCGTCACCTGAACGTCACCTTAACAAGCCACTCTGTTGTCCTTCGAAAGCCCGGGAGCTTGTCATGTTGCACGCGCAGAACCAGGATCGACTGTATTTGATTGCCCCAAGCGACGAACAAGAGGCGCTGGTAGGCGGCCTCGCGTTCAATGTGCAGGACCGCCACTGGCTGGTGTATTGCGCCCTCGGCGGGCATCAGCATGCCGACCTGCCGGAGCTGGATTTACTGACTGGGGTGAGTGTGCTGGACTTTTATGTCGAAACGGCGGCATGAAAACCGCAGGCGTAAAAAAACCGGGCTCATCGCTGAGCCCGGTTGATCGTTCCCACGCGCCGCAAAGGAATGCCGACTGGGGCGCTCCGCGCCCGCCTGACGGTTATTGCGAGCTGAGCAGCGAACCGATACTCGGGTCCTTGAACAGACGCGTCAGGGCATCGCTCAACACATCGCTGACCAGCTTGGTGTTGGTTTCCTGGTTCGGCGCCATGCCGAAGCGCTGGTCCAGGGAGGCACCGTAACGGCCACTGTAGCGACGAGTGCCGGCAGTCACGTCGGACTTGAAGGTCGCGCCGATGGTGGCTTCAGTCACGTACAGGCCTTCCTTGGGCGACTGATACTTCAGCTCGGCCAGGGTAATGGTCAGTTGTGGAGCACCTGGCGAGTTGGCCGGGGTGAAGCCCAGCAGGCGCACAGCCGCTTCGGCCTGGGCTTGCAGCTTGGGCAGCACGTCGGCACCGGTCACCGTGATAGCGCTGGTTTCCGGGTACAGGCCGCCACGGGTGCCGAGGGTCGGCGACGGGCGCCCATCAACCACACGCACCGACACCGGCTGGCCATGGCCGACAGGCGCCAGTTGGGTGGTGATTTTCGGTTGCGGGCTGAGTTGTTGCGGGCTGTGGGCGCAGCCAACCAGGGTCAAACTGGTCACAGTGATCAAACCGAACAACAGGCGTTGCAACATACTCATTTCTCCAGGACTAGATGCAAACAGGGCGCCAGTATAACGGTGAGCGCTCGCCACTCACCAGAATTCCTGAACGGCGCCTGAACTGTCAGCGAAATTACAATTTTCACACAGAACCGTCACCCCACTGTCATGCCAGACTGCCAATCTTCGCAGCATGTAACGAACCGGGTACAAAATAATGCGCCTTCTCAAATCATTGTTCTTTTCCCACGACCATCTTCGTCATTTCGCCCTGCTCGACGCCCAAGGCTGCTGCCAGGCCTTCAAGCAGTGCAGCCTGCCGCCCGTCGGCGAAGGCTGGGTCGAAGTCGAAGAGACTCGCCTGAGCTGGATGCACCGCCCGCTGCCGGCCAGCGCCCGCATCAACCCACGGGTTTCGCAGCCACAGCAACGGCATGTGTTGGCCTCCTGACCAGACTGCTAATAAAAGTCATTAAACACGCCCATTTGCGCGCATTTCTTCGCTACAATCTCCCCCCGATTATAAGGACGTCTCCTGATCGGGCCTCGCAGCATCGCTAATGCACTTGTATTAGCTCCCCGCACCGCCCACAGAGAGCCGCCCACACAGATCGAGTGAAGCTGGCGAGCTTGCTGTTTTCTCTGCAAACCATCGTCTTTACCCGAATCTGCCAGAGCTGCCATGCGCTCGGCCACTTGAGTTGTTTGCCCGTTTTGCCGCTTGCCGGCAGTGATTTCGGGCCAGGTGCCAGGCTGGGGCAGCCCTTTTTTGAGGTTCACGTCTTCAAAAGAGCGTGAAAAAAACGGGTTTTCACAACTTCACAAGAGTGTGGCGAGCAAATGAATAGTTTTGCGTTTGTACAAGCACCATCAGCGTCTGGAACAGCCCCACCACACAGGACCGAGTACTCCTCAAAAACCGGAGCTTGAAGCCTGTCCGCTACGGATTTGGTTGCACGATCGGACGAGCTTGACCATAAGTCGAATTGCCACAGGTACCCTTAAATGCGTTCATACGCAGATCAGGCCCGGTCGGCAGCGTCCGCTTGCGATAAATTGCGAAGAATCGGACATGGCGATCCTGGCCATGGGTAACCTGGGGCATCACGTGAACCGCCCCGTCACTCCTGGCAGCCATGCCGTCAATTTGGTGCTGCAGATTTTGGAGACGCGTTAAATGGCGCATAACGAAGCAGTCGACGTAGTACTGGTAGGTGCGGGCATCATGAGTGCCACCCTCGCCGTACTGCTCAAAGAGCTCGACCCCGGCCTCAAGCTGGAAGTCGTTGAGCTGATGGATTCGGGTGCCGCGGAAAGTTCCAACCCGTGGAACAACGCCGGTACCGGCCACGCCGGGCTGTGTGAGCTGAACTACACACCGCAGGCCGCTGACGGCTCCATCGACATCAAGAAAGCCGTGCACATCAACACCCAATTCGAGGTGTCGAAGCAGTTCTGGGCTTACTTGACCAAGAAAGGCACCTTTGGCTCGTCCAAGTCCTTTATCAGCCCCGTGCCGCACCTGAGTTTCGTGCAGGGCGAGAAAGGCGTGTCGTTCCTCAAGAAGCGTTTTGAAACCCTCAGCCAGCACCACGCGTTCTCGGACATGCACTACACCGAAGACCGCAGCGAGATGGCCGAGTGGATGCCGCTGATGATGCCTGGCCGCCCGCTGGACGAAAAAATCGCTGCCACCCGCGTGATGAACGGCACCGACGTCAACTTCGGCGCCCTGACCAACCAACTGCTCTCGCACCTGACCAGCGCACCGGCTGCCCAGGTCAAGTACAGCAAGCGCGTCACCGGCCTCAAGCGCAACGGCGCCGGCTGGACCGTGAGCATCAAGGACGTCAACAGCGGCAATTCCCGTGATGTGGACGCCAAGTTCGTGTTCCTCGGCGCCGGTGGCGCGGCCCTGCCGCTGCTGCAAGCCTCGGGCATCGAAGAAAGCAAAGGCTTCGGCGGCTTCCCGGTCAGCGGCCAGTGGCTGCGTTGCGACAACCCGGAAGTGGTCAAGCACCACCAGGCCAAGGTCTACAGCCAGGCGGCTGTGGGTTCGCCACCGATGTCGGTGCCGCACCTGGACACTCGTGTGGTCGACGGCAAGAAGTCCCTGCTGTTCGGGCCATACGCCGGCTTCACCACCAAGTTCCTCAAACACGGCTCGTTCCTTGACCTGCCCCTGTCGATTCGCGCCGGCAACATCGGCCCGATGCTGGCCGTGGCCCGGGACAACATGGACCTGACCAAGTACCTGGTCAGCGAAGTGCGCCAGTCCATGGAGCAGCGCCTGGAATCCCTGCGTCGCTTCTACCCCGAGGCGAAAGCCGAAGACTGGCGCCTGGAAGTGGCCGGCCAACGGGTGCAGATCATCAAGAAAGACCCGAAGAAAGGCGGCGTGCTGCAATTCGGTACCGAACTGGTTGCGGCCAAGGACGGTTCGTTGGCCGCCCTGCTGGGCGCATCCCCGGGCGCTTCGGTGACGGTGTCGATCATGCTGGAACTGATCGAACGCTGCTTCCCGACCAAAGCGGCCGGTGAATGGGCTGCCAAGCTGCACGAGATCTTCCCGGCTCGGGAAAAGGTCCTGGAGACCGATGCCGAGCTGTATCGCAAGATCAACACGCAGAACAACATCAGCCTGGAACTGGTTGAGCAGAGCAGCGAGACCGAAAGCTACGCTTGAGCGTCGTGACGCAGAGCGTCAGTGGATGCATTCCCACGCAGAGCGTGGGAACGAAAAAACGCCCCGAATGGGGCGTTTTTTTTCGTGTGTAGCAATCAGCCGCGGGCTTGTTCGATCGCCTCGATGTACTCAGCGGCGTTGCGCTGGTCCTTGATCACTTCAACGAAGGTCTGGCCGTGCTCGTCCTTGCCATCGAGGTCCAGGCCGGCTTCCTTGAAAAAGCCCAGGAAGCGCTCGAAGTCGTCGATACGCAGGCCACGGTAGGCCTTGATCAGCTTGTGCAGGGACGGCGAAGTGGCGTCTACCGGCTCGAAATCCAGGAACAGCTTGATTTGCTCGTCGCCGATTTCGTCACCAATCACCTGTTTCTTATCTTTACGCATTACCGACTCCAGCCTGCAGACATTTACACGGGAAAAACAGTTTACCTGCGGCACAGCGGCTTCGAAAGCGACGCGAACCAATGTGGGAGCTGGCTTGCCTGCGACAGCGGTGGGTCCGCTGGCCCATCTGTTACTGATGCATCGCTATCGCAGGCAAGCCAGCTCCCACATTGACTGTATTTACACCGCCGAATCCGCGTCGGCTGGATTATTTGGCGCGCACCGCCCCGGTGTGCAAATCGGCCCAGATATGGCCGTTGGCGTAACTGAGGAACTGCACATACACCGTGTCGTTGCGCAGCAGATCGACGATCACCCGATACTGGGTCATCGGGTACGACAAGGTCAGGGTTTTGCTTTTATCGTCGAACACCGGTTTTTTCAGGCTTTTGCTTTCGGCATCGAAGTTGAGGATCACCTGGGCGATGGTCGCGCCCTTGTTCAGGGGCTTGCCCTTGAGGCGGATCATCAACGGCGAGGTCACCGGGATCGGCTGCTGGGTGGATTGGCGCTGGTTACCCACCACCACCGAATACTCGGTGACTTGCAACAATTGTTGCTGGTCCGGAGCTTCGGCGCGCAGGGTCAGGTCGTCAGGCGGCAGGAATTGGCTATGCAGCGGCGCCGGAGCAGCCGCCAGGGGCAAACTGAGGGTCAGCGCCAGGACGGCGCAACTGCGGATCAAAAAGCGCATGGGCCGCTCCGTGGAAGATGGCCCAGCACTTTAGCTCAATCGAACTGGGCAAGCATCCAGCGCTGATACTCAGGCACTTCAGCATCGCCTTCACGGGGAGCCCAACTCGCCAGCTCACCCTCGCCCACCGGTCGATACGGTCCGGCTTTGCATTCGAACATCAAGGTATCGGGCTCCAGCACCACCAGGCCGTGAAACACACCGGGCGGCAAATCGACACCCTGGCACTCACCGCCCGCCTGCATCACGCGCTTGGCCAGCACCTCGCCGGTCTCGCTGAAAATCAACAAGCCGAGACGGCCCTTGAGCACCAGCAAGGTTTCCGCCTTATCGGCACTCAAATGACGATGAGGCGGCACATAGGTGTTGGGCTGCATCGCGACGGCCATGCGATGGCATGGCTCTTCCATCTGGTGAAAGTTGTGGTGATGCCGGCCACGAGGACTGTCAGCCGCTTTCTCGGCCAACTCCGCAAACAGCGTTTGATCAAGAAAGCTTGCCATTGATTACATCCCCTTAACGGCGTAGATCCCATTGGCATTACGCCAGTAGCCTTTGTAGTCCATGCCGTAACCGAAGATGTAGCGGTCAATGCATGGCAGGCCTACGTAATCGGCCTTCAGGTCCGGACGGGCTTTGCGGTCGTGGTCCTTGTCGATCAGCACGGCGGTGTGCACTTTACGCGCGCCAGCGTGCTTGCAGAAGTCGATGATCGCGCCCAGGGTGTGCCCTTCGTCGAGGATGTCGTCGATGATCAGCACATCGCGGTCGATGAACGAGACTTCCGGCTTGGCTTTCCAGAACAGGTCGCCGCCGCTGGTTTCGTTGCGATAGCGGGTGGCGTGCAGGTAGGACGCTTCCAGCGGGAATTGCAGATGGGTGAGCAATTTGCCGGCGAAAATCAGGCCACCGTTCATCACGCAAAAGACCACCGGGTTGGTGTCGGCCATTTCACGGGAGATGTGCGCGCCGACCTTGGCGATGGCCTCTTCGACTTGCGCTTCGGTGTACAGGCAGTCAGCCTCGCGCATGATTTGACGGATATGCTCGAGATCAGCGGACATGGCGCTCTCCAAGGGGGTGCTGTGGCAAGAAAAGCGGGCAAAGGTACGCATGTGAGGCGCAACGTTCAAGCCTTAATGGACTAACGTACTAGATGTCTATAGGACAACACCCTCGGATAGATTAATCTAGGCCGCTTTTTTTTGCCCGCCGCCGGAGCCTTTCCCCATGCCCATCCGTGAGATCCGCCACCCGCTGATCCGACATAAACTCGGCCTTATGCGCCGCGCCGACATTAGCACGAAGAACTTCCGCGAGCTTGCTCAGGAAGTCGGAGCACTGCTCACCTACGAGGCGACCAAAGACCTGCCCCTGGAAAACTACGAGATCGCCGGTTGGTGTGGTCCTGTCCAGGTCGAGAAAATCGCCGGCAAGAAGATTACCGTGGTGCCGATCCTGCGCGCCGGTATCGGCATGCTCGAAGGTGTACTCAGCCTGATCCCGGGCGCCAAGGTCAGCGCCGTGGGCGTGGCCCGCAACGAAGAGACACTGCAGGCCCACACCTACCTGGAAAAACTCGTACCGGAAATCGACGAGCGCCTGGCGATGATCATCGACCCGATGCTCGCCACCGGCAGCTCGATGGTTGCCACCATCGACCTGCTGAAAAAAGCCGGTTGCAAGGACATCCGCGCCATGGTGCTGGTGGCCGCTCCCGAAGGCATCGCCGCCGTCGAGAAAGCTCACCCGGACGTGCTGATCTACACCGCGTCGATCGATGAACGCCTGAACGAACACGGCTACATCATCC
Source organism: Pseudomonas sp. PAMC 26793 (assembly GCF_000313235.1). Taxonomy (NCBI): domain Bacteria; kingdom Pseudomonadati; phylum Pseudomonadota; class Gammaproteobacteria; order Pseudomonadales; family Pseudomonadaceae; genus Pseudomonas; species Pseudomonas sp. PAMC 26793. The sequence continues at coordinate 101,249 of NZ_AMXG01000036.1, forward strand.
CGGGCCTGGGCGACGCCGGCGACAAGATCTTCGGTACCAAGCAGAAGGACGCGTGACCATGCAGGATGAATTCAACGACCCGCTTTGGCGCCAGATCCTGTCTGGCGCACAGATGCTCTTCGTAGCATTTGGCGCGCTGGTGTTGATGCCGCTGATCACCGGTCTCGATCCAAACGTCGCCCTGTTTACCGCAGGCTTGGGCACCTTGTTGTTCCAAGTGGTCACCGGGCGCCAAGTGCCGGTGTTCCTGGCGTCGAGCTTTGCGTTTATCACCCCGATCATTCTCGCCAAGGGCCAATTCGGCCTCGCGGCGACCATGGGCGGCGTGATGGCGGCAGGCTTCGTTTACACCTTCCTGGGGCTGGCGGTGAAGATCAAAGGCACCGGTTTCATCGACCGCCTGCTGCCGCCGGTGGTGATCGGGCCAGTGATTATTTCCATCGGCCTGGCCATGGCGCCGATTGCCGCCAACATGGCGATGGGCAAGGCGGGTGACGGTAGCGAGTTGATCCACTACCAGACCGCCATGCTGATCTCGATGCCGGCGCTGCTGACCACGCTGATCGTGGCGGTATTCGGCAAAGGCATTTTCCGCCTGGTGCCGATCATCTCCGGCGTGCTGGTGGGTTTCGCCATGTCGTTCTACTTCGGTGTAGTCGACACGGCGAAGATCGCTGCCGCACCGTGGTTCGCCCTGCCCCACTTCACCGCGCCGGAATTCAACTGGCAGGCGATCCTGTTTATCGTCCCGGTAGCCCTGGCCCCGGCCATCGAACACATCGGTGGTGTGATTGCAGTGGGCAGCGTGACTGGTCGCGACTACCTGAAGAAGCCTGGCCTGCACCGCACGCTGCTGGGTGATGGTATCGCCACCACCGCTGCCGGCCTCTTCGGCGGCCCGCCCAATACGACCTACGCGGAAGTGACGGGCGCAGTGATGCTGACCAAGAACTACAACCCGAAAATCATGACCTGGGCGGCAGTGTTTGCCATCAGCCTGGCGTTTATCGGCAAGTTCGGCGCACTGCTGCAAAGCATTCCAGTCCCGGTAATGGGCGGGATTCTGTGCCTGCTGTTCGGATCGATTGCCGCAGTGGGGATGAACACCTTGATCCGCCACAAGATCGACCTGGGCGAAGCACGCAACCTGGTGATTGTGTCGGTGACCCTGGTGTTCGGGATTGGCGGCGTGCTGGTAGGTACCGGCACCGGCCCGGATGACTTTGGCCTGAAGGGCATTGCCCTGTGTGCGGTGGTAGCGATTGCATTGAATCTGCTGCTGCCGGGCAATGACGGCTGGAAGAACAAGAAGCCGGATGAGCCGCTGATCTAACTGCCAACGCAAAACCAATGTGGGAGCGGGCTTGCTCGCGAATGCAGTGTGTCATTCAGCACATCAGTGACTGAACCACCGCATTCGCGAGCAAGCCCGCTCCCACATTTTTTTGAGCTTCAGTGTGGCTTAGAGCTCGCCCAACGCATCGATCAGCGCCTGGTTCTGCTCTGGCGTGCCGATGCTGATCCGCAGGAACTGGGCAATCCGCTCCTGCTTGAAGTGCCGCACAATTACCCCTTGTTCCCGCACTTTGGCCGCCAGCCCGGCAGCGTCGTGCCGTGGGTGCCGGGCAAAGATGAAGTTGGCCGCAGACGGCAACACTTCAAACCCCTTGGCCTGCAACTGCTCCACCAGCTTTTCACGGCTGTCGATCACCAACTTGCAGGTGTTCTGGAAGTATTCGCGGTCTTCAAAGGCGGCGGCCGCGCCGACAATCGCCAGGCGATCCAGCGGATAGGAGTTGAAGCTGTTCTTGACCCGCTCCAGCGCCTCGATCAGGTCCGGATGGCCCACGGCCAGGCCCACCCGCAAACCGGCCAGAGAGCGCGACTTGGAGAGGGTCTGGGTCACCAGCAGGTTCGGGTAGCGGTCCACCAGGCTGATAGCGGTTTCGCCGCCGAAGTCGATATAGGCTTCATCGACCACCACCACCGAGTCCGGGCTGGCCTTGAGGATTTGCTCCACGGCGTCCAGCGCCATTACGCAACCGGTTGGCGCATTCGGGTTCGGGAAGATGATCCCGCCGTTGGGCTTGGCGTAGTCCGACACGCGGATCTGGAACTGCTCATCCAGCGGCACGGCGTCGAAGGCAATGCGGTAAAGGCCGCAGTACACCGGGTAGAAGCTGTAGCTAATGTCCGGGAACAGCAGCGGCAGGTCGTGCTGGAACAAACCGTGGAAGATGTGCGCCAGGACTTCATCGGAACCGTTGCCGAGGAACACCTTGCCCGCGTCGATCCCGTAATACTTCGCCACCGCCTGCTTGAGCAGGTCGCTGTTGGGGTCCGGGTACAAACGCAGGTTGTCGTTCAGCTCGGCCTGCATGGCCGCCAGCGCCTTGGGCGATGGGCCGTAGGGGTTTTCATTGGTGTTGAGTTTCACCAGTTTGGTCAGCTTCGGTTGCTCACCGGGCACGTAAGGCACGAGATCCTTGACGAGCGGGCTCCAGAATTTGCTCATGTTTCAGTTCCCCTGCTTATCGTCAACGATACGGTATTCGGCGCTGCGGGCGTGGGCGGTCAGCGACTCGCCACGGGCCAGCACGGAAGCGGTCTTGCCCAACTCCGACGCGCCCTGGGGCGAGCAGAAGATGATCGACGAGCGCTTCTGGAAGTCATACACACCCAACGGCGAGGAGAACCGCGCGGTGCCCGAGGTCGGCAGCACGTGGTTGGGGCCGGCGCAGTAGTCGCCCAGGGCTTCGCTGGTGTGGCGGCCCATGAAGATTGCGCCCGCGTGACGAATCAGCGGCAGCCAGGCTTGTGGATCGGCGACGGACAACTCCAGGTGTTCCGGCGCAATGCGGTTGGCCACCTCGATGGCCTGCTCCATGTCGCGCACCTGGATCAAGGCACCACGACCATTGATCGACTTCTCGATGATCTCGGCGCGCTCCATGGTCGGCAGCAGTTTGGCGATGCTGGCGGCGACCTTGTCCAGGAATTCGGCATCCGGGCTGACCAGGATCGCCTGGGCGTCTTCGTCGTGCTCGGCCTGGGAGAACAGGTCCATGGCGATCCAGTCCGGGTCGGTCTGGCCGTCACACACCACGAGGATTTCCGAAGGACCGGCGATCATGTCGATGCCGACCTGGCCAAATACATGGCGCTTGGCCGTGGCCACGTAGATGTTGCCCGGGCCCACCACCTTGTCGACCTTCGGCACGCTTTCGGTGCCATAGGCCAAGGCCGCCACGGCTTGGGCGCCACCGATGGTGAACACGCGATCAACGCCCGCGATGCAGGCCGCTGCCAGCACCAGTTCGTTGATTTCGCCGCGTGGCGTAGGCACCACCATGACCACTTCGGTCACGCCGGCCACCTTGGCCGGAATCGCGTTCATCAGTACCGAGGACGGGTACGACGCTTTGCCGCCCGGCACGTACAGGCCGGCGCGGTCCAGCGGCGTGACCTTCTGGCCCAGCACGGTGCCGTCGGCCTCGGTGTAGCTCCAGGAATCCTGTTTCTGTTTCTCGTGGTAGCTGCGCACCCGGGCGGCCGCCACTTCCAAGGCTTCGCGCTGGGGCGCGGTGATGCGGGTCAAGGCCAGTTCCAGGCGTTCGCGGGGCAGGATCAGGTCGGCCATAGAGGCGACGTCCAAGCCATCGAACTGCCGGGTGAAATCCACCAGCGCCGCGTCACCGCGCTCGCGCACGGCCTTGATGATGTCGAGCACCCGCTGGTTGACCGTATCGTCGGACACGCTTTCCCAGCTCAGCAGATGATCCAGATGATGGGCGAAATCCGGGTCGGCAGCGTTGAGTCGGGCAATTGCAGTGGACGTGGTCATAGCGAGGGCCTCAATAGAATTGGCAAAAACTCAGGCGCCCTAAACTAGCAGTCGTTTCCGCTTGGGCACCTGAGAATTCTGGCTATGAGGCGGATAGACGGGCGCGGCTTAGGGCCGCGCGGGTGAGTCAACCGCGGTGTCGAGACTCCACTGCCTTGCGCAGGGTGTCGATCAACGCCTGGATACGGGCGTGCTGCATTTTCATCGAAGCTTTGTTGACGATCAGGCGGGAGCTGATGTCGGCGATAAAGTCCTGGGGCTCCAGGCCGTTGGCGCGCAGGGTGTTGCCGGTGTCGACCACGTCGATGATCTTGTCGGCCAGGCCGATCAGCGGTGCCAGCTCCATCGAACCGTAAAGCTTGATGATGTCGACCTGGCGACCTTGCTCGGCGTAGTAACGCTTGGCAACGTTGACGAACTTGGTCGCCACCCGCAGGCGGCCCTTGGGCTCGACGTCACCGACGCGGCCGGCGGTCATCAGTTTGCACAGGGCAATACGCAGGTCCAATGGCTCGTACAGGCCCTGGCCGCCGTATTCCATCAACACGTCTTTACCCGCGACGCCGAGGTCGGCCGCGCCATGCTCAACGTAGGTTGGCACGTCGGTGGCACGCACGATCAGCAGGCGAACGTCGTCCTGGGTCGTGGGGATGATCAGCTTGCGGCTCTTGTCCGGATTCTCGGTTGGCACGATGCCCGCTTCAGCCAGAAGCGGCAAAGTGTCGTCAAGGATGCGGCCCTTGGACAGTGCGATGGTCAACATGGGAAACGTCAGTCCTTCATCAGGCTATTGCTGTCCGGTCGCAATCGGCGCCAGACACAGATCGAGGCCATTACAGCCTCGATTTGAAACAAATCAGTTAACAGCATACATCGTCCTGTGGCGAGGGCGCTTGCTCCCGCTGGGGCGCGAAGCGGCCCTGGTCTTTGTTTAAAAAGACTGGGACTGCTGCGCAGTCCAGCGGGAGCAAGCTCCCTCGCCACAATGACCGTGTTTGCAGTTCCTGGAACTAGCCCGGTACGCGGCGGATTTTCGCGCCGAGCATCTGCAGCTTCTCTTCGATGCACTCGTAACCACGGTCTATGTGGTAAATGCGGTCGATCAGGGTGTCGCCGTCAGCGCACAGCGCCGAGATCACCAGGCTGGCCGAGGCACGCAGGTCGGTGGCCATCACTGGCGCGCCCTTGAGCTTCTCGATGCCGGTCACGATGGCAGTGTTGCCTTCGACCTGGATCTTGGCGCCCATGCGGTGCAGTTCATACACGTGCATGAAGCGGTTTTCGAAGATGGTCTCGATCACGGCACCGGTGCCTTCGGCAATCGCGTTCAGGGAAATGAACTGCGCCTGCATGTCGGTCGGGAACGCCGGGTACGGAGCAGTACGCACGTTGACGGCTTTTGGCCGCTTGCCGTGCATGTCCAGCTCGATCCAGTCTTCACCGGTGGTGATCTCGGCGCCGGCTTCCTTGAGTTTTTCCAGGACGGCTTCAAGGATCGTCGGATCGGTGTCCTTGACCTTGACGCGACCACCGGTAACGGCAGCAGCCACCAGGTAGGTACCGGTCTCGATGCGGTCCGGCATCACTTTGTAAGTGGCCGAATGCAGGCGCTTCACACCTTCGATGGTGATGGTGTCGGTGCCGGCGCCGGTGATGTTGGCGCCCATGGCGATCAGGAAGTTGGCCAGGTCGACCACTTCAGGCTCGCGCGCGGCGTTTTGCAGGACACTGCGGCCGTTGGCCAGGGCAGCAGCCATCATGATGTTCTCGGTACCGGTCACACTGACGGTATCAAAGAAGAAGTTCGCGCCACGCAGGCCGCCTTCCGGCGCCTTGGCCTTGATGTAGCCGCCTTCGACGTCGATGGTTGCCCCCATGGCTTCGAGGCCACGGATGTGCAGGTCCACTGGACGCGAACCAATCGCGCAACCGCCAGGCAGTGCGACTTCGGCTTCGCCGAAACGGGCAACCATCGGGCCCAGCACCAGGATCGAGGCGCGCATGGTTTTCACCAGCTCGTACGGTGCGATCAAGGTCTTGATGGTGCGCGGGTCGATTTCGACGCTGAGTTTCTCGTCGATCACCGGCTCGATGCCCATGCGACCGAACAGCTCGATCATGGTGGTGATGTCATGCAGGTGCGGCAGGTTGGCCACGGTAACCGGGCCATCGCACAGCAAGGTCGCTGCCAGGATCGGCAGGGCGGAGTTCTTCGCCCCGGAAATACGGATCTCGCCATCAAGACGAGCACCGCCGGTAATAATCAATTTATCCATAAGAATCTCGACGCCTTGGGGGCTCAGGTGCGCTCGGCCCAGGCCGCGCGGCTGAAAAATTTCATAGTGACCGCATGGATGCTGCCATCGGTGATCCACGGGTTCAAATGGGCATAGATCTGCTGCTGACGCTTGACCGGGCTCAATGCCGCCAGTTCATCGCTAATCACGTTCAGCTGGAAGTTACAGCCTTCGCCCTCAACTTCTACTTGAGTTTCGGGGAGCTTTTCTTCGAGAAAGCGCTTCACTTCTAAGGCCTGCATGCTCAACCTCTATCGGCGCCCAGTGCGCGCGGGTCGCACATCATACAAAAAAGCCCCGCGCCTGCGAACCCCGCATAGCAGGACTCTGACGGGGGGCTTCTTTAATAATGCGTATTAAGGATGCGCCAACAGCTCGGTCAGCCCGGAAACTTCAGCGATTTCACGCATGTCTTCGGGCAACGCACGGATGCTCACCGGCTTTTTGACAGCCTGCGCATCACGCATGAAACACAGCAGCAACGACAAGCCGACACTGCTGGACTTCACCACCGCCGAGCAATCCAGCACCAGCGCGGACGCGGTGCTGGCGTTGATCAGCGCTTGGCCCTGCTTGCGCAGGGCTGGCCCGGTGCTGTAATCCAGCACGCCGCTGAGCAGCAGCTCACCGGACTCGCCAAGGCGAATGGCCGACTCGGTCATTGGGCAGGCTTCCCGGCAGCTTTGTCGGTTTCTTCCTTGGCCTTGGCCACTTCACCGGCCCAACCATTGATGGTTTTGTCCAGGTCGTTGCCATTGCGCTGCATGGCGTCCGCAAACTGATCACGGAACAGCTTGCCAATGTTGATACCGTTGATCACGACGTTACGCAGTTTCCACTCGCCATTGATCTTCGTCAGGGTATAGGACACCGGATACACCGCGCCATTGGTGCCCTTCACGGTCATGCCAACTTCGGCACGGTCACCCGTTTCGGACTTCGGCGCATCAACCGTAATGCCCTGGTTGTTGTACTCGAGCAATGCGTTGCCATAGAACTGGAACAGGCCGCGCTTGAAGTTTTCCTGGAAGCGGGTCATCTGCTCCGGGGTCGCCTTGCGCGAGTACTTGACGGTCATGATGCTTTTGGAAATGCCTTCAGCATCCACCACAGGCCCGACAATCGTGTTCAGCGCGTTATAAAACTGACTCGGGTCTTGCTTGTACTTTTCCTTGTTGGCGCTCAGGTCAGCCAACATCTTGTTGGTGGTGTCCTGCACCAGGTCATGTGCAGAGCCGCCGGCAGCGGCGTTAGCCATCAACGGCAATGCCGCGAGCAGTACCAACAGGCCACGTCGCAAAGTAGAGATCATCAACACATTCCTCATTTGGCGTCTTTATTGACGGTATTGAGCAGGAATTTACCGATCAAGTCCTCCAGCACCAACGACGACTGTGTGTCATGAATGGTCGAACCATCCTTGAGCAGAGCTGTTTCCCCGCCCACGCTGATACCGATGTACTTCTCGCCCAGCAAACCAGCGGTGAGAATAGACGCAGTGGAGTCAGTCGGCAGGTTATCGACCTTCTTGTTCACTTGCATCGTCACCCGGCCGGTGAAGCTGTCGCGGTCCAGATCGATCGCCGTGACCTTGCCGATGGTTACACCCGCCATGGTCACTTTAGCTCTGACAGTCAAACCGGCGATATTGTCGAAGTAGGCGTAAAGTTTATAAGTATCGGCGGTGGGGCTGGCCGATAGGCCGCTGACTCGCAGGGCGAGCAACAGTAAAGCCAGGATGCCAGCCAGCAAGAAAAGGCCGACACCGATTTCCACAGTGCGGTTTTGCATCAGAAATCTCCAAACATCAAGGCGGTCAAAATGAAGTCAAGGCCAAGTACCGCCAGCGAGGCGTACACAACGGTCTTGGTGGTGGCGCGACTGATCCCCTCTGAAGTGGGCTCACAGTCGTAGCCTTGGAATACGGCGATCCAGGTCACTACAAAGGCGAAAACGATGCTTTTAATGATGCCATTGAGCACGTCACCGGTGAAGGTCACGCTGTTTTGCATGTTGCCCCAGTAGGAGCCGTCGTAGACACCCAGCCAGTCAACCGCCACCCACGAGCCACCCCAGATGCCCACCACGCTGAACACCATCGCCAGCAGTGGCAGGGAGATGAAGCCGGCCCACAGGCGCGGGGCAACAATGTACTTGAGCGGGTCGACACCGATCATTTCCAGGCTGGACAGTTGCTCGGTGGCCTTCATGTTGCCGATTTCGGCCGTCAGCGCCGAGCCGGCACGTCCGGCAAACAGCAGCGCAGTCACCACCGGGCCCAACTCACGCAACAGCGTCAGGGCGACCATCTGCCCCACCGCCTGCTCGGAACCATAGCTGGACAGGATATTAAAGCCCTGCAGCGCAAGCACCATACCGATGAATACACCGGAGACCACAATGATCACCAGGGACATTACGCCCACCGAGTGCAGTTGCTTGATCAGCAGGCCGAAACCGCCGCCAATACCGCCGCGGCCGAGCAAGGCATGAAACAGGAAAATCGTCGAACGGCCCAGCACACCAATGATATCGATGCCGGAGCGGCCGAAAAGGCGAACCTTTTCGAGTAAAGATTTCTTGCGCATCAGCGCTTCCCCAGAAGATCTGAGCGGTAGTCCGCTGCCGGAAAATGAAAAGGCACCGGGCCATCGGGATCGCCGGTCATGAATTGGCGAATGCGCGGGTTATCAGCGTTCATCAGCTCTTCAGGCGTGCCCTGCCCCAGCACCTGACCATCGCCCACGACATAAAGGTAGTCGGCAATGCTCGCGGTCTCGGCCAGGTCGTGGGAGACCACGATACTGGTGATACCCAGTGCGTCGTTGAGCAGGCGGATCAGGCGCACCAGGACGCCCATGGCGATCGGGTCCTGGCCAACGAAAGGCTCGTCGTACATGAGAATTTGCGGGTCGAGGGCGATGGCACGCGCCAGGGCGACACGACGCTTCATGCCACCGGACAGCTCGTCGGGCATTAAATCGATGGCACCGCGCAGCCCTACGGCCTGCAATTTCAGCAACACAATGTCACGAATCATCTCATCGGACAGCTGTGTGTGCACCCGCAGCGGGAACGCCACGTTTTCGAAAACATCGAGATCGGTAAACAACGCACCGCTCTGGAACAGCACTCCCATGTGCTTGCGCGCATCGAACAGGTCGCTGCGCGAGAGGGTCGGCAGGTTCTGGCCATTGACCCAGACTTCACCGGCGGAGGGGCGCAATTGCATGCCCATCAGACGCAACAGCGTCGTCTTGCCGCAGCCGGAAGGTCCCATGATGCCCGTGACTTTGCCGCGGGGAATGCGAATATCCACATTATTGAAGATGCTGCGCGTACCGCGCTTGAAGGACAGACCCTTCAGCTCGACCGCGTAGGCGTTATCGGCACTCATCTAAACTCCTTGGGATGCAGCCTTTCACTCAGACACCTTGTTTTCGACAAATGCTTGCGCCGAATAGACAAAAAGGCTGCGCGGACCGAACTGGCGGAGAACTATATCACTGCTGGTGCAGCGCCCCCAAGGCCGGAACAGAGCTTGTTCAGAAACAGGACAGGTAATAAATCGCAATATTAAGGGTTGCTCGGAGGCTTGACTAAATAAAGGCTGACGAACTTACGTGAGCGATTCGATCATTACCGTTATAATCGCCGACTTTTCGTCAGGCTATACGATTTCAGACATGAGCCAATCCAGCGACCTTATTCAATCCGCACAACGCACCATCCGCCTCGAGCTTGAAGCCGTAGAAGGTTTACTGGCCCATATCGACGCGGATTTCGTACGCGCATGCGAGATGATTCTGGCCAGCAAGGGCCGCGTTGTCGTGGTCGGCATGGGCAAATCCGGGCATGTTGGCAACAAGATCGCCGCCACCCTGGCGAGCACCGGAACCACCGCGTTCTTCGTGCACCCGGCCGAAGCCAGCCATGGCGACATGGGCATGATCACCCGGGACGACATCATCCTGGCACTGTCCAACTCCGGCACCACCAACGAAATCGTGACCCTGCTGCCGCTGATCAAGCGCCTGGGCATCCAGTTGATCAGCGTGACCGGCAACCCGGACTCGACGCTGGCAAAAGCCGCCGAAGTGAACTTGAACGTGCACGTAGCCCACGAGGCCTGCCCGCTGAACCTGGCACCGACCTCCTCCACCACCGCCGCCCTGGTCATGGGAGATGCGCTGGCCGTGGCATTGCTGGAGGCCCGCGGATTTACCGCCGAAGACTTCGCGTTTTCCCACCCGGGTGGTGCCTTGGGCCGTCGTCTGCTGCTTAAAGTGGAAAACGTGATGCACGCCGGCGACGAGCTGCCGCAAGTGGCGCGCGGCACCCTGCTTAAAGACGCCTTGATGGAAATGACCCTCAAGCGCCTGGGCATGACCGTGATCCTGGAAGACGACGGGCGCCTGGCCGGGGTTTTCACCGACGGTGACCTGCGTCGCACCCTGGACCGCAACCTCGACATCCAGACTGCCACCATCGACGAAGTCATGACTCCCCACGGCAAGACCGCCCGCCCTGACATGCTTGCGGCCGAAGCGCTGAAGATCATGGAAGACCATAAAATCCTGGCGCTGGTGGTGGTCGACAGTGACGACCGCCCGGTTGGCGCCCTGAACATGCACGATTTGCTGCGTGCGGGAGTGATGTAAATGACCACCGACCTGTTGCAACGGGGCAAAAACATCAAGCTGGCGATTTTCGACGTCGACGGCGTGCTGACGGATGGCCGCCTGTACTTCCTGGAAGACGGCAGCGAATTCAAGACCTTCAACACCCTCGATGGCCAAGGCATCAAGATGCTGATGGCGGCGGGCGTGCAAACCGGCATCATCAGCGGTCGCAAGACCCCGGTTGTGGAACGCCGCGCACAAAACCTGGGGATTCCTCACCTGTATCAGGGCCGCGAGGATAAACTGGTGGTTCTGGACGAGCTTCTTGGCCAACTCAACCTAAGCTATGAGCAAGTTGCCTACCTCGGTGACGATTTACCCGACCTGCCGGTGATTCGCCGGGTCGGCCTGGGCATGGCCGTGGCCAATGCGGCGGCGTTCGTTCGCGAACACGCCCATGGTGTGACGACAGCCCGTGGCGGCGAAGGCGCCGCCCGTGAGTTCTGCGAGTTGATTCTGCGCGCCCAAGGCAGCCTTGAAGCGGCTCACGCCGCCTACCTATAGAGCGTTTTATGCTGAGTAAAAAGATTCGCAATTTCCTGATATTTGCCATCATCGCCGCGGTTTTCCTCGCGGTCGGCTACTGGAATATCAGCCCGGAGCGCTTCCTCGACAAGCCTGTTGCGCAGGTTGACGAGAGCGCTATCGACTATTACGCCATCAACGCCCACAGCATTCAGTACCTGCCCGATGGCAAGGTCCAGTATGAAATGACCTCCGACAAGGTCGAACACTTGAAGGCATCCGAGGTCACGTTATTGACCAAGCCGGACATGAACCTGTATCGCGGTGCCGAATTTCCATGGCACGTGACCAGCGAGCGTGGCGAGGTCAACCCGGACGGCACCCAAGTGGAATTGATTGACTCGGTGCGCGTAGCCCGCACCGACGCCAAGAACCGCGACACTATTATTACCAGCAGTCGCATGACCGTATTCCCACAGAAGCAATATGCGCAGACCGAGCAAGACGTTAGAATTGACGGCGCTGGCGGTGTATCGACTGGCAAGGGAATGAAAGCGTATTTGAAAGAAAGCAGGATACACCTGCTATCGAACGTAAGAGGACAGTATGAGGCTCGTTAAAACCCTCCCTATTTTGCTCGGCCTGGGCGCAGCACTGGGAAGCGTGAGCGCCTGGGCTCTGCCGAACGATAGCCAGCAACCGATCCACATTCAGGCTGACGATGCGCAGCTGGATGACAAGCAAGGTATCGCGACTTACACCGGTAGCGTGATCATCACCCAGGGCTCGATGAAGGTGACGGGTAACACCGTGACGCTGACTCGCACCCCGGCAGGCGATATCGACGTGGTCACTTCGGTGGGCAACCTGGCGTATTTCGAACAGCTGCAGAAAGTGGGCGACCCTACACCGGTCAAAGGCTATGGCAAGACGATCCAGTACCACGCCCAGCAAAACCGTATCGTGCTGATCGACCAGGCCCGCGTCATCAATGACGGCAACACCACCGACGGCGAAAAAATCGTCTACGACACGGTGAAGCAGATTGCCCAGGCCGGTCGCGCCACCGGTTCGAAAATCAGCACGCCGAAGCCGCGTATCGACATGGTTATCCAGCCGAAGCAGAAACCGGGCGCAGCCCAGCCGGCGCCGAAACCCGACGCGAAGAAGGCGAATTAATGGCAACCCTGAAAGCCCAGCATCTGGCCAAGGCCTATAAAAGCCGTCAGGTCGTGCGCGACGTCAGCCTGTCGATCGACAGCGGGCAGATCGTCGGCTTGCTCGGCCCCAACGGTGCCGGCAAGACCACCTGTTTCTACATGATCGTCGGCCTGGTACAGGCCGATCAAGGCCGCGTCCTGATCGACGACCTGGACGTGAGCCACCAGCCTATGCACGGTCGTGCGCAGGCGGGTATCGGCTATCTTCCCCAGGAAGCATCGATCTTCCGCAAACTGTCGGTTTCCGACAACATCATGGCCATCCTCGAGACCCGCAAGGAACTCGACCGCGCCGGGCGCAAGAAAGAGCTGGAAAGCCTGCTGCAGGAATTCCATATCAACCACATTCGCGACAACCTCGGCATGAGCCTTTCCGGCGGCGAGCGGCGTCGTGTGGAAATCGCCCGAGCCCTGGCCACTGCGCCGAAGTTCATCCTGCTGGACGAACCCTTCGCCGGTGTCGACCCGATCTCCGTCGGCGACATCAAGCAGATCATCCATCACCTCAAGGCCAAGGGCATCGGTGTATTGATCACCGACCACAACGTCCGCGAGACCCTCGATATCTGCGAAACCGCGTATATCGTCAACGATGGACAGCTGATTGCCGAAGGTGACTCCGCCACTATCCTGGCCAACGAACTGGTCAAGGAAGTGTATCTGGGTCACGAGTTCCGCCTGTAAACACGGTGGTATCAGGCCATTCGCCATGGAGCGCGGTAGTCAATAAAAACCTCAGTATTTTTATTGTTACCGCGCTCTAGGCAAAGCCCCCGATATCAGGCATATAATTTGCTTATGTTTGGCGCTCACGCGCCCTGTCGTGGATGGCGCATTGCGCCGGCGAATAAGGTGTTAAGCCCCTGCCATGAAACCATCGCTAGTCCTGAGAATGGGCCAGCAGCTGACGATGACACCGCAGCTGCAACAGGCCATCCGCCTGCTCCAATTGTCGACCCTGGACCTGCAACAGGAAATCCAGGAGGCCCTGGAGTCCAATCCGATGCTCGAACGCCAGGAAGAAGGCGACGACTTCGATAATGCAGACCCGCTGGCCGACAACATCGAGCAAAAGCCCAACCCCGACGTACAGGAACCCTCCTACCAGGAAACCGCCCCCACGGTCGACAACCTCGAGGAAGGCGAATGGAACGAACGCATTCCCAACGAGCTTCCCGTGGACACCGCCTGGGAAGACGTCTACCAGACCAGCGCCAGCAGCCTGCCCAGCAACGATGATGACGAGTGGGACTTCACCACCCGTACGTCCGCCGGCGAGAGCCTGCAGAGCCATTTGCTCTGGCAACTGAACCTGGCCCCGATGTCCGATACCGATCGCCTGATCGCTGTGACCCTGATCGATTGCATCAACAATCAGGGCTACCTGGACGAGACCCTTGAGGAGATCCTCGAGGCCTTCGACCCGGAACTGGACATCGAGCTGGACGAAATCGAAGCCGTCCTGCACCGCATCCAGCAATTCGAGCCCGCCGGCATCGGCGCCCGCACCCTCAGCGAGTGCCTGCTGCTGCAATTGCGGCAATTGCCGGCCAAGACCCCTTGGCTGGCCGAAGCGCAGCGCCTGGTCACCGACTATATCGACCTGCTGGGCAGCCGCGACTACAGCCAACTGATGCGCCGCATGAAGCTCAAGGAAGATGACCTGCGCCAGATCATCGAGCTGGTGCAGAGCCTCAACCCTCGCCCTGGCTCGCAGATCGAGTCCAGTGAAGCCGAATATGTCGTGCCCGATGTGATCGTGCGCAAGGACAACGAGCGCTGGCTGGTGGAGCTGAACCAGGAATCGGTACCGCGCCTGCGGGTCAATCCGCAATACGCAGGTTTTGTGCGCCGCGCCGACACCAGCGCCGACAACACCTTCATGCGCAACCAGCTTCAGGAAGCCCGCTGGTTCATCAAGAGCCTGCAGAGCCGCAACGAAACCCTGATGAAAGTCGCCACCCAGATCGTCGAGCACCAGCGCGGCTTCCTGGAATACGGCGATGAAGCCATGAAACCGCTGGTATTGCATGACATCGCCGAGGCGGTAGGCATGCACGAATCAACGATTTCCCGGGTGACCACGCAAAAATTCATGCATACCCCACGGGGTATATATGAGCTGAAATACTTTTTCTCCAGCCACGTCAGCACCTCCGAAGGCGGCGAATGCTCGTCCACGGCGATCCGCGCGATCATCAAAAAACTGGTTGCCGCGGAAAATCAGAAAAAGCCGTTGAGTGACAGCAAGATCGCTGGTTTACTGGAGGCACAAGGCATTCAGGTCGCCCGTCGAACCGTCGCCAAGTACCGCGAGTCCCTTGGGATCGCGCCTTCCAGCGAGCGTAAACGTTTGATGTGACGGGCGGGCCATAGCGTTCCAGTGGCGGGTATTCCTACCCGTCGCTTTATGCACTGGCAACGAAGGAGAAGCTGTATGCAAGTCAACATCAGTGGACACCATGTAGAAGTCACCCCTCCATTGCGCGAATACGTCGAGCTGAAGCTGAGGAAGCTTGAGGGCCATTTCGACAAGATCACCAACGTGCAGGTCATCATGAAGGTCGACAAGCTTCAGCAGAAAATCGAAGCGACACTTCAGATACCTGGTGGCGAAGTGGTCGCCAATGCCGAACATGAAGACATGTATGCATCAATCGACTTGCTCACAGACAAGCTTGACCGCCAACTTAAAAAGCATAAGGAAAAGCAGCAGAGCCTTCTTCAAGGCACTGGCCGCTAACACTCCCCACCCATGATTCGACTTGAAACCATCCTGACCCCCGGCCGTTCCCTCGTGAACGTGCCGGGCGGCAGTAAAAAGCGCGCCCTCGAACAAATTGCCAACCTGATCGGCCGCGAAGTGCCCGAAATGGATACGCAAGCTGTGTACGAGGCCCTGATTGCCCGTGAAAAGCTCGGCTCGACCGGCTTTGGCAACGGCATCGCCATTCCTCACTGCCGCCTGCAAGGCTGCGAGTCTCCAGTCAGCGCCCTGCTGCACCTGGACGCCCCTATCGATTTCGACGCCATCGATGGCGCGCCGGTCGACCTGCTGTTTGTACTGCTGGTCCCCCAAGCGGCCACCGATGCGCACCTGGAACTGCTTCGGCAGATCGCCAGCATGCTCGACCGCAAAGAAGTACGCGATAAACTGCGCAGCGCCCCCAGTAATGAGGCGCTCTATCAGGTTGTCCTGGATGAACAAAACGGGCAGTAATCATGCGTTTGATCATCGTCAGCGGCCGTTCCGGCTCAGGTAAAAGCACGGCTCTCAATGTTCTTGAGGACAACGGTTTTTATTGCATCGACAACCTGCCCGCTGGCCTGCTGCCGGAACTGGCGGAGCGGGCACTGATTCATACCGAGCTGGCGCAACCGCTGGTCGCCGTGTCGATCGACGCGCGCAACCTGCCCAGCCACCTCACACGTTTTCCGGAACTGCTCGAAGAGGTACGGGCCAAGCACATCCATTGCGACGTGCTGTACCTGGACGCCGACGAAGAGACCCTGCTCAAGCGCTTCTCCGAAACCCGTCGACGCCACCCACTGAGCAGCCCGCACCGCTCGCTGGCCGAAGCCATTGAAGACGAGACCAAGCTGCTCGGGCCGATCATTGACCTGGCCGACCTCAAGATCAACACCACCAGCCTGAACCTGTATCAACTGCGCGATGCGATCAAGCTGCGCCTGCTGAATCAGCCGGAGCCGGGCACGGCTTTTCTGGTGGAGTCGTTTGGCTTCAAGCGCGGCATGCCGGTGGATGCCGACCTGGTATTTGATGTGCGTTGCCTGCCCAACCCGTACTGGAAGCCGGAATTGCGCGATCAGTCGGGGCTGGACCAACCTGTAGCCGAGTACTTGGCGGCGCAACCGGATGTCGAGGACATGTTCCAGGACATCTCCAGCTACCTGCTCAAATGGCTGCCGCGTTTTGCGGCCAGCAACCGGGCTTATGTCACCATCGCCATTGGCTGCACCGGCGGCCACCACCGCTCCGTCTACCTGACCGAACGCCTGGGCCAGGTGCTGCAACAAACCCTCAAGAACGTCCAGGTTCGCCACCGCGACCTCAGCTGAAAGGAACACCTCCGCGATGCCCGCTCTGGAAATTGAAATCATCAACAAGCTGGGCCTGCACGCCCGGGCCTCGGCCAAGTTCGTCGGCGTCGCCGGGCAGTTCCCTTGCCAGATTCGCGCCGGGCGCACCCCGGAATCAATGGTCGACGGCAAGAGCATCATGGCCATGATGATGCTGGCTGCGGGCAAGGGCACGAAGATTCACTTGAAGACGGAAGGCGAGCAAGAGCAGGAAGCGATGGATGCGCTGGTGAAGCTGATCAATAACTACTTTGACGAAGGCGAGTAAACCCGCCTTCCTGTGACAGCGTGAAGCCGGCAAGCGGCTTCACCCCAACGCCGTATCCATCACCATCATCAAGCAAAACCCGATGCAGAGCCCCAAGCTGGCAAGCTTGTCATGGCCATTGCGCCGCGACTCGGGAATGACTTCGTGAGTCACCACCAGCAGCATCGCCCCGGCCGCCAGTGCCAGCCCCAACGGCAACAGCACCTCCGCCAGGCTTACCAGCCAGGCACACAGCACGGCAAACACCGGCTCCACCAGGCCTGACGCCGCGCCGATCAGGAACGCCTTGACCCGCGACATACCCGCCCCGGCCAGCACCAGTGCAATCACCAATCCCTCCGGCACATCCTGCAAGGCGATGCCCATGGCCAGGCTGTCGGCATCGGGCATGCCGCCGCCTGCCGAGACACCAACGGCCATGCCTTCGGGAATATTGTGGGCGATGATGGCGAACACAAACAGCCAGATACGCGGCGGTATCACCGGATATTCCGGACTGCCCACCAGCATTTCCGGGCTGGCGCCGGAGACCTTGCGATCCACCAGGTACAACCCGAACGCGCCTAGCATGATGCCGAAACTGATCAAGCCACTGGCGGCCCAGGGCGTCAGCCCCAGGCTTTGCGCAGCCGCAATACCCGGCACGATCAGCGAAAACGCCGTCGCCGCCAGCATTACCCCGGCGCCGAAGCCGAGCAGCGTGTCGCTCACCGCCAACGGCATTCGGCGGATCACCAGTACCGGCACAGCGCCCAAGGCGGTGCCAAGCGCGCAAATCGCACCACCTTGCAAGGCCCGCAGGATGCGGGGTTCCAGGTCAAGCCAGGCCAGCCCTTGGGCCACCAGCAACGCGGTTCCTGCCAATAGCAGCAGCGAGCCAAACGCATAACGAAACATTCGCACGCTGCTGATCGCCAGTGTTTCAGTGCCCATAGTCGGCCTTAGATCTTGTTATGGAGGAATTTCAGCCCAGCGCAGCCTGGTAGCGTCCGGCAACTTCCGGCCAGTTGATGACGCTGTAGAACGCATTGATATATTCCGGACGACGGTTTTGGTACAGCAGGTAGTAAGCGTGTTCCCAGACGTCCAGGCCGAGGATTGGCGTATTGCCGCTCATCAGCGGGCTGTCCTGGTTGCCGCTGCTTTCCACCACCAGGGTCTTTTGCGGGGTCACGCTCAACCACGCCCAGCCACTGCCAAAACGGGTCAAGGCCGCTTTGGTGAAGGCCTCTTTGAACGCATCGAAACCGCCCAACTGTTCGTCGATGGCTTTGCCCAGCGCACCGTCCGGTTTGCCGCCGCCCTTGGGCGACATTACGGCCCAGAACAACGAGTGGTTAGCGTGACCGCCGCCCTGGTTGATCACCGCCGCCCGCAGCTTTTCCGGCAGTTGCTGGACGCTGGACACCAGTTTCTCCACCGGCCAACCGGCAAACTCGGTGCCTTCGACAGCCGCGTTGAGGTTGTTGATGTAGGTCTGGTGGTGCTTGGTGTAGTGGATCTCCATGGTTTGCGCATCGATATGCGGTTCAAGGGCATCGTAGGCGTAAGGCAGGGCCGGCAAGGTGTAGGACATATCAATGAGCTCCATAAAAAGGGCTGTTGCGGGTCGACGCATGCGATGGCGCCACGTTGCTGCCCAGCAGGCGGTGGGTACGTGGGTACTCACCGTGATCGCTGATGAAATTCAGCAGTTCGACGTAGGTCTTGCTGCTCTGGCACAGGGCCGCTTCCCGCAATTGCGGGTTCAGGCGGGTGTCCTGCATGGTCTGCAACAGACGCTGGTGAATGGCACAGAGGTATTCCGCGCTCTCCTCCGGCTGGTTCAGGCGCAGGTGCAGGTCGGCCAGGTTGTGATGGGAAATGACGCAGGCCGCCACTGCTTCGTCGGCATCCGCCCAGCGCTCAAACAACACTTGAGCCAGGGCCAGGGCTTGCAGGTAGGCCTCGCGGGCATCTACCAGCTCGCCCGCCATAAAGCAGCGATTGGCCCGTTCGATCGTACGTTTCCAGTGCTCCATGGTGTGCCTCCAAAGCAGGGTCAGTGATTACACGCCGCCGGCCGTGAGCTTTTCCGGATCCAGCAGGATTTCCAGCTGGCTGCGGGGCAAGTCGGTGTGTTCGAGCACTACGTCAATCACCGGGCGGCCTTGTTGATAGGCCTTCTTGGCGATTTCGGCGGCCTTTTGGTAACCGATGATCGGGTTGAGTGCGGTCACCAGGATCGGGTTGCGCGACAGCGCTTCCTTGAGCTTGACTTCGTTGACCTTGAAGCTGGCGATGGCCTTGTCCGCCAACAGGCGGCTGGAGTTGGCCAGCAATTCCAGGCTGCTGAGCAGATTCTGGGCAATGATCGGCAGCATCACGTTGAGTTCGAAGTTGCCGGACTGGCCGGCGATGGTGATCACCGTGTCATTGCCGATCACCTGTGCGGCAACCATGGCGGTAGCTTCCGGGATCACCGGGTTGACCTTGCCCGGCATGATCGAGGAGCCCGGTTGCAGGCCTTCCAGCTCGATTTCACCGAGGCCGGCCAACGGGCCGGAGTTCATCCAGCGCAGGTCGTTGGCGATTTTCATCAGGGACACGGCGGTGGTCTTGAGCTGCCCCGAGACCGCGACGGCGGTGTCCTGGGAGCCAATCAGGGCAAACAGGTTCTTGCCCGGGGTGAACTGGACGTGGGTCAGATTGCTCAGTTGCTGGCTGAAACGCGCCGCAAACTCTGGATGCGCATTGATCCCGGTGCCAACTGCAGTGCCGCCCTGGGCCAGCGCCTGCAAACTCGGCAGCAGGTCTTGCAGATGGCCGATGTTGGCCTTGAGCTGCTGCGCCCAACCATTGAGCACCTGGCTCATGCGCACCGGCATCGCATCCATCAAATGCGTCCGGCCGGTCTTGACGAAGCGGTGCACCTCTTCGGCCTTGTGTTCGATCACCTGGACCAGATGCAACAGCGCCGGCAGGGTTTGCTCATGCAACACCAGCGCCGCACTGACGTGAATGGTGGTCGGGATGATGTCGTTGCTGCTTTGGCCGCAGTTCACGTGATCGTTGGGATTCACCGGCTCCCCCAGCAAACGGCTGGCGAGGGTCGCAATCACTTCGTTGGCATTCATGTTGGAGCTGGTGCCGGAGCCGGTCTGGAAGATATCCACCGGGAAGTGCTGCATGAAGTCGCCTTCCAGCAAGCCCTGGGCGGCATCGACGATGGCCTTGCCCTGGGCTTCGCTCAGTTGTTTCAGCTCGACGTTAGCTTTGGCCGCCGCAGCCTTGGCCAGGATCAGCGCACGAATGAACTGCGCCGGCATGCGCAGGTGGCTGATGTGAAAGTTGTTCACCGCACGCTGGGTTTGCGCGCCATACAGGGCCTCGGCGGGCACTTGCAGTTCGCCCATGCTGTCACGTTCGATACGGGTGTTACTCATCGGAAGATCCTTGCACCAAGTCGGAGTGAGAAATGGATGGAAGCAATTCGCAGGTCGCCAATTGCCAGGCAAAGGTCTGCCAGCGCTTGAGGCGGCAGGCACAGTGGGAAAGTTTTTCCAGGTCGCGCAACGGGCGCCAGGCCTGGTCCAGGCACATGGACCGCCAGTGCCAGGGCAAGGCAATGTCGGAGGCGGTGTCGAGCAGCAGGCGGAATGAGGTTTCGCCGATAGTCCACGGGTGGGTCGCGGTGCAACAGGCGAGGTACCGGCCTTCGGCCAGGTAATGTTCGATCAGGCGGGGCTCGTCGGGATCAAGGCCGCAGCGAATCTGACGACTCATCCAACGCCAGCTTTCCAGGTAGGGATCCTCATGCAGGACAGAACTCATGATCCACACTCATTCGGTAATGATATTTATTATTAAATGATATTGAGAATCAAAACAAGAGCCTGAGGAAATCACTCGGAATTCCAGGCACAAAAAAAGACGCGCCATCCAGTGGATGGCGCGCCTTTTTTTACAGCGTCTTTCGGCGGGTTAGCTGCCGGCGACGGTCATCTTCTCGATCAACACCGAACCGGTGCGGATGTTGCTGCGCAGTTCCAGGTCATTCCCCACTGCGACAATCTGCTTGAACATGTCGCGCATATTGCCGGCGATGGTCACTTCCTGCACGGCGAACTGGATTTCACCGTTCTCCACCCAGAAACCCGCCGCGCCACGGGAGTAATCACCGGTGACCATATTCAGGCCATGCCCCATCAACTCGGTGACCAGCAAGCCACGCCCCATGCGCCGCAGCAGCGCCGCCTGGTCTTCATCGCCATGGGTGATGAACAGGTTGTGCACGCCGCCGGAGTTGGCGGTGCTTGGCAGGCCGAGCTTGCGACCGGCATAAGTACCCAACACATAGGACACCAACTCACCGTTCTCGACGAACGGCTTGGCATAAGTCGCCAGGCCATCACCGTCAAACGACGAACTGCCCATCGCGCGCATCAGGTGCGGGCGCTCATCGATGGTCAGCCATTCCGGGAACAGCTTCTGGCCAATCGCGCCCTCGAGGAACGACGACTTGCGGTACAGGTTGCCGCCGGAAATCGCCCCAAGGAAGCTGCCGAACAGACCACCGGCCAGTTCCGCCGAAAACAGCACCGGCACTTCGCAAGTCGGCACCGGGCGTGCGCCCAGGCGGCTGGCCGCACGTTGTGCGGCACGTTGGCCGATGAGCACCGGGTCCATCAGCAATTCGCCCTGGCGGTTCACGTCGTACCAGTAATCACGCTGCATCTGGCCGTTGGCTTCGGCGATCATCACGCAGCTCAGGCTGTGACGCGTCGAGGCATAACCGCCGATAAAGCCATGGCTGTTGCCATACACACGGCAGCCCTGGTGAGTGCTCAAGGTGGTGCCATCGGCGTTCTTGATCCGACTGTCGGCGTCAAATGCCGCCGCTTCGCAGGTCAACGCTTGTTCAATAGCCTGCTCCGGGGTGATATCCCAGGCATGAAACAGGTCAAAATCCTTCAAGTCCCGAGCCATCAGGGCTGCATCTGCCAGGCCCGAGCTTTCATCTTCAGACGTGTGCTTGGCAATTGCCAGGGCTGCTGCGACGGTTTCGCGAATCGCTTCCGGGCCGCTGGCGGAGGTGCTGGCCGAGCCTTTGCGCTGGCCCACGTACAAGGTGATGCCAAACCCCTGGTCGCGGTTGAACTCAACCGTTTCCACTTCCCGCTGGCGTACCGATGTCGACAACCCCTGCTCCAGGGACACCGCCACTTCACAGGCACTGGCCCCCTGGCGCTTGGCCTCGGCAATGATCTGCTCGACTTGTTCCTGCAGTGCCGGTAACGCTTGCGGACCGACGCTTTGGGCTGCACTCATGGTTTTCTCCACTCAAATTCTGCTTTCGGTTAAGGCCTTCTAGCGACCGGGCCGGACAAGCGGCCCCCGACTGGTTATCATGGCGGCGTTTCTTTGCGGACTGCCACCATGGTTGATTCTTACGACGACTCCCTCGATGGGGAGAAAAGCAAATCTCAGGTCAAACGCGAGCTGCATGCTCTGGTTGACCTCGGCGAGCGCCTTACAACACTCAAGCCTGACTTGTGTGCAAAACTGCCATTGACCGACGCCCTGCGCCGGGCCCTGAACGATGCGCCCAAGCACACCGCGAATATCGCGCGTAAACGGCACCTCATGTTTATCGGCAAACTGATGCGCGACCAGGACACTGACGCCATTCTGACGTTGCTCGATCAACTCGATGCCTCCACTCGCCAGTACAACGAGCGTTTCCATAACCTGGAACGCTGGCGTGATCGCTTGATCGCCGGCGATGACGCGGTACTGGAGAAGTTCGTCATCGAGTACCCGGATGCCGATCGCCAACAATTGCGCTCCCTGATCCGTCAGGCCCAGCACGAACTGGCGCAAAGCAAGCCACCGGCCTCCAGCCGAAAAATCTTCAAATACATCCGTGAGCTGGACGATAGTCAACGCGGCCTGCGCTGACCCTCTTCCCCGGGTGGCGATCTTCGCCACCCGAAGCTCCCATTCTTACGACCCCGTGCCACCCACGGTGATCGCATCAATTTTCAAAGTTGGCTGGCCGACACCCACCGGCACCGACTGACCATCCTTCCCGCACGTCCCCACACCGCTGTCCAGCGACAGGTCGTTACCGACCATCGATACCTTGCTCATGGCTTCCGGGCCGTTGCCAATCAACGTTGCACCCTTGACCGGCGCGGTGATCTTGCCGTCTTCGATCAAATACGCCTCGCTGGTGGAGAACACGAACTTGCCGCTGGTGATGTCCACCTGCCCACCACCCAGGTTGGCGCAGTAGATACCGCGTTTCACCGAGGCGATGATTTCGGCCGGGTCGCTTTCGCCACCGAGCATGTAGGTGTTGGTCATGCGCGGCATCGGCAGGTGCGCGTAGGACTCGCGACGACCGTTACCGGTGCGAGCCACGCCCATCAGGCGGGCATTGAGCTTGTCTTGCATGTAGCCCTTGAGCACGCCGTTTTCGATCAGCGTGGTGCACTCGGTCGGGGTGCCTTCGTCATCGACGCTCAATGAGCCGCGACGCCCAGCCAGGGTGCCGTCATCGACGATGGTGCAGAGCTTGGACGCAACCATCTCGCCCATGCGCCCGCTGTAGGCCGAACTGCCCTTGCGGTTGAAGTCACCTTCCAGGCCGTGGCCCACGGCTTCATGCAGCAGCACGCCGGACCAGCCGGACCCCAGCACCACCGGCAACGTGCCGGCTGGTGCTGGAATCGCTTCCAGGTTAACCAGGGCCTGGCGCAGCGCTTCACGGGCATAGCCCATGGCGCGGTCTTCGGTGAGGAAATAACGGTAATCGGTACGCCCGCCGCCGCCATGGCCACCGCGCTCGCGGCGGCCGTTCTGTTCAACGATCACGCTGACATTGAAACGCACCAGTGGCCGCACATCCGCCGCCAGGCCGCCATCGGTGGAGGCCACGAGGATGCGTTCCCACACACCGGCCATGCTCACGGTGACTTGCTGGATACGCGGGTCCAGCGCACGGGTGGCCGCGTCAACACGCTTGAGCAGCTCGACCTTTTCAGCACGGCTGATCACTTCCAGCGGGTTATCCGGGGCATACAACTGGGCCACGTCCTGGGTGCTGAACGCCTGCACCGTGCCGTTTTGACCGGCACGGGAGATCGAACGCGCCGCGCGAGCCGCCAGGCCCAGGGCTTCAAGGGTGATGGCATTGCTGTAGGCAAAGCCGGTTTTTTCACCGGACTGCGCACGCACGCCCACACCTTGGTCGAGGTTGAAACTGCCTTCCTTGACGATCCCGTCTTCCAGGGCCCAGGACTCGGAAATCTGCCCCTGGAAATACAGGTCGGCGGCGTCGATGCCTGGCCCGGCCAGATCGCCGAGGACCGTTTGCAAGCTTTCGATGGTCACGCCACCGGGCGCCAGGAGGTGTTCACTGACTGAGGACAACAACTCGCTCATAGGTTTGGCCTTAAATTCATCGTTCTGAAGCAGGTAGCTGCGCGCCCTGCGAGAAAAAGCGCCGGTGGCCCGCCACCGGCATGCGCGTCCGTATCGACGCCTGTTCGCTGCTATCGCGCTCGGCCAACAACACCGCTTCGCCTTGATCCTGTTGTGCCAGCACGCGTCCCCATGGGTCGATGATCGCCGCATGCCCGAAGGTTTCCCGGGGCCCCGGATGCACGCCACCCTGGGCGGCCGCCAGCAGGTAGCACTGGGTCTCGATGGCCCGGGCACGAATCAGCACATCCCAGTGCGCGGCCCCCGTCACCGCCGTAAAGGCGGAGGGTGCGGTAATCAGTTCAGCACCCGCCGCGCGCAATTCGCTGTACAGCTCCGGAAAACGCAAGTCGTAACACACTGTCAGCCCCAGGCGGCCGACCGGCGTATCCGCCACCACCACCTGGCTACCATGAGCATAGTCATCGGATTCACGATAACGACCCCGGGCATCAGCCACGTCGACATCGAACAGGTGCAGCTTGTCGTAGCGGGCAACGACTTCGCCCTGATCATCGATCAGCAACGAGCAGGCGTTGGACTTGGCGTTTGGTTGGTCCTTTGGAGGCAACGGCAAAGTGCCGGCCACTATCCATAAGGTGAGGTCGCGGGCGGTCTGTTTCAACCATGGCAGGATCGGACCCTCGCCCAAGGCCTCGGCGCGACCGATATCGGCCACATCGCGACGGCCCATGGCGGCGAAGTTTTCCGGGAGTACCGCAAGCCTTGCACCACCCGCCGCCGCTTGCTCCAGCAGGCGCCGAGCCTGGGCCAGGTTGGCCAGCACATCGCTTTGGCTGACCATTTGGATTACCGCAAAGGACATGGGCCTACACTCCAGAAAAGGCATGAGGCCATGCTACTCCACAGGTACTCAGTTTGGCTTTTCAAATGGCTTGTCGAAGGTGATTTTCGGGTCCTTCCACGGGCCTTCTACCTTGTACTGCACGCTGGCGAAACGCGAAACACGGTCGCCAATCAGCTTGTCGATCAGGAACAGCGCACCGCCAATGGCCGGCGCGCCGACGATCAGCGCGGCAATCGGCAGGTTGTTGGTGACCGGCAGCGTCACCAGCAGCTTGGCATCGACACGATCAGCGACCAGGTCCAGGGTGCCGTTGATCTCCAGGTTGCTCGACGGGCCGGTCATGGTGATCGGCTCACGGGTCACAAACACACCATTACTGGCCGCCAGCAAGCCCTTGACCCGGTCATAGCTCAAGCCTTTGCCGAGCAAGTCCGAGAAGTCCAGGCGCAGCCGGCGACCGATGGAGTTGAAGTTCAGCAAGCCAAATACCCGAAGCGCCTGGGCGCCACCTTCCACTTCAACAAACTGGCCTTTGCGGAAGCTTGCGTCCAGGCTGCCGGAGAAGCGCTTTGGACCGACCCAGGCTGGCGAGCCCGGCCAGCGGCCATCCACGTCCACATGAAACTCTTCACTGGTCACGCTAGGCGCAAACCCCCAGCCCTTGAGCACGTCCCCGATGTTCTTGCC
This sequence comes from Pseudomonas sp. PAMC 26793, assembly GCF_000313235.1. Classification (NCBI taxonomy): domain Bacteria; kingdom Pseudomonadati; phylum Pseudomonadota; class Gammaproteobacteria; order Pseudomonadales; family Pseudomonadaceae; genus Pseudomonas; species Pseudomonas sp. PAMC 26793. The sequence continues at coordinate 127,088 of NZ_AMXG01000036.1, forward strand.
GTCCAGGCGACCCTTGTACCAACTGCTGCTGGCGCCGGGAGCGCCCTCCCAACCGCCGGCGCCCTGGAGCAGCATGCCCTTGAGCCCCAGGTTGAGGCTGTTGAACGCCATGCCCTTGGCCGTCGGCCGCACTTTCAACGACCATGCACCTATCAGGTCAGGGCCCTGGAACAACTGGGCAATCGCGATATCCAGCGCAGGAATATCCTTGGGATTAACGTCAGCCAGCGGGTCCGGCGCATTTTCATCTGCCTGCACCGTCGGATCCACAGCAGGCAACTTCACGTACTGCAGGTTGACCGCAATCGGCGCGCCCTTGGCATCCGGCAACCCCACGGTACCCTTGGCCTGCTGGCTGTCGAACTGCAAGCCCCAGGCGGCGGGTTTGCGATCCAGTTGCAGGTTGACCTGATCGAACTGGGTGCCGAAGCCCGTCAGCTTTCCAATCTTGAAGTCCGCCCCGCTCAACAGCTGCTTGGCACTGCCTCCCGGATCGTTGCCGGCGTAGCGGTCCACGAGTTTTTTCCAGGGATCGATATCCAGCTCCGACAACACACCGCGGATACGCAAGCCCTTGCCGGCCGGCAACACCGCATCGCCATCCCCCAGGAATAGCTCGCCACGGCCATCGGCAAAACTGTCGGCCGGGGCGGCGAAGGTGAAGCTGCCCAACTCGCCATAATCGAACCAGTAACGGCGCTCCTTACCCTGCAAGGTCATGCGGAACACGCTGTCACGGCCCTGGCTCGCTGGCATGCCGAACGGCGCCGGCAGGTCCACGGCCACACCCTTGAGGTTGGAACTGACCATCAACTGGCTGTCGGCGCCGTCGAGGTTGAGCTGCAATTGGTAGGGGATATCGCCGGACACCGGCAACGGCTGGCTGACCTTCAGCCAGTCAGTCAACCGCTTGACGGTCACCTGCCCTTTCGCGGTGACGCGAGTGTTGAGGTTGCCTGGCTTGCCATCGGCGAAAATCTGCGCGGTGATCGGCCGGTCGAAGGCCTGTGCGCTGATGTTCTGGCCACTCAGGCCCTTGGCGCTGTCGAAGCGGAAATCACCCTTGAGCTGGCTCAGGTCCAGCGCAGGATCGGCCAGTTGCAGGCGCGCCTTGTCGGTCTTGAAGTCCACCACAATCTTGGGATCGGCGTCCTTGGCCAGGGGAATATCCAGGTCCAGCTTGCCTTGCAGGTCACCCTCGCCTTTCCAGCCGGCGAAGGTCGAAGCGGTACCGATCGGCGCGTCCTGAAGGATTTTCAGCCCATCGCCCAGGCCGCCAGCAAAGTTGCCGGTGAGCAGCAGGTGACTGTCCTTGCCTTCGGGCGCATGGGGAATGTTGACGTAGATGTCATTGACCTTGGTGTCGAGCAACTGGCCCTTGCTGGCCAGGATGCGCACGCCGCTCTCCTCGACAAACACTTCACCCTTGACCTTGCTGACGTGCGGCCAGCCCGGCTGAAAGGCCAGCTCGGCATCATGCACCTTGAAGAACAGGCTGATATTGCGTGACGCGGGCAGCGCATCGTGATTCAGCGAGCCCTGGTACTGGAAGAAACCTTCGTCCACCGCGCCCTTGAGAATTGCGGTGCGCAGCCACTCATCGAGTGCCGGGCTCAACACGGCCGGGAGGTATTTGGGGGTAAAGCGGCCATCGCCATCGACCATACCGACCCGCAGGTCCATATAGTCTTCCTGACTATGGTCGAAATGCAGGCGAATCAGGAAGTCGGCGGCGACCTTGCCCTCCTCGCCCAGCACCTTGATATACGGCGCGATCAGGGTGAAGCCTTCCTTGTCCAGCTTCCACGTCAGGCGGGCGTTGGCCTGGATGTACTGCCAGGGCTTGGCGAAGATCGGAAACAGGTGCAAGGAGAAATCCTTGCTGTCCATGCGCAACTCGCCCTTGCCCAGGTCACCGCTGATGCTGCCGCTGACATTGCGGGCGGCCGGCGCGCCGAAGTAGGCATCAAAGCCGATGCGGTCGAGGTTGGCCGCAAAGCTCACGCGCTGGTCGGTGGTGTCTTGAGGACGGTAATCCAGCAGCACGTTACGCAGCGTGCCGGTGGCCTTCAGATGATCCAGGGTCGTGGCCACGGCTTCCGGCAAGGGCGCCAAGGCGTGCAGCAATGGCGTGATCGGCGTCAAGTCCAGGCGATCGGCCTGCAGGTTCCAGACTTCCTGGGCCTTGTCGGTCGCCAGGGTTTGCTGCAGTTGCAGGCGCGATTCCCAGCGGGTGTCGCCGAGGTTCATCGCCAACGAGTCAAACAGCACCTTAAGGCCGTTATTACTGCGTTGCAGGTAGGCGGTGAGGGCCAGGTTCTCGATGTGTGTCGGCTTGCGATCGGCATAGCTGCCTTTGAGTTGCGGGGCGTTGAGGCGTACGGCAGCACTTTGCACAGTACCCTTGGCCCAGGTCAGCCAGAATTCGCCGCCGGCCTTGAATTCGGTGAGTTTCCATTGCTGGAGCAGTTTCGCCGGGATCCATTTTGCCCAGTCACTCTGGGGCAAGCTCAGGTAAGCCTGGGCTTCGCCGTCTTTCCAATGGCTGGCGCGGATCCGGGTGCTCAGGTTCAACGCCAGGGGCTGGCCGTCGGGCAGGGTCAAGCGCGCGTCCAGGCGCTGGTGGTTGGCCCCGGTCTGCAGGCTCACGCCGACATAGGTCAAGGTCAGTGGCGCCTGGTCGAATGGCTGCAGGGTCACCTGGCTGTCGAGCAATGAAACCTGCCCGACCATTTGCATGCGCGTCAGCAGTTGTTCGGGATCCAGCGGCTGGTCGTCCTGCACCGGCAGGCCTTGCAGCGCCCAATGGCCATCCTGGTCTTCCTTCACGCTGACCTGCAGGCCGCTGACTTCCAGGTGGGCAATGCGCACTTCGCGCGCCAGCAGGCTGGCCCAGATGTCCGGCACCACTTGTACCTGGTCCAGGCGCAGGGCATTGGTGCCCTCGCCGACCATCACGTCGTGGGCCATCAATACCGGGGCGAAGCCGCTCCAGCGCCCTTCCAGGCTGCCGATGCTCAGGGGCATATCCAGCGCCGTGCGAGCCTTGGCTTCGATTTCGCCACGGTATTCCGCCACCAGCGGCGTCAATTCACGGCCAAGGCTCACGTACACCGCTGCCAATACCAGCAGCAAGGCGCACAGGCCGAGGCCCCAGCGGGTCAATGCGGCAAAAAAGCGTATCAGACGCTCCATGTCAGGCGACCCTCAAAGGCAATAGTCGGACGGCAGATCAAGGTCTGCCCGTCTCGTTGATAAGAGCTAACGCGAATCAGAGCAGCACCACGTCATATTGTTCCTGGGAATACATGGTTTCGACCTGGAAGCGAATCGTGCGCCCGATAAAACCCTCCAGCTCGGCCACGTTGCCGGACTCTTCATCCAGCAACCGGTCGACCACCTTCTGGTTAGCCAGGACTCTATAGCCCTCGGCCTGGTAGGCGCGCGCCTCCCGTAGGATTTCACGGAAAATCTCGTAGCAAACCGTTTCCGGAGTTTTCAACTTGCCGCGCCCCTGGCAACTGCTGCACGGCTCGCACAGCACTTGCTCCAGGCTTTCACGGGTGCGCTTGCGGGTCATCTGCACCAGGCCCAACTCGGTAATGCCGATGATGTTGGTCTTGGCGTGATCGCGCTCCAGCTGCTTCTCCAGGGTACGCAACACCTGGCGCTGGTGCTCTTCGTCTTCCATGTCGATGAAGTCGATGATGATGATCCCGCCCAGATTGCGCAGGCGCAGCTGGCGAGCAATCGCGGTGGCCGCTTCGAGGTTGGTCTTGAAGATGGTTTCTTCGAGGTTGCGATGGCCCACAAAGGCGCCGGTGTTGACGTCGATGGTGCTCATGGCTTCCGCCGGGTCTACCACCAGGTAGCCGCCGGACTTAAGTGGCACTTTGCGCTCAAGGGCTTTCTGGATTTCGTCTTCGACGCCATACAGGTCGAAAATCGGCCGCTCCCCCGGGTAGTGCTCGAGGCGGTCGGCGATTTCCGGCATCAGTTCGGCAACAAATTGCGTGGTGCGCTGAAAGGTTTCCCGCGAGTCGATGCGAATTTTCTCGATCTTCGGGCTGACCAGATCGCGCAAGGTGCGCAGGGCCAGGCCGAGGTCTTCGTAGATCACGCTGGGCGCACCGATGGTCTTGATCTGCGCGCCGATCTGGTCCCAGAGGCGACGCAGGTAGCGGATGTCCATGAGGATTTCATCGGCACCCGCGCCCTCAGCGGCGGTACGCAGGATAAAGCCACCGGCCTCCTTGATGCCCTCCAGCGCCACGCAATCGCTGACCACCTTTTTCAGGCGCTCGCGCTCGGCTTCATCTTCGATTTTCAGGGAAATGCCAACGTGGGCGGTGCGCGGCATGTACACCAGGTAGCGCGAAGGGATCGACAGTTGCGTGGTCAGCCGCGCACCTTTGGAGCCAATCGGGTCCTTGGTGACTTGCACCACCAGGCTCTGCCCTTCGTGCACCAGGGCGCTGATGCTTTCGACCGCCGGGCCTTCACGCAGGGAGATTTCCGAAGCATGGATAAACGCAGCGCGGTCCAGGCCGATGTCGACGAACGCCGCCTGCATCCCCGGCAACACGCGCACGACCTTGCCTTTATAGATATTGCCAACGATCCCGCGCTTTTGGGTGCGCTCGACGTGCACTTCTTGCAGAACACCGTTCTCTACCACCGCCACGCGCGATTCCATCGGCGTGATATTGATCAGAATCTCTTCACTCATGGCTGGGTCTCGTTCAGGCGTTTTCACAATAGTGACCGATCGCTTAAGGCTTGGCGCTGGGATACGGCGTTTAGCGCACGGTAAGGTTTTGCCAACAGGGTATGCCGAATTGAGCCAGCAGTTCTGCGGTTTCGCAGACAGGCAGGCCTACGACGGCGGAGTAGCTGCCATTGAGTCCGGCGACAAACACCGCCGCCAAGCCTTGAATAGCATAGCCGCCCGCTTTGTCCTGGGGCTCGCCGCTGTGCCAATAAGTGGTGGCTTCATCCGCTGAAATCTTGCGAAACCGCACGCGGCTGCTGACCAGCCGCGTTTCGCAACGCTGGCCGTCAATCAGGGCGATGGCAGTCAAAACTTCATGTTCACGATCAGAAAGGGCCAGCAACATGGCCAGGGCATCGACTTGGTCCAAGGGCTTGCCGAGGATTTGGCCGTCGAGGATGACCGCCGTATCGGCGCCAAGCACGCAGGCGCCGGTTGCATCGGCCAGGGCCGCGCGACCGGCCGCAGCCTTGCCGCGCGCCAGGCGTTCTACGTAGGAAGCGGGCGATTCATTTGTAAGGGGAGTTTCATCAATGGCGGCGCTGACGACGGTGAACGGCACGCCGATCTGTGTCAGCAGTTCACGCCGCCTCGGGGAGCCCGAGGCCAGATAAAGCGAATTCATGCAGACTCTCCCTGTAGGGTTCGATAACCAGGCAGAGCCTCGCGATCCATTCAATTGATTTTATAGCGACGACGCAACCCACGCAGGCCAAAACTGACCCAAGGCCACAACAGCGCGCTGACCAGCGCCGGCAACACCAGCGCGAGGGTCGGTTGGCGGTTGCCGGTCAAGGCACTGAGCCACAGCTGTACCAACTGCGCCAGGCCGAAGATCACCAGGATCACCAGGCACTGTTGCCACATGGGGAACATGCGCAGACGCTGCTGCAACGACAGCACCAGGAAGGTGATCAGGGTCAGGATCAGCGCGTTCTGGCCGAGCAAGGTGCCGTAGAGCACATCCTCCATCAGCCCAAGGCACATGGCCGTGACCATCCCGACCTTGTGCGGCAGCGCCAGGGCCCAGAACGCCAGCAACAAGGCGAGCCACAACGGACGCAGGATTTCCATGAATTGCGGCAGCGGCGAAACGCTGAGCAGCAAGCCGATGGCAAAGGTCAGCCAGACAATCCAGCCGTTACGCGAATGAGTACCAGCCATTATTCTTCCCTCTGCCGAGTGGTTGCCGGGGCCGCAGCCGGTGGCTTGGTGGCGGCAGGCGGTTTGGCAGCGGCAGGTGTTGCAGCCGCAGGCTTGGCCGGACGTGCGCTATGGGCCACAGGCTTGACCGGCGTCGCGACCGGCGCGGCTGGCGTTGCCGGAACCGCTGCCGGTGCAGCGGGTGCGGCCGGCTTTGGCACGGTCGCAGGAATGATCGGCGCCGTGCCGTTTTGCTTGTCTTCCGCTTCCTGGGCCTGGGCGGCTTCGTTGGCGCGCTCTTCCGGGGTGCGGTTGTCGCTGAACACCAGCAGCAGGTAACGGCTGCGGTTCAACGCAGCGGTCGGCACCGCACGTACGATAGCGAATGGCTGGCCGGAGTCGTGGATCACTTCCTTGACCGTCGCAACCGGGTAACCCGCCGGGAAACGCTGCCCCAGGCCGGAGCTGACCAGCAGGTCGCCTTCCTTGATATCGGCAGTGTCTGCGACGTGACGCAACTCCAGACGTTCCGGGTTACCGGTACCGCTGGCAATCGCCCGCAGGCCGTTGCGGTTAACTTGCACCGGAATGCTATGGGTGGTGTCGGTCAGCAACAGCACACGGGAGGTATAAGGCATCAACTCCACCACCTGGCCCATCAAGCCACGGGCATCGAGCACCGGCTGGCCAAGGACCACGCCGTCGCGCTCACCCTTGTTGATGATGATGCGATGGGTGAAGGGGTTCGGGTCCATGCCGATCAACTCGGCCACTTCGACCTTCTCGTTGACCAGCGCGGAGGAATTGAGCAACTCGCGCAGCCGAACGTTCTGCTCGGTGAGGGCCGCCAGCTTTTGCATGCGCCCCTGCAGCAGCAGGTTTTCGGTCTTGAGTTTTTCGTTCTCGGCCACCAGTTCGGTACGGCTGCCAAACTGGCTGGCCACACCCTGATAGAGACGTTGCGGCAGGTCGGTGATCCAGTACGTCTGCATCAGGACCAGCGACATCTGGCTACGCACTGGCTTGAGCAGTGTGAAGCGGGCATCGACCACCATCAGCGCAACCGATAGCACGACCAGCACCAACAGGCGCACGCCCAATGAGGGGCCTTTGGAAAAAAGCGGTTTAATAAGCCGCTCCTCCCAGGCAAATGTTTTCTTTATTCATACGGCATCAAACCGGCCTGGATGCAGATTGAAGAAGATAAACGCCAACAGGCAGCACTGCAAAGTGCTGCCTGTGAGCGAAACATGGGCAAACCAGCAAACGCTTATTCGCTGGAGAGCAGGTCCATGGTGTGTTTATCCATCATTTCCAGTGCACGGCCACCGCCACGGGCGACGCAGGTCAGCGGGTCTTCAGCGACGATCACTGGCAGACCGGTTTCCTGGGCCAGCAACTTGTCGAGGTCGCGCAGCAAGGCGCCACCACCGGTCAGTACCAGGCCACGCTCGGCGATATCGGAAGCCAATTCCGGAGGCGATTGCTCCAGGGCGCTCTTCACAGCCTGAACGATGGTGGCCAGGGACTCTTGCAGAGCTTCCAGCACTTCATTGGAGTTCAGGGTGAAGGCACGTGGAACGCCTTCGGCCAGGTTGCGACCGCGAACATCAACTTCGCGAACTTCGCCGCCCGGGTAAGCGGTACCGATTTCCTGCTTGATGCGCTCGGCGGTGGATTCGCCGATCAGGCTGCCGTAGTTGCGACGCACGTAGGTGATGATCGCTTCGTCGAAGCGGTCGCCGCCAACCCGTACGGATTCGGCATACACCACACCATTGAGGGAAATCAGGGCGATTTCAGTGGTACCACCACCGATATCCACCACCATCGAACCGCGCGCTTCTTCAACCGGCAGGCCGGCACCGATCGCAGCAGCCATTGGCTCTTCGATCAGGAACACTTCACGGGCACCGGCGCCAAGGGCCGATTCACGGATGGCACGACGCTCCACCTGGGTGGACTTGCACGGAACGCAGATCAGCACACGAGGGCTGGGCTGCAGAAAGCTGTTTTCGTGAACCTTGTTGATAAAGTACTGCAGCATCTTTTCGCAGACGCTGAAGTCGGCAATCACGCCATCCTTCATCGGACGAATGGCAGCGATGTTGCCCGGTGTTCGGCCAAGCATACGCTTGGCCTCGGTGCCAACGGCAACGACACTTTTCTGATTACCATGGGTCCGAATAGCCACAACCGATGGCTCATTCAGGACGATACCGCGCTCGCGCACGTAAATAAGGGTGTTGGCAGTGCCCAGGTCGATGGAAAGATCGCTGGAAAACATGCCACGCAGTTTCTTGAACATGGGAAAGGGACCCTAGGCAACGCGTGGGTAAAAAAGTGCGGCAAACTCTAACAACGACAGGGATTTTGGGCAAGGCGCCAATGTGCTAAATTGGCCGACTTTCTGTGCACCAACCCCCACAATCGCGGCCATATGACCGTAGAAATGCGGTAGTGTTCCTACAATCTAACACACGGATAGCTTCCGTTCTGTTTTCCACTGGAGAATCCCATGGCGCTTGAACGCTCCGACGTGGAAAAAATCGCTCATTTGGCCTGTCTTGGCCTCAATGAAGCCGATCTTCCACAGACCACCGCAGCCCTGAACAGCATTCTCGGGCTGGTCGACCAAATGCAAGCCGTGAATACCGACGGCATCGAGCCCCTGGCTCACCCGCTGGAAGCCAGCCAGCGCCTGCGCGCCGACGTCGTGACCGAGCGCAATAATCGCGAGGCCTACCAGTCCATCGCGCCAGCGGTCGAAAACGGCCTGTACCTGGTTCCGAAAGTCATCGACTAAAGGGAAAGAGCCTGCAATGCATCAATTGACTCTGGCCGAGATCGCCCGCGGTCTCGCCGACAAAAAGTTTTCTTCCGAAGAGCTGACCAAGACCCTGCTGGCGCGTATCGCCGAGCTGAACCCCAAGGTCAACAGCTTCATCAGCATCACCGAAGAACTGGCCCTGAGCCAGGCCAAGGCCGCCGACGTACGTCGCGCCAACGGTGAGAACGGCGCCCTGTTGGGTGCGCCGATCGCCCACAAAGACCTGTTCTGCACCCAGGGCATTCGCACCAGCTGCGGCTCGAAGATGCTCGACAACTTCAAGGCGCCGTACGATGCCACCGTGGTCGCCAAGCTGGCTGCTGCCGGGGCTGTGACCCTGGGCAAGACCAACATGGACGAATTCGCCATGGGCTCGGCCAACGAGTCGAGCCACTACGGCGCGGTGAAAAACCCGTGGAACCTTGAGCACGTACCAGGCGGTTCGTCCGGAGGTTCGGCTGCAGCGGTTGCCGCTCGTCTGTTACCTGCCGCCACGGCCACCGACACCGGCGGTTCGATCCGCCAACCGGCCGCGTTCACCAACCTCACCGGTTTGAAACCGACCTACGGTCGCGTTTCCCGCTGGGGCATGATTGCCTACGCTTCCAGCCTCGACCAGGGCGGCCCTCTGGCTCGCACCGCTGAAGACTGCGCAATTTTGTTACAAGGCATGGCAGGCTTCGATACGCAGGACTCCACCAGCATCGATGAACCTGTGCCGGACTACAGCGCCAGTCTGAACACCTCGATCAAAGGCCTGCGCATCGGCGTGCCGAAAGAGTATTTCAGCGCCGGCCTCGACCCGCGTATCGCCGAACTGGTGCACAACAGCATCAAGGCGCTGGAAAAGCTCGGTGCCGTGATCAAGGAAATCAGCCTGCCGAACAACCAGCACGCGATTCCTGCCTACTACGTGATCGCCCCGGCAGAAGCGTCCTCCAACCTGTCGCGGTTCGACGGCGTGCGTTTCGGCTACCGCTGCGAAAACCCGAAAGACCTCACCGACCTTTATAAGCGCTCCCGTGGCGAAGGTTTCGGCGCGGAAGTACAACGCCGGATCATGGTCGGTGCCTACGCCCTGTCGGCCGGCTACTACGACGCGTACTACCTCAAGGCGCAAAAGATCCGTCGCCTGATCAAGAACGACTTCATGGCAGCCTTTAATGAAGTCGACGTGATCCTCGGCCCAACCACGCCGAACCCGGCCTGGAAGATCGGCGCCAAGACCGGCGACCCGATCGCCGAGTACCTGGAAGACCTGTACACCATCACCGCCAACCTCGCCGGTCTGCCGGGCTTGTCCATGCCTGCAGGTTTCGTCGACGGTTTGCCGGTGGGCGTGCAACTGCTCGCCCCGTATTTCCAGGAAGGCCGCCTGCTCAATGTGGCGCACCAGTACCAGTTGAACACTGACTGGCACACTCGCACCCCTACCGGCTTCTGAGGAGAACACTATGCAATGGGAAGTCGTGATCGGGCTGGAGATTCATACCCAGCTCGCCACCCAATCGAAGATTTTCTCCGGTAGCGCCACCACGTTCGGCTCCGAGCCCAACACCCAGGCCAGCCTGGTAGACCTGGGCATGCCCGGCGTGCTGCCGGTGCTGAACCAGGAAGCGGTGCGCATGGCGGTGATGTTCGGCCTCGCCATCGATGCCGAGATCGGCCAACACAACGTGTTTGCCCGCAAGAACTACTTCTACCCGGACCTGCCCAAGGGCTACCAGATCAGCCAGATGGAATTGCCGATCGTTGGCAAGGGCTACCTGGACATCCCGCTGGAAGACGGCACCATCAAACGTGTCGGCGTGACCCGTGCGCACCTGGAAGAAGATGCCGGCAAGAGCCTGCATGAAGAGTTCAACGGCGCCACCGGCATCGACCTGAACCGTGCCGGCACCCCGCTGCTGGAAATCGTTTCCGAGCCAGACATGCGCAGTGCCAAGGAAGCCGTGGCCTACGTCAAGACGATCCACGCGTTGGTGCGTTACCTCGGGATCTGCGACGGCAACATGGCCGAAGGCTCCCTGCGTTGCGACTGCAACGTGTCGGTGCGACCGAAAGGCCAGGTCGAGTACGGCACCCGCTGCGAGATCAAGAACGTCAACTCGTTCCGTTTCATCGAGAAAGCGATCAACACCGAAGTGCGTCGCCAGATCGAACTGATCGAAGACGGCGGCAAGGTGATCCAGCAGACCCGCCTGTACGACCCGAACAAAGACGAAACCCGCGCCATGCGCAGCAAGGAGGAAGCCAACGACTACCGTTACTTCCCCGATCCAGACCTGTTGCCGGTGGTCATCGAGGACTCGTTCCTGGCTGACGTGCGCGCCACGCTGCCGGAACTGCCACCGCAGAAACGCGAGCGCTTCCAGGAGCAGTTCGGTCTTTCGGTGTACGACGCAAGCGTGCTGGCGTCGAGCCGCGAGCAAGCCAACTACTTCGAAAAAGTCGTGAGCATTGCTGGCGACGCCAAACTGGCGGCCAACTGGGTGATGGTTGAGCTGGGCAGCCTGTTGAACAAACAGGGCCTGGAAATCGACGAAGCACCGGTATCGGCCGAGCAACTGGGCGGCATGTTGCTGCGGATCAAGGACAACACCATCTCCGGCAAAATCGCCAAGACCGTGTTTGAAGCCATGGCCGCAGGCGAAGGCAATGCTGACGAGATCATCGAGAAGCGTGGCCTGAAGCAAGTCACCGACAGCGGCGCGATTTCGGCGGTGCTCGATGAGATGCTGGCAGCCAACGCCGAGCAGGTTGAACAATACCGTGCGGCGGATGAAGCCAAGCGCGGCAAGATGTTCGGCTTCTTTGTCGGCCAGGCGATGAAAGCCTCCAAAGGCAAGGCCAACCCGCAACAGGTCAACGAACTGCTGAAAAGCAAACTCGAAGGCTAAACGCGGTGAAATGGTCGGAGCAGGACCTCACGTCCAACTCTGACCCCTTGTGGGAGCGGGCTTGTGTGGGAGCGGGCTTGCTCGCGAAAGCGGTGGATCAGTCAGCCTATTCGTTGCCTGACACACTGTATTCGCGAGCAAGCCCGCTCCCACCCAAGCCCGCTCCCACATTTGTAATGGGGAAACCTTGAAAATGAAGCGTCTACTCGGCCTGTTGGCCCTGTTCTCTCTGCTCGCCGGCTGCGCCAGCGGCCTCATCGACCCCAACGGCTACGACGAAACCGGATCCGCCTCCTACTACGGCGCCAAACACCACGGCAACCGCACTGCCAGCGGTGAACCGTTCAACCAGAATGCCCTGACCGCCGCCCATCGTCGCCTGCCCTTTGGCACGCAAGTGAAGGTCACCAACCTCGGCAACAACAAAAGCGTCGTTGTCCGCATCAACGATCGCGGCCCGCACACCCGCGGGCGCCTGATCGACCTTTCACGCAAAGCCGCCGAACAGCTGGGTATGATAGGCAGCGGCACCGCGCGTGTTCGCGTGCAAGCCCTCAGCAACTGACCGACGGAGCCCTGGCCATTTCCGCATTAACCGCCCTCTCGCCCTTTAGCGTGATCGAACTGATCAGCGGCCTGCTGCTGTTGATCTTCGGTGCCGAAGTATTGCTGCGCGCCGCCGTGCGCCTGGCGGCAAGCCTCAAGGTGCGTCCGCTGATCATCGGCCTGAGCATCGTCGCCTTCGGCAGCAGCGCGCCGCAGATGGCGATCAGTTTGCAAGCCACCCTGGCGGACAACACCGACATCGCCGTGGGCAGTGTGATCGGCAGCAGTATCTTCAACACCCTCGTAACCCTTGGCCTGGCGGCCCTGATCATTCCGCTGCGAGTCTCCCGGCAACTGGTGCGCCTGGACATCCCGATGATGATCCTCGCCAGCCTGCTGGTGTTTGTGCTCGCCGCCAATGAAGAGCTCACGCCGATTGATGGCCTGTTACTGCTGGCGGCCCTGGTGGCCTACCTCGGCGTGTTGCTCTACCAGACCCGCCACTCCCGCCGCCCCCGCACTCGCGATACCGTGGTGCAAGCACCGTGGCTGAGCAGCGTGCTGCTGATGATCAGCGGGCTGTTGATCCTGGTGCTGGCCGGGCACCTGCTGCTGGGCGCGGCGGTGGACGTGGCCTCTGACCTGGGCCTGTCGGAACGCATCATCGGCCTGACGCTGATTGGCGTCGGCACCTCCCTGCCCTGCCTGGCCACCTCATTGATCGCCGCACTGCGCGGCCAGCGGGAAATTGCCGTGGGCAACGTGATCGGCAGCAACCTGTTCAACCTGCTTGGGGTGCTGGGCTTTACCGCGCTGGTGGCGCCCTCGCCCTTGTCGGTGTCGCCCAACGCCCTGGATTTTGACCTGCCGGTGATGCTCGGCGTGGTCGCCCTGTGCCTGCCGGTGTTTTATTCGGGCTACCGCGTCACCCGAGCCGAAGGCCTGGTGTTCCTGGGCCTGTATCTGGTGTATGGGTTGCATGTGGTGTCGTTCACGTTCGGCATGCCGCTGGCCAACAAGCTTGAACAACTGATGCTGTATTACGTCCTGCCAGCGCTTGTGGCTTTCCTGTTGTTCACCTCGCTGCAAGCCTGGCGCCGCCAACACAAGAGGGAATCGCAATGACCGAACAGAAAAAGCCCGGCGTTGAAATGCGCCGTCAGGTGATGGGTGATGTGTTTGTCGATCGGGCGCTGGGCAATGCCACCGAGTTCAGCCAACCGCTGCAGGATTTCGTCAACGAGCATGCCTGGGGCAGCGTGTGGAATCGAGAAGGCTTGCCGCTGAAAACCCGCAGCCTGATCACCCTCGCCGCGCTGACCGCGCTGAAGTGCCCGCAGGAACTCAAGGGCCACGTGCGCGGCGCGCTGAATAACGGTTGCACCGTGGAGGAGATTCGCGAGGCGCTGCTGCATTGTGCGGTGTATGCCGGCGTGCCGGCGGCGATTGACGCCTTCCGCGCCGCTCAGGAAGTGATCGACAGCTACCAGAAAGACGCCTAGATCCAGCCGCCCGCCTGCAACACGAAAATCCCGATATTCGTGGTCACTGCCGCCATCAAGGTGGTGATCACGATAATCGCGGCCGCCAGCTCATGATTACCCTCCGCAGCCCGCGCCATCACAAAACTGGCCGCCGCCGTGGGCGCACCGAAGTACAGGAACAGAATCCCCAGTTCCGGCCCGCGAAACCCCAGCAGCCATGCGCCAAGGGTGGCGAGCACCGGTAGCCAGACCATCTTCATCAGGCTGGCACTCAGGGCCATGTCGCCGCTTTTGCGCAGTGCCGCCAGCGACAGCGTGCCGCCGATACAGATCAACGCCAATGGCAACGTCATGTCCGCCAGGTACTGCCCGGAGGATTCCAGCCAGCCAGGCAAGCCGATCTGAAAGTACGCGAAGGGCGCCGCCGCGATCACACTGATGATCAACGGGTTGGCCAGCACGCTCTTGAAGATGCTCCACGGGTCGGACTTGATCACCGGGCTGTACACCGCCAGCACAATGGTCGACAGGGTGTTGTAGAACAGGATCACCAGCGCCGCGAGCACCGCGCCGAGGGAAATCCCATAGTCGCCGTACATGCTGGCCGCCAGGGCCAGGCCGATCACCCCGTTGTTACCACGAAACGCGCCTTGGGCGTAGATGCCACGGTCTTCCCGCGGGCACCGGAAGATCGCCCAGCCCCAGGCCAGGGCGAAGCTCAGCAGCGTGGCGACGGCGAAATAGATCAGCAGGCCGGGCTTGAGGGCTGAATGCAGGTCGGCATGGAGAATCCCGAGGAACAGCAACGCCGGCATGGTGACGTTGAACACCAGGGCCGAGGCGATGTGGATAAAGTTGTCGTTGATCCAGTTGATGCGCTTGAGCAGGACGCCCAGGAACAGCATGGCAAACACCGGCGCGGTGATGTTCAGGGTTTGTAGGAAGATAGCCAGCATGCCGGGGAGAACCTTGGGTGGGCGTCGGTAGGAGGCTAATGATAAGCCAGCATGGCCAGCTTCGTCTGGACTACCGTTTTCGCGAGCAAGCCCGCTCCCACATTTGACCGAGTTCTACCTTTGGAATGTAGTCAAATGTGCGGGCTTGCTCGCGAAGCAGGCGACTCGGTCTTAAGTAATCGGCGCCGGATTGAACAACGTAATGTCGTTATGCAGCTTGTGCTGCTCCGCCCACGTCTGCTTCTTACCGCTGGCCACATCCAGGTAGAAGTGGAACAACTCCCAACCCAACTCCTCGATCGTCGCCCGCCCAGTGGCGATCCGCCCGGCGTCGATATCAATCAGGTCAGGCCAACGCTGCGCCAGCTCCGTCCGGGTCGAGACCTTCACCACCGGCGCCATCGCCAGCCCATAGGGCGTGCCACGCCCGGTCGTAAACACATGCAGGTTCATCCCCGCCGCCAACTGCAACGTCCCGCAGACAAAATCACTGGCGGGCGTGGCACAAAAGATCAGGCCCTTGCGATTGAACCGCTCGCCCGGGCCAAGCACGCCATTGATCGCACTGCTGCCCGACTTGACGATAGAACCCAACGATTTCTCGACAATATTCGACAACCCGCCCTTCTTGTTCCCCGGCGTGGTATTGGCGCTGCGATCCGCCTCGCCCTTGGCCAGGTAGCGGTCGTACCAGTCCATTTCCCGCACCAGCTCCCGGGCCACGTCCTGGTTCTCGGCACGGGAAGTCAGCAGGTAGATGGCGTCGCGCACTTCGGTCACTTCAGAAAACATCACCGTCGCGCCCGCCCGCAGCAGCAGATCCGAGGCATAACCCAGCGCCGGGTTGGCGGTGATCCCGGAAAACGCATCACTGCCACCGCACTGCATCCCGAGGATCAACTCCGACGCCGGGACGGTTTCCCGCCGGCGCAGGTCAAGTTTCTTCAGGCGGAATTCGGCCAATGCCATGATCTGTTCGATCATTTCGGTAAAGCCGTGGCTGGAGTCTTGCAACCGATACAACCATGGCTCACTCAGATCTACCGAGCTGTCGTTGTCGTGCATCACCTGCCCGGCCTGCAATTTTTCGCAACCCAGGCTGATCACCAGGGCTTCACCGCCCAGGTTCGGGTTACGCGCCAGATTGCGCACGGTGCGGATCGGGATGTAGGCGTCGGTGGCCGTAATCGCCACGCCGCAGCCGTAGCTGTGGGTCAGCGCCACCACGTCATCGACGTTCGGGTACTTGGGCAGCAACTCGTCCTTGATGCGTTTCACCGCGTGGTCCAGCACCCCCGTCACGCACTGCACCGTAGTGGTGATGCCGAGGATATTGCGCGTGCCGACGGTGCCGTCGGCATTGCGATAACCCTCGAAGGTAAAACCCTCCAGCGGCGCCTGGGTCTCGGGCACTTCAGTGGACAGCGGCAAGCTGTCCAGCGGCGGCGCCGTGGGCATGCGCAGTTGATCTTCCTGGACCCAACTGCCGCGGGGAATCGGGCGCAACGCATAACCGATGGTCTGGCCGTAGCGAATGATCCGGCCGCCTTCGGGAATGTCTTCCAGGGTCACCTTGTGGCTTTGGGGAATGAAATCCACCGTCACCAGGCCGTCGGGAAACTCGGTCCCCGCCGGTACGCCCTGGTCGTTGACCACAATCACCACGTTATCCAGCGCGTGCAAACGGATGGAGCGTGGCGAATCGGCATGTTCAATCAACTGCATGACGCGGGCCCCTTCAGGAATGCGCTTGGGAAAGTTTAGTCAGCTCGGGGCCGTTGGCCGGCGGCTCTTTAAGCACCACACGCTTGATCGGGCCGACGATCACCAGGTAGCTGAACACCGCCAGCAACGCGTTGGCACCGACGAACACCAGCGCCCACTTGAAGGAGCCAGTGGTGCTGATAATGTAGCCGATCACGATCGGGGTGCTGATGGATGCCAGGTTGCCGAACATGTTGAACAGACCGCCACTCAAGCCGGCGATTTGTTTCGGCGAAGTGTCGGACACTACCGCCCAACCCAGTGCGCCAACGCCTTTACCGAAGAAAGCCAGGGCCATGAAGCCCACCACCATCCATTCGATGTCGACGTAGTTGCACGCGACAATGCTGCTGGAAATCAGCAAGCCACCAATGATCGGCGCCTTGCGGGCGAAGGTCAGCGAATGGCCTTTGCGCAGCAGGTAATCGGAAATCACCCCGCCCAGCACACCGCCGATAAACCCGCAGATCGCCGGCAAGGACGCGATGAAGCCAGCCTTGAGGATGGTCATGCCACGCTCCTGAACCAGGTACACCGGGAACCAGGTCAGGAAGAAATAGGTGATGCCATTGATGCAGTACTGGCCCAGGTACACGCCGAGCATCATGCGGTTGGTGAGCAACTGACGGATGTAATCCCACTTAGGCCCGTCGGTTTTCTTGCCTTTGCCCTTGTCCTGGTCCATGTCGACCATGGCCCCGTTGGCAGCGATGTGCTGGAACTCAGCCTCGTTGATCATCGGGTGCTGGCGCGGGCTGTGGATAACTTTCAGCCAGACCAGCGAGAACACGATACCGATGCCGCCCATCACCACAAACACGTGCTGCCAGCCGAAGGTGTAGACGATCCACCCCATCAGCGGCGCGAACAACACCGTGGCGAAGTACTGCGCCGAGTTGAAGATCGCCGAGGCCGTACCCCGTTCAGCCGTAGGAAACCACGCCGCCACGATGCGGGCGTTTCCGGGAAAGGATGGCGCTTCAGCCAGGCCCACCAGGAATCGCAACATGAACAGCGCAACGATGGCCGTGGAAACACCGAACTCACCGACATAGCCTTGCAGCACGGTGAACAGTGACCAGGTGAAAATGCTCAGGGCGTAGACTTTTTTCGAACCGAATCGGTCCAGCAGCCAGCCGCCGGGAATTTGCCCGGCCACGTAGGCCCAACCGAATGCGGAGAAGATATAACCGAGGGTGACCGCGTCGATGCCGAGGTCTTTTTGCAGGCTGGAGCCGGCGATGGCGATGGTGGCCCGGTCGGCATAGTTGATCGTGGTCACCAGAAACAGCATGAGCAGGATCAAATAGCGGACATGGGTCGGCTTGGTCGCTTGCATGAAGATGTACTCCCACTAATTATTTTTTTTGCGGGTAAACAAATTGTAAGCCTGCGGCGGGCACGGACCCGCCACAGGATGTTGCCGTTACGAACCGATGTAGCTGGTTTTCACCACGGTGTAGAACTCTTGCGCATAGCGACCCTGCTCACGCGAACCGTAGGATGAACCCTTACGGCCACCGAATGGAACGTGGTAATCCACGCCGGCAGTCGGCAGATTGACCATCACCATCCCGGCCTGGGAATGACGCTTGAAGTGATTGGCGTATTTCAGCGACGTGGTAGCGATACCGGCCGAGAGGCCGAACTCGGTGTCGTTGGCCATTGCCAGCGCCGCCTCGTAATCCGCCACGCGGACCACGTTGGCCACCGGGCCGAAGATCTCTTCACGGCTGATGCGCATCGCGGCTTCGCTGTCGGCAAACAGCGTCGGTGCAAGGAAGTAGCCTTCGGTGTCGCACGTCACCAGTTCACCACCGCTGACCAACCGGGCACCTTCGCTCTGGCCGATGTCGATGTACTTCAGGTCCTGGTCCAGTTGGGCCTGGGACACGACCGGGCCGATGTCGGTACCGGTTTTCAGGGCGTGGCCGACTTTGATCGACTTCATCCGCTCAGCCATGGCCGCGACGAACTGGTCGTGAATCCCGGCGGTGACGATAAAGCGGCTGGACGCGGTGCAACGCTGGCCGGTGGAGTAGAACGCGCTCTGCACCGACAGCTCGACGGCTTGCTTGAGGTCGGCGTCGTCGAGAATGATCTGCGGGTTCTTGCCGCCCATTTCCAACTGCACCTTGGCCTGGCGCGATACACAGCTGACGGCGATCTGGCGACCTACGCCAACGGAGCCGGTGAAACTGATGCCGTCGACTTTCGGGCTGTTGACCATGGCATCACCCACCACACGGCCGCTGCCCATCACCAGGTTGAACACCCCGGCGGGGAAACCGGCGCGGGAGATGATTTCAGCCAGGGCCCAGGCGCAGCCCGGTACCAGCTCAGCCGGCTTGAGCACCACGCAGTTGCCGTAGGCCAGGGCCGGGGCGATCTTCCAGGCCGGGATGGCAATCGGGAAGTTCCACGGGGTGATCAGGCCAACCACGCCCAAGGCTTCGCGGGTGACTTCGACGTTGACGCCCGGACGCACCGACGGCAGGTAGTCGCCGGACAGGCGCAGGCATTCACCGGCGAAAAATTTGAAGATGTTACCGGCGCGGGTCACTTCGCCGATGGCTTCCGGCAGAGTCTTGCCCTCTTCCCGGGCCAGCAGGGTGCCCAGCTCTTCGCGGCGGGCGAGGATTTCGGTGCCGACTTTATCCAGGGAGTCATGGCGCGCCTGGATGCCGGAAGTGGACCACGCCGGGAATGCAGCGCGCGCAGCATCGATGGCCGCGTGGACCTGGGCGAGGTCAGCCTTGGCGTATTCGCCAATGACATCAGACAACTCCGACGGGTTGATGTTGGCCGAGTAGTCGGCACCGGCAACCCACTGGCCACCGATATAGTTTTCAAAACGCTTGGCTTGGGACACGAATTCTCTCCTGACGCAAAAAGCCGCTGATTACTCAGCGGCCTTGGTGATGGGTTATTGCGCGCCTTGCTTGTCGATCAACGCGGCCAGGGCTTCGTATTCTTCCGGCAGCAGATCGGTCAGCGGCGTACGCACGGGGCCTGCGTCGTAGCCGACGATTTTCGCCCCGGCCTTGACGATGCTCACGGCGTAACCGGCCTTGCGGTTACGGATGTCGAGGTACGGCAGGAAGAAGTCGTCGATGATCTTGCCGACGGTGGCGTGATCTTCCCGGGCAATGGCGTGGTAGAAATCCATCGCGGTTTTTGGAATGAAGTTGAACACCGCCGAGGAGTAAACCGGCACGCCCAGGGCCTTGTAGGCAGCAGCGTAAACCTCTGCAGTCGGCAAGCCGCCCAGGTAGCTGAAACGATCACCGAGACGACGGCGGATCGACACCATCAATTCAATGTCACCCAGGCCGTCCTTGTAGCCGATCAGGTTCGGGCAGCGCTCGGCCAGGCGCTCCAGCAGCGGCGCGGTCAGGCGGCAGACGTTGCGGTTGTAGACCACGACACCGATCTTGACCGACTTGCACACCGCTTCAACGTGGGCGGCAACCCCGTCCTGGCTGGCTTCGGTCAGGTAGTGCGGCAGCAGCAGCAGGCCTTTGGCGCCAAGACGCTCGGCTTCCTGGGCGTACTCGATGGCCTGGCGGGTGGCACCGCCGACACCGGCCAGAATCGGTACGCTGGTGGCGCAGGTATCGACCGCAGTTTTTACCACTTGCGAATATTCGCTGGCCGCCAGGGAGAAAAACTCACCGGTGCCGCCAGCGGCGAACAAGGCAGTAGCGCCGTAAGGGGCCAGCCACTCCAGACGCTTGATGTAGCCCGCCTGGTGGAAATCACCCTGGGCGTTGAAATCGGTCACCGGGAAAGACAGCAGACCGTGAGAGAGGATGGACTTCAGTTCTTGTGGATTCATTATTCGAACACCCTGGGCGAAGATTTTCTGTTGAGAGATTACGGACGGTTATCTTGATGTCGTACGTCATCGTACAACTATAAAAATATTCGTCAACTGCAATTCATCGCTGCCCTCCCCGATTGCTGCTTTCTTGACGTAGGGAGTTTTTCCTCTATGCTCGGACTGACTGTATATGCATACAGCCATTACGGAAGATTCCTACGACATAGCAAGGAGCTAACATGTCAGATCTTGAACTCGTCACACCTGAAAAAAGACCACCCACCCTGCGCTTCGAAGGCGGCGAACACACCGCCATCGGCGACGACACCCTGTTGCGCTTCGCCAAGGACGCCCCGCCGATTCCCGCCCGGCAGGTTGAATTGCACCTGCCTAATGGCCTGGCCCTGAGCTACGGCCAGATCATCGCCCTGGGCGGTGATTTCTATGGCATTCCCGGGCGCCCCATCAACGAGGGAGCGTCGCCTGCTGACCGCGTGCAGCGCTTTACCGATGCGTTCAACTCGTTGGCGGTATTGCCGGCATCGCGAGAGGAAGCGGGCAAGATCCTCGCGGTGATGCAAAAGGAGATCAATGCAGTCAACCAGGCGATCAAGGATGGCAAGCAACCCCATGAAGCGTATGACGCACTGGGTGACACCTTGTCCGAAGAATGGAACCGCATCACCGGCGGCGGCAGCGTCGTGTCGGCGCTGATTCCACTGGGACGCTACCTGAAACTGGCGGCAGACAATGCCGACCACTTCGGCGAATGGGCGTTGGCGGCCTATCTGGCGGGGCATACGGCAGCGCTGCAACAAGCCGTCGTCGCTCATCAGACCGGCACCGACCAGGCGCTGGAACTGGCCTATGCCATGAACGGCTTTGCTGATCACTTTTTGACCGACCTGTTTTCCGCCGGCCACCTGCGGGTACCACGCAAGCAACTGGCGGCGGTGGTGACCCCGGGTGAACTGGGCTCGCTGATCAGCCGCTTCATGCACGATGAAGACAGCAAGTTCGGGCTCAATGTGCGCAATGCCTTCGGCGATCAGTGGCACGCCTACGGTGACAAACGTTATTTCGACAGCAACGACGCGGCCAACCGGGCCATGGTCAGGCGCGCCGTACAGGCTTCGGCGGATGAGATCTTCGAAACCTTTATCAGCGGCATGGCGCCCTCCCCGGCCAACTTCAAGGCACCACTGTATGTGCCGGACCTGAACGCCGCGCAAAACCCGGCGAACAACTTCTCACCGCTGTTCAAGGCTGAAGGCGACAAGGTGCTGCGGCGCAAGGACGTCAACAACCTGAACGACAAGCAGTGGACCAATGACTGGTGGGGTTGGAGTACGTATCTGTTGCTCAAGGACTACAAGCCGAATGACATGAGTTAAGCCTCACGCATTAACCTGTGGCGAGGGAGCTTGCTCCCGTTGGGCTGCGAAGCAGCCCCAGCAAGAACACGGGGGAATGGATTTTGGGGCCGCTGCGCGGCCCAACGGGAGCAAGCTCCCTCGCCACAATGAGCTTTCAAACCACACGCTTACGTCCAGCCTGGAATCAACCGCGCTGCGCTTCCGCCTCTTCATGGGCATGGCGCAGCCGCTCACGGCTGTTGGTCAGGTGTAACCGCATGGCCGCCCGTGCCGCATCCGAGTCCTGGCGAGCGATCGCCTCATAGATCTCTTCGTGTTCGCGGCTCAGGCGGCTCATGTAGTGCTGCTGGTCATCATGGGCCAGGCGTGCCGAGTTCAGCCGCGTGCGCGGAATGATGCTGGTGCCCAGGTGGGTCATGATGTCGGTGAAGTAGCGGTTGCCGGTGGACAGGGCAATCTGCAGGTGGAACTGGAAGTCCGACGCCACCGCATCACCGGCGTGGGCCGCACTTTCGTTCAGGGCATCGAGGGCAGCACGCATCCCTGCCAATTGCTCGTCGCTACGCCGCTGGGCAGCAAGCCCGGCAGACTCCACTTCCAGGCTGATCCGCAGTTCAAGGATGGCCAGTACATCACGCAGGGTAACGACAGTGGCCGGGTCTATCCGGAAACCGCTGGGGCTTGGCGTATCCAGCACAAAGGTGCCGATGCCATGGCGGGTTTCCACCTGCCCGGCCGCCTGCAATCGCGAGATGGCTTCACGCACCACGGTGCGGCTGACCCCATGGGCGTCCATGATCGCCGACTCGGTGGGCAGTTTATCGCCACGTTTCAGTTGGCCGTCGCGGATCTGCTCGGACAACACCGTGACCAATTCCTGGGCAAGGCTGCGGCGCTTGCGGGGAAGACGAGGGGCGGCGCTGGAGTTTTCCATGATGAATCATCTGTCTCGGCGATCTGAAGCACGCATGATAGCCCATGGCGGTTGTACGATCACCGTCCTGTCATGACTTTCATCTATATACGACGGGGTTTTCGCCAGACAAAAAAAATGCCCCGGCATCGCCGAGGCATTTTCAACACTGGCCCGAGGGCCTGCGCCTTGTTACTTCACCACTTTCAGACTCGGCCGACCGCTTGGACGCGGTGGCTCGGAATCCGGCGGCGGCACATCATCTTCGCCTTCGAGCTCGATCGCTTCGTCATCCGCAAGGGACGACTCCAGATCAAACACCATGCCCTGGCCATTTTCCCGGGCGTAAATCCCGAGGATGGCGCCGATGGGCACGAACAGCGTATGCGGCACGCCGCCGAAACGCCCTTCGAAGCTGACCGCCTCATTGTCCATGTGCAGGTGTCGCACGGCACTGGGTGAAACGTTCAGGACGATTTGTCCGTCACTGGCAAAACCTTGCGGTACCTGAACCGCGGGAAACTCGGAATTGACCAGCATGTGCGGGGTGCAATCGTTGTCCACTATCCACTCATAGAGCGCGCGGACCAGGTAAGGTCGACTGGAGTTCATCAACGGCTCCTTAAGCCTTAGCGCATATCGCGTTCGACACCAGACAGACTCGCCTGGAAAGCCTCACGCGCAAACTGGCGCTCCATGTAGTCAAGCAGCGGCTTGGCAGGCCGCGGCAATTCAATGCCCAAAATCGGCAAGCGCCAGAGTATGGGTAATAGGCAGCAATCCACCAGACTTTGTTCCTCGCTGAGGAAAAAAGGTTTGTCGGCAAATAACGGCGAAACACCGGTCAGACTCTCGCGCAATTCCTTGCGCGCCTGAACCCGGGCCGCTTCTTTGCTGCGTGAATCCAGAATCAGGTCCACCAGGCCACACCAGTCACGCTGGATCCGATGGATCAGCAGGCGGCTGTTGGCACGTGCCACCGGATAAACCGGCAACAACGGCGGATGGGGATAACGCTCATCCAAGTATTCCATCACCACGGTTGACTCCCACAACGCCAGGTCACGATCGACCAGGGTGGGCAAGCTGCCGTAAGGGTTCACTTCGATCAGTTTCGGCGGGTGACGACCTGCCTCTACAGTGATGATCTCTGCGCTGACACCCTTCTCTGCGAGCACGATGCGTACTCGGTGGGAATAGTGGTCGGCGGGGTCGGAGTAACAGGCCAACCGATTGGTCACGCCCATGGCGGTCCTCCTCGCTTGTTGAAATTATCGGAAGCTCAAAAACGAGCGCGCCCAGTGAGCATCTCCGTGACGCCTGGATAAACCAGACTTACCTTCAGAGATGCCGCTGGGCGCGCAAGATTAACAGCAATTACTTACGGTTGGATCAATGCACATCCTTCCAGTATTCGCGTTTCAGCAGATAGGCGAACACGAAGAGGAAGGCCAGGTACAGCAACACATAGGTACCAATGCGCTGATGCTGCAGCTTCACTGGGTTGGCCGAGTAGGCCAGGAAGGTCACCAGATTCTTGACCTTCTCGTCGAACTGCTCTTCGTTCAGCGCGCCGGTCTTCGGCACTATGGTCATCTGATCGCACGCTTCATGAGTCAAAGGCGTACCGGTGAGCGGATCATACTGCTTCTTGCCGTCTTCGACGATTTGTACTTGCTTGCATCCTACCACTTGGCGGCCTTGCAGGCCGACCAGAACGTTCGGCATACCGACGTTCGGGAACACTTTGTTGTTCACGCCGTAGGGACGCGACGGGTCTTCGTAGAAGGATTTCAGGTAGCCGTAGAGCCAATCGGTGCCACGCACACGAGCCACCAGGGTGAGGTCGGGCGGCGCAGCCCCGAACCAGGTCTTGGCGTCGGCCGGTTGCATGCCGATGGTCATGTGGTCGCCGATCTTCGCGCCGGTGAACACCGAGTGGCTGAGCATCACGTCATGGGGGATGCCCAAGTCGTCGGCCACACGCTCATAACGCTGGAACTTGGCACTGTGGCAGCCCATGCAATAGTTGGTGAACGTACGCAGCCCGTCCTGCATCGCGGCCTTGTCCGACACGTCGATGTCGACTTTTTCCAGCTCTGGGCCGTGTTCAGCGGCGAAAGACAGCAGCGGCAGGGCCGCAAGAATGAATGCAACGAATAATTTTTTCATCAGCCAGTCACCCTTTCCGGTACCGGTTTGGTCTTCTCGAGCCGGGTGTAGAACGGCATCAGAATGAAGTAGGCGAAGTACAGGAAGGTGCAGACCTGCGACAGCAACGTACGCTCCGGGGTCGGCGCCAGTACACCCAGTACACCCAGGATCACGAACGCGATGCAGAACACCCACAGCCAGATCTTGCTCAGCCAGCCCTTGTAGCGCATGGACTTGACCGGGCTACGGTCGAGCCAAGGCAGCACGAACAGCACCGCAATCGCCGCGCCCATGGCCATGACGCCCATGAGTTTGTCGGGAATCGCGCGTAAGATCGCGTAGAACGGGGTGAAGTACCAGACCGGGGCAATGTGTTCCGGGGTCTTGAAGGCGTTCGCCTGTTCGAAGTTCGGCTTCTCGAGGAAATAACCGCCCATCTCCGGGAAAAAGAACACGATCGAGCAGAAGATGAACAGGAACACCACCACGCCGACGATATCTTTCACGGTGTAGTACGGGTGGAACGGAATGCCGTCCAGCGGTACGCCGTTTTCGTCCTTGTGCTTCTTGATGTCCACGCCGTCGGGGTTGTTCGAACCCACTTCGTGCAGCGCCAGGATGTGCAGCACCACCAGGCCGAGAATCACGATCGGCAAGGCCACCACGTGCAAGGCGAAGAAGCGGTTCAGGGTGATCCCGGAGATCAGGTAGTCACCACGAATCCACTGGGTCAGGTCGTTGCCGATGACCGGGATCGCACCAAACAGCGAGATGATCACCTGGGCACCCCAGTAGGACATCTGGCCCCACGGCAGCAGGTAGCCCATGAAGGCCTCGGCCATCAGCGCCAGGTAGATCAGCATGCCGAACACCCACACCAGCTCACGGGGCTTCTGGTACGACCCGTAGAGCAAGCCACGGAACATGTGCATGTAGACGACGATGAAGAACGCCGAGGCGCCGGTGGAGTGCAGCAGACGCAGGATCGAGCCGTACTCGACGTCGCGCATGATGTATTCGACGGAGGCGAAGGCTTCTTCGGCCGACGGGGTGTAGCTCATCGTCAGCCAGACACCGGTAACGATCTGGTTGACCAGTACCAAAAGTGCCAGGGAGCCAAAGAAATAGAAGAAGTTGAAATTCTTCGGTGCGTAGTACTTGCTGAGATGGTCTTCCCACATTTTGGTCGCGGGGAAGCGCGCATCCACCCAATCCATGAACTTGCTCATCAGGCTTTCTCCCCCTCGTCGACGCCAATGACAATGACACTGTCAGTCTCGTAGTGATGTGGCGGAACTGGCAGGTTCAGTGGTGCGGGTTGTGACTTGTAGACGCGGCCAGCGAGGTCGTAGTGAGAACCATGGCACGGGCAGAAATAGCCCCCGACCCAGTCCTTGCCCAGATCCGCAGGCGCCACTTCCGGGCGGAAGGTGGGAGAGCAACCCAAGTGGGTGCAGATACCGATCAGCAGCAGAATCTCCGGCTTGATCGAGCGAATTTCCTTATCGACGTAAGCGGGTTGGTCGGAATTCTTCGAGTCGGGGTCGGACAGCTGGCCCTCGATCTTCTTCAGATTTCCCAGGATTTCCTCGGTACGACGAACGATGAACACTGGCTGACCGCGCCATTCAGCAATCATTTGCTGGCCTGGGTCGATCTTGCTGATATTCACCTTCACCGGTGCACCTGCGGCTTTCGCCTTGGCACTGGGAAACCATGACCCCACGAACGGGACCGCAGCCCCCACCGCTCCTGCAGCACCCACCACGGATGTGGCTGCTACCAAGAAGCGACGCCGGCCTGCATTCACGCCGTCATTGCTCATTCAGTCCTCTCCCATCAGCTTTGTGGCCTGTTAAATCAGGCGTCTACTAAGTGTTAAATCTGAACTTATAAAAATTTTGCCGAATGGTAATGAAAAGCCCCACGTCTGACAAGGTAATTACCCCCGGCACTGGCTCCAAGCCTTTGAGTATAGGGGCTCTACGGATGTGGCAAGTTGTCACAGAGATTTTTTTACATAAATAGCAGGCAATAAAAAACGCCCAGCTCCGTGAGGAGGCTGGGCGTTTTCTGGAACGTAAAAGCGAATTAACGCTTCGAGTACTGCGGACGCTTACGCGCTTTACGCAGACCAACTTTCTTACGTTCAACTTCACGAGCATCGCGAGTCACGAAGCCAGCTTTGCGCAGAGCGCCACGCAGGGTTTCGTCGTACTGCATCAGAGCGCGAGTGATACCGTGGCGGATTGCGCCAGCTTGACCACTTACACCGCCACCGATAACGGTGACGTAGATGTCGAACTTTTCAACGGTCTCGGTCAATTCCAGCGGCTGACGAACTACCATGCGGGCAGTTTCGCGACCGAAGAAGTTTTCCAGAGTGCGGTTGTTGATCGAGATGTTACCAGTACCCGGACGCAGGAAAACGCGAGCGGTAGCGGTTTTGCGACGGCCAGTGCCGTAATTTTGAGTCGCCGACATAATGAACTATTCCGTTAAAACTTCAGTTCTTGGGGCTGCTGAGCAGCATGAGGGTGAGCAGCGCCCGCATAGACTTTCAGCTTGCGATACATGTCGCGACCCAGTGGGCCCTTCGGCAGCATACCTTTGACCGCGATTTCAATCGGGGCTTCAGGCTTTTTGGAGATCAGGCCTTCGAAGTTCGAAGACTTGATACCGCCTGGGAAACCGGAGTGACGGTAGTACATTTTGTCTTGCGCTTTGTTGCCGGTAACACGTACCTGCTCAGCGTTGATGATGACAATGTAGTCACCGGTATCAACGTGAGGGGTGTACTCAGGCTTGTGCTTGCCACGCAGACGGCTGGCGACTTCAGTGGCCAGACGACCCAGGGTCTGACCAGCGGCGTCGACGACAAACCAGTCGCGCTGAACTGTTTCTGGTTTTGCAGTAAAAGTTGTCATTCTTTAATAGCCTCAGGGGCCGCCCTGTAAATTAGACGGCGGATCTTACTGAATAGTGCGTACTTTGACAAGTCAAAGGCAGCCGGATACAGACGCTATCGGGGGCTCGGGTCGGCGCGTCCGTTCAACGGCAAGATTCTTCGGCAGGCGGCGCATCACTTCCACTGCAGAAAGAGGTGGGCAATTATGCAGATTGCCAAAAAAATTTCAACCTGCTTTTATGATTGTTTTCCCTGAAGGAGTACCCGATGGACTATCGACAGCTGGGCCGAACCGATCTGAACGTGAGCGCGATAGCCTTGGGCACCATGACCTGGGGCGAGCAGAACAGCGAGGCAGAGGCCTTCGCACAGATCGAGCGGGCCAAGGCCGCCGGGATCAACTTCCTCGACACCGCGGAAATGTACCCGGTACCGCCCAAGGCAGATACCTACGCCACCACCGAGCGCTACATCGGTAATTACTTCAAAAGCCGCGGCGACCGTGCCGACTGGATCCTCGCCAGCAAGATCGCCGGCCCCGGCAACACCATCGACTACATCCGCGATGGCAGCCTCAAGCACAACCGCAAGCACATCGTCGAAGCCCTGGATGCAAGCCTCAAGCGCCTGCAAACCGACTGGATCGACCTCTACCAGCTGCACTGGCCCGAGCGCAGCACCAACTTTTTCGGACAGCTGGGCTACAAGCACAAGGCCGAAGAAGACCTGACGCCGCTGGAAGAAACCCTTGAAGCGCTGGATGAGCAGGTCAAGGCCGGCAAGATCCGCCACATTGGCCTGTCCAACGAAACCCCGTGGGGCACCATGAAGTTCCTGGCCCTGGCCGAAGCCCGCGGCTGGACCCGTGCGGTATCGATCCAGAACCCTTACAACCTGCTCAACCGCAGCTTTGAAGTGGGCCTGGCGGAAATCGCCATCCGTGAGCAATGTGGTTTGCTGGCGTATTCGCCACTGGCGTTCGGCATGCTCAGTGGCAAGTACGAAGGCGGCGCACGCCCGGCCAAGGGTCGCCTGAGCCTCTATAGCCGCTTCAGCCGCTACTTCAACCCGCAATCGGAAGCTGCGTGCAGCCGTTACGTGGCACTGGCCCGTGAGCACGGCCTGGACCCGGCGCAGATGGCATTGGCGTTTGTGACCCAGCAACCGTTCGTGACCAGCAACATCATTGGCGCCACGACCCTGGAGCAGTTGGACAGCAACATCGCCAGTGCCGACCTGAAACTGTCGGATGAGGTGCTGGCGGGGATTGAGGTGATCCAGAAGGACCATCCGAATCCTGCGCCTTGATTGATTCCTAGACCGCCTTCGCGAGCAAGCCCGCTCCCACATTCGACTGCATTCCAAAGGTGGAACCCGGTCGAATGTGGGAGCGGGCTTGCTCGCGAAGAGGCCCTCAAAAACACCAGGAATTCAAAGCGCCCGCGCAATAATCTCCTTCATGATCTCATTCGTCCCCGCATAAATCCGCTGCACCCGCGCATCCGCCCAGGCCCGTGCAATCGGGTATTCCCACATGAAACCGTAACCCCCGTGCAGTTGCACACACTCATCCAGCACCTTGCATTGCAGGTCTGTGGCCCAGTACTTGGCCATCGCGGCCGTCGGCACATCAAGCTTGCCTTCGAGGTGCAGTTCCATGCACTTGTCGACAAACACCCGGCCAATCTGGGCTTCCGTCGCAATCTCCGCCAGTTTGAAGCGGGTGTTCTGGAAGTCGATGATCGCCTTGCCGAACGCCTTGCGGTCGCGGGTGTACTCCAGCGTCCATTGCAACGCCGCCTCGGCTGACGACAACGCCCCGATGGCCACCGTCAAACGCTCCTGCGGCAGCTCCTGCATCAGATAGGCAAAGCCCATCCCCGCCTGCCCCAGCAGATTCTCCTTGGGCACTCGCACATCCTGGAAGAACAGCTCCGACGTATCCTGGGCCTTCATCCCGACCTTCTCCAGGCGCTTGCCCTTGTCGAAGCCCGGCGTGTTGGCTTCCACTAGAAACAGACTGGTGCCTTTGGCGCCGGCCTTGGGGTCGGTCTTGGCGACGACAATCACCAGGTCCGCGAGGAAGCCATTGGTGATAAACGTCTTGGAGCCGTTGATCACATATTCATCACCGTCCAGCACAGCCGTGGTCTTGACCCCTTGCAGGTCGGACCCGGCCCCCGGTTCGGTCATGGCGATGGCCGTGACCATCTCCCCGGAGATCAACTTGGGCAGGTACTTGTGCTTCAGCGCCTCACTGCCGTAATGCAGGATGTATGGCGCGACAATGTCCGAATGCAGGGAGAAACCGATCCCGGTCAGCCCCAGGCGACTGATCTCTTCGATCACCACGGCGCTGTAGAGAAAGTCCGCCCCGAGGCCGCCGTACTCCTCCGGCAAATGCGAGCAGAGCATCCCCGCCTCCCCTGCCTTGTTCCACAGGTTACGGTCGATGTAGCCCTGCTTTTCCCATTGCCCGTGGAACGGTGCCGCGTCTTTTTCGAGGAAGGTGCGCACGCTCTGGCGGAAGAGTTCGTGCTCCGAGCTGAACAAGGTTCTGGGAATCATGGGTCACCTGCGTGAATTGTCGGACAAGACCGGGATCACAGAGCCTAAGCCGCGAAGGCGTCACAGGACACTGGACACATGCGACAAAAAATAAGACGATCCAGCCGTCTGGTGACCACTTTCCCCTATAAGAATAAATGAAATTATGTCTAACCAAATCTCCACGCCTTTGCGGCGCGTCAGCATTTTGGCCATTGATCGGGTATTCGCTTCAACCCTCATGCAAGCCAAGGATTTCTTCCACCTCGCGAGCCTGCGCTACGGCAAACAGCTGGGCCAGGGCCTTACTCCCGCTTTCGAAACACGCCTGGTCAGCCCCGACGGGCAATCGGTACGCAGCTTCAGCGATGTGATCATGCCGGTGGACGGCGGCCTCGAAAACGCCGACATCATCGTGCTCCCGGCCTTCTGGGACGACTTCGACTCGTTGTGCCAACGCTACCCCCAAGTGCTGCCCTGGCTGCGCGAACAACATGCCCGTGGCGCCGTGCTGTGCGGCGAAGCCACCGGCGTGTTCTG
Organism: Pseudomonas sp. PAMC 26793; assembly: GCF_000313235.1. Taxonomy (NCBI): domain Bacteria; kingdom Pseudomonadati; phylum Pseudomonadota; class Gammaproteobacteria; order Pseudomonadales; family Pseudomonadaceae; genus Pseudomonas; species Pseudomonas sp. PAMC 26793. Next base: position 157,743 of record NZ_AMXG01000036.1, read on the forward strand.
GCTCGCCGAAGCCGGCCTGCTGGACGGCAAGGAAGCGACCACCTACTGGCGCTTCTTCAACGCCTTCAGCGAACGCTTTCCCAAGGTGCAACTGAACCAGGACAAGCACCTGACCGACGCCGACAACCTCTACTGCGCCGGCGGCACCACCTCGGCCTGCGACCTCTATATCTACCTGATCGAACGCTTCTGCGGCGCCAACATCGCCCAGGCCGTGGCCCGCGACATCCTCTATGAAGTGCAACGCAGCTACGCCCCCGGGCGCATCGGTTTTGGCGGCCAGAAGCTGCATCAGGACGTGATCATCCTGCAGATCCAGCATTGGCTCGAAGAGCACTTCGCCGACAAGTTCCGCTTCGAAGACGTGGCCCGGGAACACGGTATGAGCATCCGCAATTTCATGCGCCGCTTCCAGACCGCCACCGGCGACAAGCCGCTGCATTACCTGCAACGGTTGCGAATCGAGACGGCCAAGGGCTTGCTGTCCGGCAGCCGAAAAAGCATCAAGACCATCAGTTATGAAGTGGGTTACGACGACGCAAGCTTCTTTGCACGGCTGTTCCGGCAGCACACCGAGTTGTCGCCCAACCAGTACCGCCAGCAATTCCAGCAGGCGGCATAGGCCGCCCTTACTGTAGGAGCGAGCTTGCTCGCGAAGGTCGTTAACGAAAACGCGGGGCATCTGAAGCCCCGCGTTGTCCTTGAGTTCTTCGCGAGCAAGCTCGCTCCTACAGGGGGCTAGCGCTTAAGGCTTGTGCGCCCGCGACAGGAACTCGTGGGACTGCATTTCCAGCAAGCGGCTCAAGGTCCGTTGGAACTCGAAGTTCAAGCGGCCGCCGGTGTAGAGGTCCTTGAGTTCGACTTCCGCCGAGATGATCAGCTTGACGTTACGGTCGTAGAATTCGTCGACCATGTTGATAAAGCGCCGCGCGATGTCGTCGGTGGTGACGCTCATCTGCTCGACGCCGCTCAGGATCACCGCGTGGAAGATCTTGCCCAGTTCGATGTAGTCGTTCTGGCTGCGAGGGCCGTCACACAGTTCGCGGAAGTCGAACCAGGCCACGTCGTCGCAGGTGCGCAGCGCGATAATTTCGCGGTTTTCGATGATCAACTTGTCGTTTTCCACCGCTTGGGTGCATTCCGGCGTCAGGGCACGGAAGCTCTTGCGCAGGCTTTCCTGGGCCACTTCATTGAGCGGGAAGTGGAACAGTTCGGCTTGCTCAAGGTGACGCAGGCGGTAGTCGACGCCGCTGTCGACGTTGACGATGTCGGTGTTCTGCTTGATCAGGGCGATGGCCGGCAGGAAGCGCGCACGTTGCAGGCCGTCCTTGTACAGGCCGTCAGGCACGATGTTCGAGGTGGCGACCAGGGTCACGCCGTTCTTGAACAGCTCCTCCATCAAGGTGCCGAGGATCATCGCGTCGGTGATGTCGGAGACGAAGAACTCATCGAAACAGATCACCCGGGCTTCTTCCGAGAAACGCTTGGCGATGATGGTGAGCGGGTTCTTCTCGCCCGGCAGGGTCTTCATCTCTTCGTGCACGCGCTTCATGAAGCGATGGAAGTGAGTACGGACCTTTTCCTTGAACGGCAGCGCTTCAAAGAAGGTATCGACCAGGTAAGTCTTGCCCCGGCCAACGCCACCCCAGAAGTACAAGCCCTTGACCGGCGTGTGGTCTTTCTTGCCAAACAACTTGCTGAACATGCCCGGCTTGTTCTGCGAGGCCTGGACCAGATCGTCGTACAGGCGCTGCAAATGACGCACCGCAGTTTCCTGGGCAGCGTCATGGAAGAATTCAGGGCGTTTCAGATCAGCTTGATATCGTTCTAGGGGCGTCATAATTCGTTAGCAAGGCAACAAAAACGGGCCGCCACTGTAACGACGGCCCTGAAGAATGGCAATCAACCCTTGGTCGGGTTAATCCTCGATTGGGGTCAACGCAACGCGTAAGGCTTCGATCGCGGCATCCCGCGAGGCGCTGTCGGCGAACGCCGGGCTATCGGCGACAGCAGCACCTTCCAGCCATACGCTGAAGCTCAGGGCCTCGCTGCGTACATCCAGCGCCTGGCCCGATTGCAGCTGCTTGGTCACCGCGCCGGCGGTTTTACCGTCGGCAAAGTTACGCGACAGCAGCAGTTGCTCGCCTTCGGCCGCCAGCAAACGGAAGCGGAAGCTGCCGTCGTCTTCGCGGAAGCTGACAAAACGTGCAGCTTTCGCCGCTTTTTTCTTGGTGGTAGCGGCAACGGCGACCGGGTTGACGAACGAACGCAGGCCCACCGCTTCACGCAGCTCGGCCAGGAACGGTGCAGCCACGGCACGGGCTTTACGGGCGCCGATCAGCAGCAGGTCTTCCATGTCCGACGGACGCGACATCAACTGGTGGTAACGCTCGCGCGCTTCGCCCAGTTGGCCGTCCAGCAACTGGAACAGACGGTTCTTCGCCTCGCCCCAGCCCAGGCCTTGCAGCAGCTCGCCGCGGAACGCTTCTTCCTGGGCCTTGGTGGCAAATGCCTGGTACAGGGTGAACAGGTGCGAGTTGTCCGGATCCTTGGCTTCGCCCGGCGCGCGGGAGTCGGTGACGATCCGCGAGATCGCGTCCTTCATGTCCTTGGCGCTGGTGAACAACGGGATGGTGTTGTCGTAGCTCTTCGACATCTTGCGGCCATCCAGGCCTGGCAAGGTGGCGACGCTTTCTTCAATCAGCGCCTCGGGCATGGTGAAGAATTCTTTACCGTTGCCGAACAGGTGGTTGAAGCGCTGGCCGATGTCACGGGCCATTTCCACGTGCTGGATCTGGTCACGACCGACCGGCACCTTGTGGGCGTTGAACATCAGGATGTCCGCGGCCATCAGCACCGGGTAGCTGTACAGGCCCATGGTGATGCCCGCATCCGGGTCTTCGCCGTTCTCCAAGTTCTTGTCCACCGAGGCCTTGTAGGCGTGCGCACGGTTGAGCAGGCCCTTGGCCGCCACGCAGGTCAGCAACCAGGTCAGCTCGGGGATTTCCGGGATGTCGGACTGACGGTAGAACGTCACCCGGTTCACATCCAGGCCACCGGCCAGCCAGGTCGCAGCGATTTCCATGCGCGAGCGCTGGATGCGCTGCGGGTCATCGCACTTGATCAGGGCGTGGTAGTCGGCCAGGAAGTAAAAGGAGTCGGCGTTGGCGTCCTGGCTGGCAAGGATCGCCGGGCGAATCGCGCCGGCGTAGTTGCCCAGGTGCGGCGTGCCGGTGGTGGTGATGCCGGTAAGGATGCGGGTACGGGTCGTCATGGGTGATCGCTTGTCATCAATTCGAAAGACGTGGCAGCACAAGATCCTTGAGATCGGTCAGCTTGCCATGAAAAAAGTGTCCGCATTCTGCCACTTTCAGCAGCTCATGGGGGCGATTCAGGGCGGCGGACCAGTCGTAGACGAGTTGTGGGTCGACCACTTCGTCGGTTTCCGGCTGGATCACGGTCAATGGGCAGCCTTGTGGCAGCACGTCGTTATCCCGCAGGCGCATCACCGCCGCGGCCACCATGAACAGGTGCGCGAGTTTTTCGCCCTTGGCTTCCAGGCGGCCGCCGAGGGTGGCCGCCACAAACCCGCCGAAGGAAAAACCCAGCAGGGTGATCGGCAGGTCGGGATGTTTTTCACGCAGCCAGGTGGCCGCGGCCTCGGCGTCGTCGACTTCACCGGTGCCCATATCGTGCGTACCGGCGCTGGCGCCGACACCGCGATAATTGAAACGTAACGTGATCAAGCCGGCATCCCGCGCAGTGCGCTGCAGGGTCGATACGACTTTGTTGAGCATGGTGCCGCCCTGCACCGGGTTAGGGTGGCAGATCAGCGCCAGGCCACGTGGCTCGGGGTGATCCAGATACAGGGCTTCCAGTTGGCCTACCGGGCCATCGATCAAAACGGGGGTTTCACGCATCAGCAAGGAAGGAACTCCGTGACCTCTCAAGGGGTCGACTCGTCTAGCTAAAAGTCTGTGCATGGCATCATTGCGAGCTTAATCGCGGTATACAGCGCAGGTCCGAGCCGTTAACGTAAAGCAAAGCCGTTTATAGAGGAAGGACTCGTGGAACACTCGCTCTTAGTTTGGTTGTTGCCGACTCTCGCCTTGGTTGCCGGTGTCGCCATTGGATTCCTGGTTGCCCGCCTGCTGCCGAATGCCGCGCCTAACCGCACGCAGCGTCAGCTGGATGACATTCAGGAACGTTTTGACAGTTATCAGAACGAGGTTGTTACCCACTTCAACAGCACCGCGACCCTGGTGAAAAAGCTCACTCAGAGCTATCAGGAAGTACAGGATCATCTCGCCGAGGGTGCCAACCGCCTGGCCCTGGACGACATCACCCGCCAGCGCCTGCTGGCCGCGCTGCATTCCGATGCACCGCACGCTCCACGGGAACGCCTGACCCCACCCCGGGAAAATCAGGAACCACCACGGGACTACGCGCCAAAAACGCCAAACGCCCCGGGGATGCTGGATGAGCATTACGGCTTGAAGAAGTAATACCTTTTCAAGCGACATGAAAAAGCCCGGCTGATCGATGATCAGCCGGGCTTTTTTGTTGGACACAGGTCGACCAGACAACACTGATCCATTGTGGGAGCGGGCTTGCTCGCGAAGGCGGTGGGTCAGCTAATACATCGGGTGACTGACACACCGCATTCGCGAGCAAGCCCGCTCCCACATTGACCGCGCCCTGCCTCAGGACACGGGTTGTTCTTGTAGCTGCCCGTCCTGTATCCGCACATGCCGCCCATGGAAACGCTTGAGGCTGCTGCGATGGCCGACGCTGACGATGCTCAAGCCCGGCAACTCATCGATCAACGCCTGATAAAGCGCCGCCTCATCCTCTTCGTCCATCGCCGACGTGGCCTCGTCCATGTACAGCCATTGCGGCTCAAACAACAACGCCCGGGCAAACGCCAGGCGCTGCTGCTCACCCGGTGACAGCATGCGCTGCCAGTGATTGGCTTCGTCCAGGCGTGGAATCAGGTGCGCCAGGCGGCAGGTTTCCAGGACCTGTGCATAACGTTCCGCCGGGTACGCGCCCTCCTCCTGTGGATAACTCAACACGCCACGCAGAGTGCCAATCGGTAGATACGGCTTCTGCGGCAGGAACAGGTAACGCTCGGCCGGCAAACGAATGTTGCCGTGGCCGTTTGGCCACAAATTGCCCATGGCCCGCAGCAAGGTTGATTTGCCGCTGCCGGAACGACCGCTGAGCATCAGGCGCTCACCTTCGGCAACCGTCAGGTTGGCGCCTTCGAGCAGATGACGACCATCCGCCAGGTCCAGGCTGAGGTTGTTCACCTGCAAGCCGCCGCCCTGGCGCTGCAACTCGATGCCCATGTTGCGGCCTTCGTTTTCTTCCATCGCCTCGCCGAAGCTCAGCAGACGATCACAGGTCGCACGCCAGCTGGCCAACACGGTGTACGCGTCGACAAACCAGCTGAGGCTGCCCTGCACACTGCCAAACGCCTGGGCCACTTGCATCAGTACGCCCAATTCGATCTTGCCGGAAAAGTAACGCGGCGCTGCCACCACAAACGGGAAGATGATCGCGATCTGCGAGTAACCGCTGGTGAAGAAATTCAGGCGCTTCTTGAGCTGCATGATGCTCCAGAAGTTGCTCCACACCCGCCCGAAACGCGCACTCAGCTGCTGGTGTTCATTGGGCTCGCCATTGAACAGCGCGATGCTTTCCGCGTTCTCGCGTACCCGCACCAGGCTGAAACGCAAGTCAGCCTCGAACCGTTGTTGACGGTTGCTCAAGCCGATCAGTTTTCGACCAATCAAGTGGGTCAACCAACTGCCCAGCACCGCATAGACCAGCGCCGCCCAGAACATGTAGCCGGGAATGGTGATGCCCCACACTTCGATGCTGCCGGACACGCCCCACAGGATCACCGAGAACGACACCAGGCTCACCAGGTTACTGATAAAACCCAGGCCCAGGCTCAGGGTGCTGCTGGTGAAGGCGTTGAGGTCTTCGGAGATACGTTGGTCGGGGTTATCCGTGTAGCCGCCGTATTCCAGGTGGTAGTAGTTCTTCTGGCTCAGCCACTTGGCAAAATAGGTTTCGGTCAGCCAGCGCCGCCAGCGGATGGTGAGCATTTGCTGCAAATAGGAGGTGAACACCCCGGTGACGATCGCCACCACGGCGATCACGCTGAAATACATCAGCAAGTGGGTGAAGGCGTCGTAGTCCTTCTTTTCCAGAGCGTTGTAGAAGTCGCGGTTCCAGCTGTTGAACCACACCGACACCGCCACACTGAACAGTGACAGCCCCAGCACCACCAGCAGCAACAGCCAGGCCTTGCCCTTCTCCTCACTGCGCCAGTAAGGGGTGATCAGCGCCCACACTTTCCTTAAAAATTGCCCACGCACCGCGTCATTGACCGCGGAATACTCAGCGTTCTGATTCATTGTTCAGGCTCGGTAGGAAAAAAATAACAGGCGTTTGAACCGATCATAGACGATCGGTTCAGGGCTCCGTGCGGCCTGACGCAGATTGTTCAGTCGCCGTTCAACGTCGAACCGGGCGTTTCTGCAACTTGCGCTGCAACGTTCGACGGTGCATGCCCAGGGCGCGGGCCGTGGCGGAGATATTGCCTTCGTGCTCGGTCAACACCCGCTGGATGTGTTCCCACTGCAGGCGGTCCACCGACATCGGGTTTTCCGGCACCAGGGTGTCGAGGTCGGCGTGCTCGGAGAGCAAGGCGGCCAGCACGTCGTCGGCGTCCGCCGGTTTGCACAGGTAGTTGCAGGCACCCCGCTTGATCGCCTCGACGGCGGTGGCAATGCTGGAATAGCCGGTGAGGATCACCACGCGCATTTCCGGGTCCAGCTCCAGCAGCTTGGGCAGCAGCACCAGGCCGGAGTCGCCGTCCATTTTCAGGTCCAGGGCCGCGTATTCCGGCAGGTCGGCCGTGGCGATGGCCAGGCCTTCTTCGGCGGAACCGGCGGTGCTCACGCGAAAGCCACGACGGCTCATGGCGCGGGCCATCACGCGGGTAAAGGTGGCGTCGTCATCTACCAGCAGCAGGTGCGGCAGTTCTTCGCCTTCGACTTGGATCTCGTCACTCATCGATGTCTCCTCGTGCGACACGGGGCAGGCGCAGCTCGGTGAGCGTGCCGCCTTCCTCATGACTATAGAGTTTCACTGAGCCGCCCGCGCGAGTCACGCTGGCCTTGCTCAAAAACAGGCCGAGGCCGAAGCCTTTGCCCTTGGTGGTAAAGAAGGGTTTGCCGATCTGCTCGGCAATCGCCAGCGGCACGCCGGCACCGTGGTCGCGAATGCTGATGGTGAAGTCTTCCGAGTCCCAGTCCAGGGTCACTTCCAACCCTTCCGGGCAGGCATCGGCGGCGTTGTTCAGCAGGTTCAGCAGCGCCTGGGTCAAGTCCGGCGGCGGCGCCATGCGCGGCACCGTGCCCTGGCCCAGCAAGTGGAAACGGTAGCTGGCTTCGGGACGCATCAGGTGCCAGCGGTTCAGGGCTTCGTCCAGCCACTGGGTGACGTCCTGCATCTCCACTGCCAGGCGGCGATTGGCTTCGGCGGCGCGCACCAGTTGTTGCAACGTCAGCTTGCACTGCTTGACCTGCTCCTGCAGCACACTCAGGTCGTCTTGCAGGGCCGGGTCGTGGTGGTCCTGGGTCATTTCCTTGAGCAGTACGCTCATGGTCGCCAGCGGCGTGCCCAATTCATGGGCTGCGCCGGCAGCCTGGGTGGCAACGGCCAACAACTGCTGGTCACGCAGGCCTTCTTCACGGCGAATGGCGCGCAACTCTTCCTGGCGGCGCAGCTCTTCCGCCATTCGCGCGGCAAAAAAGGTGATGACCGCCGCCGACAGGGCAAAGCTCAGCCACATGCCATAGATCTGCAGGTTTTCCCGGGCGATGGGGAAGGTCTGTAACGGGTAGAACTGCGCCAGCAGCAGGGTGTACAGGGTCAGGGCGATGCCCGACAGCACCACCGAATAGCGCCACGGCAGCGTCACCGCCGCAATGGTCAGTGGCACCAGGTAATAAGAAACGAAAGGGTTGGTGGAGCCGCCGGAGAAGTACAGCAACACACTGTGGATAAACAGGTCGCAGGCCAGTTGCAGGGAGTACTCCAGTTCGGTCACCGGCCATGTGGTGCGCAGGCGAATGGCGGTAAACACGCACAGTACCGTGGAAAACCCGAGGGTCACGGCCAGTTGCAGCCAAGGCAGCGGCAGCAGGTTGAACCAATAGGCGAGCCCCACCGAACCGGCCTGTGCGGCCAGTACCAGGGTGCGGATGAACGTCAGGCGCCAGAGGTTCTGGCGGGTGGCGGAAGTCAGTTTTACGGCGGCGAGCATGAGCTCTCCCGATGAGCGCTGCAGGCGGATCGCACGGAGTATAAACGAAGCGACAGCGCTGGCACGGCGTGTGTGGCTCTTTGACGCAGGGGTCAGGATCATGACCGTTCGTCGGCATCCGCCAACTTGTAGCGAATGTGTAAACCCGAAGAACTGAAACCTTGCGTCTACAGTCTTACCGAACACGAACATCTCAAGGAGCTTACATGTCTCGTTTCATTCGCAGTGCAGCCACCCTCACCCTCGGCGCCGCTACCCTCGCCAGCCTGCCGGCCATGGCCGCTGACGAACTGCATTACAACCAGATTTCCCTGCGTGCCGAAGTCAGCCAGGAAGTGGCGCGCGACCAGATGATCGTCACCCTGTACACCGAGTCGCAGAACACCGACCCGGCCAAGCTGGCCGCCGAAATCACCACCACCATGAACAAGGCGCTGGCCCAGGCCCGCGAAGTCAAAGGCGTGACCTTGCGCCAGGGCAGCCGCAACAGCTACCCGATCTACGACAACAAGAACCAGAAAATCACCGGCTGGCGTGAACGCGCTGAACTGCGCATGGAAAGTGCCGACTTCGCCGCGCTGTCCAAGCTCACCGGCGACATGCTGACCAACCTGAAAATGGACAGCATGGATTTCGCCATCGCCAACCCGACCCGCAAGGCCAGCGAAGATGCCCTGCTTAAAGAGGCGGTCACCGCGTTCAAGGCCCGTGCACAACTGGCCACCGATGCGCTGGGCGGCAAGGGCTACAAGATCGTCAACCTGAACTTCAACACCAATGGTTATCCACAGCCGTATGCACGTGGCGGGATGATGATGAAAGCGGCGGCGATGGATTCAGCGCCGACGCCGGAAGTTGAAGCGGGTACCAGCCAGGTCAATATGACCGCTGATGGCGTGATCGAAGTCCAGATGCCCTGATTGAGCGGTACCCGAGTTGCAATGACGCTGCCTACGGGCAGCGTTTTGTATTCAGGTGAGAACATATCCTGTAAATCACCTCTGATTTCACTACGGAATCGATAGCCCGGCTTTTGACACCTATATATACCCCCCACGTTGACAGGGATTGCTCTGCGGGTATGTGTCCAAACCACTATCGAGTACCGCACCCATGTCCCATCGTTTGTCCGCGCCCACACAGAGCGTAACTGAACGCTTCATGCTCCCAGCAGCGTCAACGACGCCGCGCCCCTATTCCAGCGCAACCGCAGCAAGTTGAAGCCGCAGCTCCCGGGGACCCAGCCCTGGTCCAGGCTTACATGAGCGTGATACAACGTAAGGCCGAAGGTCACCCGCCCGGCTTGGTCAAGGTCCCCGCCCAGACGGTGTTGGGCCAATGGCTTGAGCTGTATCGCTCGCAACTGGAACACCCGGTTATCCAGGGCTGGATGCGCGAGCAGAACATCGACCCGTCCACTCTGTCGGTCGTGCCTTCCACCGGTGCCATGTCCGCCAACGTCAACGGCGTGAAGAAGGACTTTTCGCTGACCGACGGTTCAGGCTGGGCACAGGTTTCCGGGCCCCTTCTGGCGTCCGCCCAGGTTATCGTTCCCGTCGCCGGACAGACGTTACGCATACGCTCAGACGAGAATACGGTGGAGGTCAGCGCGAGAGTGGTCGCTAACTTCTACGGTATACCGCTCCCCGCCAACCTCGCGCAGGGCAGAACTCAGATAAGGCAGCTGGAGCACAGCCAGTCTTTCGGCGCCATTGCCGCCGATGACCGCCTGCGACCGGCCAACCTGCGTTCAGCGCAGGCGCTGGAAATACAGAAGCGCAACGCCGAGGCTTCATATGCCGCGGCACCGCAAAAACTGGCTTTTACGCGCCTGGCAAGCAACATGGCGAACGCCTACCCCAGCGTGCGCGACGAAGCCAAGAAATGGGCTGGCGAATTGGTCGAGCGCTTGACCGGCGAAAAAAACGTGGACGTCGACACTCTGTATTTCAATCGTTTCCGTCACGCGCAAAGCGCCTCTCCGGGCACCGCCACCGGGGCGATGCACATGAACGAAGAGCCGTTCTATTCGAAACCCCTCCCGGATGCGCTGCTGGATAACTTCTCGGAACACGACCAGATCCCGGGGCAACTTGACACTGAAGCGGGCATTTACAAGGCCGGCACCGGAGAAAGCACCAAGGGTGGGTATGGCGCCCACAACCAGTTCCCGCTCGCCCCTTCGACGTTGATGCACGAGAGTTGGAAAACTGACTTCCAGACGCACATGAGTAAGAAAATAGACCAGTTCTGGAAAGCCCACGGCGAAGATTACCGCACCGTCTTGAAGGGAAAATTCGTCCAGCAGGCGCGCCAGCAACTGAATGAGTATGACGTAAAGACGCCCCTCGAAAAAAAACTGATGCCGGCTGAACACCAGTTCACCCAGGAGGACTACAACCTGGTCATGAAGGCCGCGTCCAATCTTCCCCAAGATAAAAACGCACCACTGACCGTCTCCCAACTGCAGGCAGAAGCACCGGCCAAGGATCAGGTAAGAGCCTACCCGTTCGATATCAATGGCTGGGGTTCCAGCGACATCATCCGTTTCTCCGCCCTGGATGACAAACAGTACAACTATCAGAACAACCGTCGCGACGGAACGCAAATCCTCTATATCCCCGGTGCCAAGCCGGCATTCCTGAGGTTCCCCTCCCTGGACAAAATGGATGAATGGGTGGTGGAGCAGGCCAAGGACCCCAAAAAACGCGAGGCACTCGCTTCGCATTTCTCCCTGTACAACCGCCAGGATGGCGGCGCGCTCGGAAAATTCGGCGTCGACTCCTCACTGGCTCATCTGGGCAACGGCGATTGGTCGAAGATGGAAGGCGAAACCATTGATCGCAACTATGTGCGCATCGAAGGTGACGTCTTCAGCCATATGCGGGACCAGGCGAAGGAGCGCATGACCAGCGATGCGGACATCGCGATTAAATCCAACAGCGAAGTAACCAGGGACAGCTGGCTCAATGACATTTCCGCAGCCGCCAAGCTCGTAGCCCCCATTGCGCCGGCGGGTGCCCCCGTTGCCGCCGCAGCCGTAACCCTCGGCGTCACGGAATTGGCGTTGGGTGCGGAAAAATCCGCTTCGGGCGACACCCAGGCCGAACGCAGCAATGGCGCCTGGAAAGCCTTTGATGGAGCGCTCAACACCTTGTTTTCCGCCGGCGCAAGCGCGAAGGTTGAAGTCCCGTTTGCAATACCCCGCGAGAACGGAACGACGCTACCCAGCCAGGAAACCTCTCTCCCCTCCTTGGAGGGCCGGGCAGGCCGTGGCTTGCCGAATCGGCTACAGCCCTCACAGGCAGGCAATATCAGTGGCCATGCCGTAGCAGACGGTGATCAGTTGATTGCCAACAGCACACCCAACGCGAAGGGCATTTATCAGATCAAGGACGGTAACGGCGTTGATCAGTGGTTAATCCGGCATACCGACGACACAGGCGTCAGCAAGGTGTACGAGATCAGGGGAGATTTCAAACTCAGTGACGACTATGTGCAGATCATTGACCCCGTCAGCCGAAAGCCGGTGATGACGGTACACCATACCAATGATGGCGATTGGGTGCGGGCGAGTGGCAAAGGCGGATGGCCATGGAGCCGAAATTCATCTTCGTCGTCCTCCATAGACCAATTGCCGCCCTCACCCATCGCGAGAAATTTCGAGGTAGAGGGGCTGGAAACGAAGGGAGCCGAAAAGATTGATGAATATTTGATGTTTGATGAGAACGTCAAATATGAGTACGCCGTTCAAAACACCCGGCAAGTGAAGGGTGTTGTCACCGAAAAAAAATTCCAGGTTTCCTGGCAGCTGGAAGAAGACAACTTCACGGTTCTGGACTCTGAAAAAGCCAAGCCCACTGCGTTGGGTACAGGCGATTACTCGGATAGCTTCGTAAAAGACATTCATCGCTTCGATTACTCGGTTATCAACAAAGAAAAACCTGAGCTCAGCATGGACCTCAGTAGCACGGCCGCCACCGAGGATGAACTCAAAGCAGGACGGCTGCAGCAATTCGAGAACATCGTTCCCGACCCATTGATGCGCGCACGTATATCTGAAGTGGCGCATCAAGGTTCTCTGGCACCCGCCACCCATTACATAAACGGGACGGAATCGGGCCTGAAAGACGGGTATTACCTCAGCGGAGGAGAAACTAAGTTCACAATCGAATATGACCCTGTTGATAACAGCGCACAGGTCAGCGTTATTTCTAAAAACCCCATCTCGAACCCCGACCAGGATCTCATGAGGGTTCCCGGCGTCGAGATCACGACCAAGCGCACCTTTACCATAAGGGAGAGCAATGAAATCGAGAGGGAAAGCAATCCCTACGTCATCGACAAACATGCCCCGAGCACTCTTCAAATTTCAGTGTTAACTGAAGTTTAAAAACGTTGAACTCGGTAGAGGGACAACAGGAACAGCGTCTGGCTGCATGCCCTCTACCTGAGAATCCTGAACGGCGGTAACCTCGGTGACCGCCGTTATCGTTTGGGCAGCGTTTACCTGCCACTTCAGGGGTCTCCATGGAAAGAATTACCTTAAAGCCGCTGCTCCTCGCCGCAAGCCTGCTCGCCTTTATGCCTCTGGCCCAAGCGGCCAGCACCCTGGTCTACTGCTCCGAAGCCAGCCCCGCCGGCTTCGACCCCAGCCAGTACACCAGCGGCACCGATTTCGATGCCTCCGCCGAAACCGTGTTCAACCGCCTGACCCAGTTCAAGCGCGGCGGCACTGAAGTCGAACCCGGCCTGGCGACAAGCTGGGATGTGTCCAAAGACGGTCTGACCTACACCTTCCACCTGCGCGATGGCGTCAAGTTCCACACCACCGACTACTTCACCCCGACCCGGGACTTCAACGCCGACGATGTGCTGTTCACCTTCCAGCGCCTGCTGGATCCCGAAAGCCCGTTCCGTAAAGCCTATCCATCGGAATCGCCCTACTTCACCGACATGGGCTTGAACACCACCATCAAGAACGTCGAAAAACTCGACGAGCACACCGTGCGCTTCAACCTGAACAACGTTGATGCCTCCTTCGTGCAGAACCTGGCCATGAGCTTCGCCTCGGTGCAGTCCGCCGAATATGCCGCGCAGTTGCTCAAGGAAGGCAAGGCCGCCGACATCAACCAGAAGCCGGTGGGCACCGGGCCATTTGTGTTCAAGCGTTACCAGAAGGATTCGCAGATTCGCTACAGCGCCAATAAACAGTATTGGAAGCCCGACGATGTGAAGCTCGACAACCTGGTGTTCTCCATCACTCCGGACGCAGCCGTGCGCCTGCAAAAGCTCAAGGCCGGCGAGTGCCAGGTCAGCGGTTACCCGCGCCCTTCCGATATCGAAGTGATGAAGCAGGACCCCAACCTGCGGGTCCTTCAGCAAGCCGGCTTCAACCTGGGCTTTCTCGCCTACAACGTGACCCATCCGCCACTGGACCAGCTCAAGGTGCGCCAGGCGCTGGACATGGCCATCGACAAGCCGGCAATCATCAAGGCGGTGTACCAGAGCGCCGGACAATTGGCGCAGAACGCCCTGCCTCCGGCGCAGTGGTCTTATGACCCGACAATCAAGGACGCGCCCTACGATCCGGCCAAGGCCCGGGCGCTACTAAAAGAAGCAGGGGTTGCACCAGGTACCACCCTCAACCTGTGGGCGATGACGGTTCAACGCGCGTCGAATCCCAACGCCCGGATGTCGGCGCAGATGATCCAGCAGGATTGGGAAAAGATCGGCATCAAGGCCAATATCGTCAGCTATGAGTGGGGCGAATACATCAAACGCGCCAAAGCCGGCGAGCACGACGTGATGATCTACGGCTGGACCGGCGACAACGGTGACCCAGATAACTGGCTCGGCGTGCTCTACAGTTGTGCCGCGGTGAAGGGCAGCAACTATGCGAAGTGGTGTAACCCGGCCTACGACAAACTCGTGCAGCAGGCCAAGGTCAGCAGCGACCGTGAACAGCGCATCAAGTGGTATCAGCAGGCACAAAAAATCCTTAAGGAACAAGTACCTATAACACCTATTGCAAACTCGACGGTTTTCCAGCCCCTTCGAAAGGAAGTACAGGACTTCAAGATCAGTCCATTTGGACTCACACCGTTCTACGGCGTCAGTCTGAATAAGTAACAGCGACGCCCCAACCGAGTGCGCCAGACGCCTCGGTTGGGCATTCCTGGTGCAGCCCTCGCACCGAAAAAACCCTTCAAAAGTGCGTAAATGTGTCTGAACTTACACATATGCGACATTCGTGTACGTTCGTACCACTGTTTAGCCGTTGTAGGCTCTCAACATCTTGCATTGGGTATGGGCCCTGCATAAGTATCCGCAGGTCGACTCACGAGGTCGCCCTCACTACCAAAAATGACAACAAATCATGAGGCCAACATGCTTAAACACGCAGTCATTCCGTTATTAGTCAGCGCCGGTTTAATGGCTGCTGCACCTTTCGCCCAAGCGGCGAGCAACCTGGTGTTCTGCTCCGAAGGGAGCCCGGCCGGTTTTGATCCAGGCCAGTACACCACCGGAACAGACTTCGATGCTTCGGCCGAAACCATGTTCAACCGTCTGACCCAGTTCGAGCGCGGCGGCACCGCTGTTGTTCCTGGGCTGGCCACGACCTGGGATGTTTCCCCGGATGGCCTGACGTACACCTTCCACCTGCGCGAAGGCGTCAAGTTCCACACCACCCCGTACTTCAAGCCAACTCGTGAATTCACGGCTGACGACGTACTGTTCACCTTCAACCGGATGATCAATAAAGACGATCCGTTCCGTAAAGCCTACCCAACCGAGTTCCCGTACTTCACGGACATGGGTATGGACACCAACATCAAGAACATCGAGAAAGTCGATGACCACACCGTCAAGTTCACCCTTGGCACCGTGGACGCCGCCTTCATCCAAAACCTGGCCATGAGCTTCGCCTCCATCCAGTCGGCTGAATACGCCGCCCAACTGTTGAAGGAAGGCAAGGCACAGGACATCAACCAGAAGCCAATCGGCACTGGTCCGTTCGTGTTCAAGAGCTACCAGAAAGACTCCAACATCCGTTACACCGGCAACAAGGATTACTGGAAGCCTGAAGACGTGAAGATCGACAACCTGATCTTCGCCATCACCACCGACCCGTCGGTGCGTATCCAGAAACTGAAGAAAAACGAATGCCAGGTGACCCTGTTCCCACGTCCAGCCGACCTCAAGGCGCTGGGTGAAGACAAGGACCTGAAACTGCCGCACCAGGCCGGTTTCAACCTGGGCTACATCGCCTACAACGTAATGCCGGTCCTCAAGGGCCAGACCGCGCCCAACCCGCTGTCGGACATCCGGGTGCGTGAAGCCCTGGACATGTCGGTGAACAAGCAGCAGATCATCGACTCGGTTTACCAGGGCGCAGGCCAACTGGCCGTCAACGCCATGCCGCCTACCCAATGGTCCTACGACACCACCATCAAGGATGCGCCGTTTGATGTGACCAAAGCCAAGGCTTTGCTCAAGGAAGCCGGCGTCAAGGAAGGCACCGAGATCACCCTGTGGGCGATGCCGGTCCAGCGTCCGTACAACCCGAACGCCAAGCTGATGGCTGAGATGCTGCAGAACGACTGGAAACAGATCGGCCTGAAAGTGAACATCGTCAGCTACGAGTGGGGCGAGTACATCAAGCGTTCCAAAGGCGGCGAGAACCAGGCCATGATCATTGGCTGGAGCGGCGACAATGGTGACCCGGACAACTGGCTGAACGTGCTGTTCGGCTGCGACTCCCTGGCCGGCAACAACTTCTCCAAGTGGTGCGACAAGAAATTCGACGGCATCGTGAAAGAAGCCAAGGCGACTTCCGACGTAGCCAAACGCACCGAGCTGTACAAGCAGGCGCAACATATCCTCAAAGATGCAGTCCCGATGACACCTATCGCGCACTCGACGGTGTATCAACCCATGCGCAACAACGTGCAGGACTTCAAGATCAGCCCATTTGGCTTGAACTCCTTCTACGGCGTGAGCGTAAGCGGCAAGTAAGGATCACTGGCGGCGACGTTTCATAACGTCGCCGTTATTGCATCCGCCAAGGCCGTAGGAAACAGACCACATCCGCATACGCTGCCGTCCTACGGCAGCTAACTGCGAATCGCGGCTCCGTTACCTACAAGGTCTGTCAGATTCGTTGCATTTACTGCCCGGCTCCCGACCCATAACGTCGTGGCACGGCAGAAGCATCGTCTCTGTAGGCAACTGCCGTTGTGGGATCAGTGTTGTCGCAAGGCCTTGAATGGCCTTGCGATTGCTCACTGACGAAAACAACAAACAAGGATCGGGATTGTCATGCGCCATACCACCGTTCTATCCGCGATATTCGGCACCAGCCTGTTGGCTGTGGCCTCGATGGGCCAGGCTGCCGAGAAAAAGAGCCTGGTGTTTTGCTCCGAAGGCAGCCCGGCTGGCTTCGACACCGCGCAATACACGACGGCTACCGATAACGACGCCGCCGAGCCTATCTACAACCGCTTGGCCGAGTTCGAAAAAGGCGCGACCAATGTCGTACCGGGCCTGGCAACCCGTTGGGATATTTCCGAAGACGGCCTGACCTACACCTTCCACCTGCGCGAAGGGGTGAAATTCCACAGCAACAAAGACTTCAAGCCGACGCGTGATTTCAACGCCGACGATGTGCTGTTCACCTTCAATCGCATGCTTGACCCCGAACACCCGTTCCGCAAGGCCTACCCCACCGAGTTCCCGTACTTCAACGGGATGAGCCTGAACAAAAACATCGCGAAGGTCGAGAAAACCGGCCCGCACACCGTGGTGATGACCTTGAACACGGTCGACGCCGCGTTCATCCAGAACATCGCCATGAGCTTCGCCTCGATCCTGTCGGCTGAATACGCCGACCATTTGCTCAAGACCGGCAAGCCCAGCGACATCAACCAGAAGCCGATCGGCACCGGGCCGTTCGTGTTCCAGCGCTACCAGAAAGACTCGCAGATTCGCTACACCGGCAACAAACAGTACTGGGACCCGAGCCGCGTGAAGCTCGACCAGCTGATTTTTGCGATCAACACCGACGCCTCGGTGCGGGTGCAAAAGCTCAAGGCCGGTGAATGCCAGATCACTCTGCACCCGCGCCCGGCCGACGTCGAAGCCCTGAAGGCCGACCCGAAGCTGCAACTGCTGACCAAGCCAGGCTTCAACCTTGGCTACATCGCCTATAACGTGCGGCACAAACCCTTCGACCAGCTCGAAGTGCGCCAGGCCCTGGACATGGCGGTGAACAAGCAGAGCATTCTCAACGCCGTGTACCAGGGCGCGGGGCAACTGGCGGTCAACGCCATGCCACCGACCCAGTGGTCTTACGACGACACCATCAAGGACGCCGCCTACAACCCGGAAAAAGCCAAGGAACTGCTCAAGGCTGCCGGCGTGAAGGAAGGCACCGAGATCACCCTGTGGGCGATGCCGGTGCAACGGCCGTACAACCCCAACGCCAAGCTGATGGCCGAAATGCTGCAAAGCGATTGGGCGAAGATTGGCCTCAAGGTCAAGATTGTCAGCTATGAATGGGGCGAGTACATCAAGCGCACCAAGAATGGCGAGCACGATATCAGCCTGATCGGCTGGACCGGCGACAACGGTGACCCCGACAACTGGCTGGGCACCCTCTACAGCTGCGACGCCATCGGCGGGAACAACTACTCCATGTGGTGTGACCCGGCGTACGACAAGCTGATCAAGCAAGCCAAGGTCGTGACCGACCGCGAACAAAGGACTGTTCTGTACAAACAGGCGCAGCAACTGCTCAAGCAGCAGGTGCCAATCACGCCAGTCGCCCACTCGACGGTCAACCAGCCGTTAAGCGCCAAAGTCGAAGGGTTCAAAGTCAGCCCCTTCGGCCGCAACGTGTTCTCGGGCGTCAGCATCAACCCATAAAAAGATAACCGGATTGCGCAGGGCGAGCACTCGCCTTGCTGCAAACGTGCAGCCTTATTTCGGGTTTTACCCTTGGGCAAACGTTTGCAAAGGCTTGAACGAGTTACACACCCAATAGCCGGTTCACCTAAAAAGACCGGCATTAAAAAGAGAACCAAAGGAGCGTCACCCATGAAACTGAGCAGCACCGCGCTACTGGCCCTGGCCATCAGCAGCATCACGGCTACCGCCTACGCTGAACCTGCAAGCCAGGACTTCGTTCCAACCACATTGGCCGGCACCAGCGCCCAAAGCGAGGCCAAAGGCTACATCGATGGATTTAGCCTGGGCGGTACAACCCGTAACTGGTTTTCCAACGAACAGAAGTTCCGTGGCCAGAAATTCGGTTACGAGAAGCACAACCAGGCCCGTACCGATGCGTACCGTACCAACTGGGTACAAGGCACCATCCTCAACGGTACCTCGGGCTTTACCAAAGGCACCGTTGGCGTGAGCACTGAAGTGGCGGTCTACAACGCTCTGGTCCTGGACCGCAGCAAGCGCGACATCAAGGGCGGCTCCAACCGTACCCTGGCCGACTCCAACGGCGACGCCGTAGACCAGTGGAGCAAACTGGGCCTGGCCAACGTCAAGTTCCGTGTCTCGAACACCACCTTGACCGCCGGTCGCCAGAACTTCAGCAGCGGCATCGTCGACACCATCGGCAACCGTGCACTGCCTTCGAGCTTTGAAGGTGTGAGCTTCAACAGCGAAGAGTTCAGCAACCTGTCGTTCCAGGGCGGCATCTTCGATCGCGTTTCGCCACGGACCGAGCAAAGCCTGTCGAAATTCCGTTCCGAGTACGGTAACGGCCAGACCACCGACAAAGTCAAAACCCTGGGTTTCAACTACCAGCCATTCAAAAGCCTGAAAACCAGCGTGTTCGCCGCTAACGTCGAAGACTTCTGGAACCAGTACTACGTCGGCGCCACCCACGAACTGGGTGATGCCCAGACCCTGGCACTGACCACCGGCCTGAACTACTACAAAACGACCGATACCGGCAGCAAGAAGATGGGCAGCATCGACAACGACACTTACTCGTTGTCTTTCGGCCTGACTCACCAGGCCCACAGCCTGACCTTCTCCTACCAGGCCATCAACGGTGACGAGTACTTCGACTACCTGCACGAAACCAACGGTATCTACCTGGCCAACTCCTTGACCTCCGACTTTAACGGACCGAACGAGAAATCCTTCCAGATCGCCTACGGTATCAACATGGCCGAATACGGCGTGCCAGGCCTGAAGTTCAACATCTACTCGGCTCGCGGCTGGGGCATCGACGGTACTCACTACACCGGTACTGCCTACGGCGAATCTGGCGTGGCACGTAGCGACCTGCGCCTGATGGACGGCGAGAAGCACCAGGAATACGGCGTGGGCGCGGCTTACGCGATCCAGAGCGGCTCGCTCAAGGCCACCACCATCCGTGGTACCTACGTCACTCACCGCGCCAGCGAAAATCAGGCTGACGGCAACATCCGTGAGTTCCGCCTGGTCACCACCATCCCGTTCAACATTCTTTAATCAGCGCCAGGTCGGCGGCGAGCTCAGGACGAGCCCGCCGCCTACGCTTGTCTGGTCCAATCGATTGCAGAGGGCTCTTAGATGAAAATGCTCCCGTTACAAGCTGCCATTGCCGCTGCGCTGTTGAGCGTCGCTGTCGGCATCTCGGCCAAACCGTTGGTCGTCTGCACCGAAGCCAGCCCGGAAGGCTTCGATCCGGTCCTGTACACCACGGCTGTCACCGCCGACGCTGCGGCCGAAACCATGTTCAACCGCCTGGTGGACTTCAAGCCCGGCACCACCGAAGTGATCCCGGCGCTGGCCAAGGACCTGCCGGAAATCAGTGCCGATGGCCTGACCTACACCTTTCACCTGCGTGACGACATCAAGTTCCACACCACCGACTACTTCAAACCCACGCGCAACATGAACGCCGACGACGTGCTCTGGAGCTTCCAGCGCCAGCTGGACCCGAATCACCCGTGGCACAACAAGTCCAACGTGGGCTACCCATACTTTGAAAGCATGGGCTTCAAGGAACTGCTCAAGAGCGTAACGAAGACCGATGACCACACCGTAGTCTTCACCCTGACCCGCCCTGAAGCACCGTTCCTGGCCGACCTGGCCATGGCGTTTTCCTCGATTCACTCCGCCGAATACGCCGACCAATTGCTCAAGTCCGGCAAGACCGACGACCTGAACGCCAAGCCAATCGGCACCGGCCCGTTCATCTTCACCCGCTACGCCAAAGACGCCCAAGTGCGCTTCAAGGCCAACCCGGACTACTTCCGTGGCAAGCCGCCGGCTGACCCGCTGATCCTGGCCATCACCACCGACAACAACGTGCGCCTGCAAAAGCTCAAGGCCAACGAATGCCAGATCGCGCTGTATCCGAAACCGGATGACGTGCCGAGCATGAAGGCCGACCCGAACCTGAAGGTGGCGGAACTGGCCGCGATGACCACCGCCTACACCGCGCTGAACACCACCCACAAGTACATGAGCGACGCGCGGGTGCGTCACGCGATCAACATCGCGTTCGACAAGAAAGGCTACAACGAGTCCCTGTACGGCAAAGGCAACGCAGTCGACGCCACCGGGCCTTACCCACCCACCTTGCTGGGCTTCAGCGACAAGCTGAAGAACCCGCCACGTGACTTGGACAAGGCCCGCGCCCTGCTCAAGGAAGCCGGCGTACCGGAAGGCACCGAGATCACCCTGTTCACCCGCAACGGCGGCGGCCCGACCAACCCTAATCCGATGCTCGGCGCCCAGCGCATGCAGGCGGACCTGGCGCAAATCGGCCTGAAAGTGAACATCAAGGTCATGGAATGGGGCGAAATGCTCAAACGCGCCAAGAATGGCGAACATGACATGGTCTCCGCCGGCTGGGCGGGGGATAACGGGGACCCGGATAACTTCCTCACCCCGAACTTGAGTTGCGATGCAGCGAAAAACGGCGAAAACTACGCCCGCTGGTGTAACAAAGAGTTTCAAGACTTGATCGACAAGGCACGCGCTATCGCTGAACCCGCACAGCGCGCTGCACTCTATGAACAAGCCATGGACGTTTTCGACAAGGACCAACCATGGATTCCCATGGCTTACCCGAAAATGTTTACCGCCATGCGTAAAAACGTCGAGGGTTATACCCAAAGCCCTCTGACTACAAATAACTTCGCCACCACCCAGGTGAAGTAGATAAGAGACGCTCGGCACCGTCGACATTGACGGTGCCGAACCTGCCTAACCGGCTGATTGAGGTACACAACAAGATGTTTAGTTTTATTGCCCGCCGATTGGGGTTATTGATCCCCACGTTTTTCGGCATCACCTTGCTGACGTTCGCGTTGATTCGCATGATCCCTGGCGACCCCGTCGAAGTCATGATGGGCGAACGACGAGTCGACCCCGAGATGCACGCTCAGGCAATGGAACGCCTTGGTCTGAACAAACCGCTTTACGCGCAATACCTGGATTATGTCGGCAAGCTCGCCCACGGCGACCTCGGCGAATCCCTGCGTACCCGTACCAGCGTGTGGACTGAATTCACCGCACTTTTCCCCGCGACCCTGGAACTGTCCATGGCCGCCCTGTTGTTCGCCGGCATCCTGGGGCTGTTAGCCGGGGTGATCGCGGCCTTGAAGCGAGGATCCCTGTTCGACCATGGGGTGATGGGCATCTCCCTGGCGGGATATTCGATGCCGATCTTCTGGTGGGGCCTGATCCTGATCATGTTCTTCTCCGTGAGCCTGGGCTGGACGCCAGTGTCGGGACGGATCGACCTGCTCTACGACATCGAGCCGCGCACCGGCTTCATGCTGATCGACACCCTGCTGGCTGACGAGCCGGACGCATTCTGGGATGCGCTGCACCACCTGATCCTGCCGGCCATCGTGCTCGGTACCATCCCGCTGGCCGTTATCGCCCGGATGACCCGTTCGTCGATGCTTGAAGTATTGCGCGAGGACTACATCCGCACCGCCAAGGCCAAAGGCCTGTCGCCGGCGCGCGTGGTGTTCGTCCACGGCCTGCGTAACGCCTTGATCCCGGTACTCACCGTGGTCGGCCTGCAAGTCGGCACATTGCTGGCCGGCGCCGTCCTGACCGAAACCATCTTCTCGTGGCCCGGCATCGGCAAATGGCTGATCGAAGCCATTGGCGCACGGGACTATCCCGTGGTGCAAAACGGCATCCTGTTAATCGCCTGCCTGGTGATTCTGGTGAACTTCGTGGTGGATATCCTCTACGGCTTCGCCAACCCACGCATCCGTCACCAGCGCTGAGATCATGACCATGACCACACCTACTCCCGCGGTAGCAGTCGATCAAAGCCTGCTGTACCCGTCCCCGTACAAAGAATTCTGGCAAGCCTTCTCCAAGAACAAAGGCGCGGTTGCCGGCCTGCTGTTCATGTTGCTGGTGGTGTTTTGCGCGCTGTTCGCCCCTTGGGTGGCCCCGCACAACCCGAGCGAGCAATACCGTGACTTCCTGCTGACCCCTCCGGCCTGGCTGGAAGGTGGGCAGATCCAGTTCCTGCTGGGCACCGACGAACTGGGCCGTGACCTGCTGTCACGCCTGATCCAGGGTTCGCGCCTGTCGTTGCTGATCGGCTTGTCGTCGGTCGTCATGTCGCTGATCCCGGGGATCCTGCTGGGTCTGTTCGCCGGGTTTTTCCCGCGCCTGCTCGGCCCGACCATCATGCGTCTGATGGACATCATGCTGGCCCTGCCGTCGCTGCTGCTGGCTGTAGCCATTGTCGCGATCCTCGGCCCTGGCCTGATCAACACCGTGATCGCCATCGCGATCGTGTCGCTGCCGTCCTATGTCCGCCTGACCCGCGCTGCGGTGATGGGCGAACTGAACCGTGACTACGTGACCGCCGCCCGCCTCGCCGGCGCCGGCCTGCCGCGCCTGATGTTCGTCACCGTGCTGCCGAACTGCATGGCGCCGCTGATCGTTCAGGCCACCCTGAGTTTCTCCTCGGCGATTCTCGATGCTGCCGCCCTGGGCTTCCTGGGCCTTGGCGTACAACCGCCAACCCCTGAGTGGGGCACCATGCTGGCCTCGGCCCGCGACTACATCGAACGCGCCTGGTGGGTCGTGAGCCTGCCTGGCTTGACCATTTTGCTCAGCGTGCTGGCAATCAACCTGATGGGCGACGGGCTGCGCGATGCGCTGGACCCGAAACTCAAGAATGCCGCCTGAGGAGATTCCCATGTCACTGCTAGAAATCAAGAATCTCAATGTCCGCTTCGGCGACAAGACCGCCGTGCCGGTGGTCGATGGCCTCGACATCTCCGTCGACAAAGGCGAAGTACTGGCGATCGTTGGCGAGTCCGGTTCGGGTAAATCCGTGACCATGATGGCGCTGATGGGCCTGATCGAGCACCCCGGCATCGTCACCGCCGACGCCCTGAACTTCGACGGCAAGGACATGCTCAAGCTGAGCAACCGTCAGCGTCGGCAGATCGTCGGCAAAGACCTGGCGATGGTGTTCCAGGACCCGATGACTGCCCTGAACCCCAGCTACACCGTGGGTTTCCAGATCGAGGAAGTGCTGCGCCTGCACTTGAAAATGTCCGGCAAGCAAGCGCGCAAGCGTGCCATCGAACTGCTGGAAAAGGTGGAAATCCCAGGCGCTGCCAGCCGTATGGATGCCTACCCGCACCAGCTGTCCGGTGGTATGAGCCAGCGTGTGGCGATCGCCATGGCCATCGCCGGCGAGCCGAAACTGCTGATCGCCGATGAACCGACCACCGCACTCGACGTGACCATCCAGGCCCAGATCATGGACCTGCTGCTGGCCTTGCAGAAAGAGCAGAACATGGGCCTGGTGCTGATCACCCACGACCTCGCCGTGGTGGCCGAAACCGCCCAGCGCGTGTGTGTGATGTACGCCGGCCAGGCCGTGGAAGTCGGCCAGGTGCCGCAGTTGTTCGACATCCCGGCGCACCCGTACAGCGAAGCACTGCTCAAGGCGATTCCCGAGCACAGCCTGGGCGCCACGCGCCTGGCCACGCTGCCGGGTATCGTGCCCGGCCGTTATGACCGCCCGCAGGGTTGCCTGCTGTCGCCACGCTGCCCATATGTGCAGGAGTCCTGCCGCGCCCAACGCCCGGGCCTTGACCCGAAAAGCCACAGCCTTGCCCGCTGCTTCTACCCGCTGAATCAGGAGGTGGCGTAATGGCCGTCGTACTTACCGCCCGCGACCTGACCCGTCACTACGAAGTGTCCCGTGGCCTGTTCAAGGGCCACGCCCTGGTGCGTGCGCTCAATGGTGTGTCGTTCGAGCTGGAAGCCGGCAAGACCCTCGCGGTCGTGGGCGAATCCGGTTGCGGCAAATCCACCCTGGCCCGCGCCCTGACCTTGATTGAAGAGCCGTCTTCCGGCTCGCTGAAAATCGCCGGCCAGGAAGTGGCCGGCGCCGACAAGGCCCAGCGCAAGCAATTGCGCAAAGACGTGCAGATGGTATTCCAGAGCCCGTACGCCTCGCTGAACCCGCGCCAGAAAGTCGGTGACCAACTGGGCGAGCCGTTGTTGATCAACACCAACCTGTCCGCCGCCGAGCGCCGGGAAAAGGTGCAGGCGATGATGAAGCAAGTGGGCCTGCGCCCTGAGCATTATCAGCGCTACCCGCACATGTTCTCCGGTGGCCAGCGCCAGCGGATCGCACTGGCCCGGGCGATGATGCTGCAACCGAAAGTGCTGGTGGCGGATGAACCGACCTCGGCGCTGGACGTGTCGATCCAGGCCCAGGTGCTGAACCTGTTCATGGACCTGCAGCAGGAATTCAACACCGCCTACGTGTTCATCTCCCACAACCTCGCGGTGGTGCAACACGTCGCCGACGACGTGATGGTGATGTACCTCGGCCGCCCGGTGGAAGTGGGGCCGAAGGAAGACATCTACGCACGCCCGCTGCACCCGTACACCCAGGCGCTGCTGTCGGCGACCCCGACCATTCATCCGGACCCGAACAAGCCGAAGATCAAGATCGTCGGCGAGCTGCCCAACCCGTTGAACCCGCCGTCTGGCTGCGCCTTCCACAAGCGCTGCCCGTACGCGACCCAGCTGTGCAGCACCGATGAACCGGTGCTGCGACCACTGGACAACCGCCAGGTGGCTTGCCACTACGCGGAGCAATTTGTGGTCTGACGTGCAAAAAAAATGCTCTGGAGGGTGAGTCCAGAGCATTCCAGTGTTCTACAGCCCTTCTTGTCGGATAGCGCATCTGTCCGGCAAGAGGGGCTTTCTTTTGCCCGCGTTACTTACGTATCGCTGTCGCCATCGTTGTAGGTGTCGCTGTCTTCGCCGTCATTGTCCGGGTTCTCGGCATCGTCATCGTCCTTGGAGCCGCCCTGGTTTTCGTCACCGGGCTCGGATTCACTCTTGGCCAGCTGCAAGCCACCCGCCTGCACCGTCTTCGCCGCCACAAACCCCGTGCCATGGCTCTGCACCGCCGTCGTGGCCCACGCGGAAGACATGCCCAACGACAACATCACCAGCACTTTGAGCAACAGCACCACACGTTGAAAGATACTCATGGTCGAATTCCGCCCAGTCAGGAGTTGAATTGCGTACGACAGCTGTCCGCCGTCGCCTTGCTTCAAGCTAGTCCCGAACTGAAGTTTTCGCCAATGAAACAACCCGGATAGCAGCCAAAGAAAAAGGCGAAGCCATCACAGCTTCGCCCTCTCTTATATCCCTAACCCTTAGTGATGCTCACGGGTCGCGCGGAATTTCACATCCGGCCAGCGCTCTTCCATCAGCGCCAGGTTGACCCGGGTCGGGGCCAGGTAGGTCAGATGACCACCGCCGTCGATCGCGAGGTTTTCCACGGCCTTGATCTTGAACTCTTCCAGCTTCTTCTTATCGCTGCAATCAATCCAGCGCGCGGAGTACACGGTGATCGGCTCGTAGGAGCATTCCACCTTGTATTCCTCTTTCAGACGGCTGGCCACCACATCGAACTGCAGCACACCGACGGCGCCAAGGATGATGTCGTTGCTGCGCTCCGGGAAGAACACCTGAGTGGCCCCCTCTTCCGCCAACTGCTGCAAACCCTGGCGCAGTTGCTTGGATTTCAGCGGATCGCGCAGGCGTACGCGACGGAACAGTTCCGGGGCGAAGTGCGGGATACCAGTGAAGCCCAGCGCTTCGCCTTCGGTGAAGGTGTCGCCGATCTGGATGGTGCCGTGGTTGTGCAAGCCGATGATGTCGCCGGCAAACGCTTCTTCCAGTTGCTCACGCTCGGAGGAGAAGAAGGTCAGGGCGTCGCCGATGCGCACGTCCTTGCCGGTACGCACGTGGCGCATCTTCATGCCTTTTTCGTATTTGCCGGAGCAGATGCGCATAAAGGCGATACGGTCGCGGTGTTTCGGGTCCATGTTCGCCTGGATCTTGAACACGAAGCCGGCAAACTTCTCTTCCACCGGCTCCACGGTACGCTCGTTGGCAACACGGGCCAGCGGCTTGGGAGCCCAATTGACCACGGCGTCGAGCACGTGATCGACACCGAAGTTGCCCAGGGCGGTACCGAAGAACACCGGCGTCAGCTGGCCGTCGAGGAATTCCTGCTGGTTGAACTCGTGGCAGGCGCCCTGCACCAGTTCCAGCTGGTCGACAAACCGGTCGTACTCGTCACCCAGGTGGGCGCGGGCTTCGTCGGAGTCGAGCTTCTCGATGATTTTCACATCGGTCCGTTCGTGGCCATGGCCGGCGGTGTACACAATGATGTAGTCGTCGGCCAGGTGGTACACGCCCTTGAAGTCGCGGTAGCAACCAATCGGCCAGGTGATCGGCGCGGCCTTGATTTTCAGGACGGCTTCGATTTCGTCCAGCAGTTCGATCGGGTCGCGGATGTCACGGTCGAGTTTGTTGATAAAGCTGACAATCGGCGTGTCCCGCAGGCGGCAGACGTCCATCAGCGCGATGGTCCGTGGCTCAACGCCTTTACCGCCGTCGAGGACCATCAGTGCCGAGTCCACCGCGGTCAGGGTGCGGTAGGTGTCTTCGGAGAAGTCTTCGTGGCCCGGGGTGTCGAGCAGGTTGATCATGTGGTCGCGATACGGGAACTGCATGACCGACGTGGTAATGGAAATACCACGCTGCTTTTCCATTTCCATCCAGTCGGAGGTGGCATGGCGGTCGGATTTACGGGATTTCACCGTGCCGGCCACCGCGATCGCCTTGCCCATCAGCAACAGCTTTTCGGTGATGGTGGTTTTACCGGCATCGGGGTGGGAAATAATGGCGAAAGTGCGGCGTTTCGCGACTTCGGCGGCCTGGTGGGTCATGGGAAATCGCCTGGCAGGTGAGTCAAAAAAGGGCGGCGAGTATAGCGCAAACCCGGGGTTACAGACCACCGTTCGCCCAATTGGGGGTGGCTAATTGCTGCCAAGTATGGAACCTTTTAAAAGGTAGAGACGTCCACTCCCCTGCTATCGCACTCGTAACAGGGGCTGAAAAATCAGCAAGTTAGCCTGACGAGGCTGCGCTCATGGCTCGACCTCATACCGCGTTGCCGGTATTGGCGAGCTGCTATTCGCGATCACATTCGCCGACAGCCAGGAATGGCATTGCCGCTCGGAAATGTGTTCGCCGACAAAAGAAAAAAGGAGTCCGCCTGTGGCTATTCGCTATGGCAAAGGGCTGATAGGAGGAGCGGTTGTCGTCGCTCTCCTGGCCCTGCTGGTCCACTGGATCGGCATCAACACGATCGAACTGTACCGCGACGATTTGTTGTTTTACCTGCAAGCTCACTTGATCCTAGTCCTGGTTTCGATGCTGGCCGCCCTGATCGTAGGGATTCCCGCCGGTATCCTGCTCAGCCGACCCAACATGGTCGGGCGCGCAGAACGCTTCATGCAGATCTTCAACATCGGCAATACCGTCCCTCCCCTGGCCGTACTGGCCATCGCCCTCGGTGTCCTTGGCATCGGCAGCGGCCCCGCGATCTTCGCGCTGTTCCTCGCCTCGTTGCTGCCCATCGTGCGCAACACCTATGAAGGCCTGAAAAACGTTCAAGGTTCCCTGAAAGAAGCTGCCGTCGGCATCGGCATGACGCCGCGCCAGGTGCTGTTTCGCGTGGAACTGCCCAACGCCGTGCCGATCATCATCGGCGGTGTGCGCGTCGCGCTGGCGATCAACGTCGGTACCGCGCCCCTGGCGTTCCTGATTGGCGCCAACAGCCTGGGCAGCCTGATCTTCCCCGGCATCGCCCTGAACAATCAGCCGCAACTGCTGCTCGGCGCCGCGTGCACCGCGCTGCTGGCCTTGCTGCTCGACGGTCTGGTGACCATGGCCAGCCGCCTTTGGCTGGAACGCGGGTTGCGTCCGTCTTAAGGCTTTGGCCCCGTCTTAGGCCTGAAACAGGAATTCACATGAAAAAACTGACATTGATATTGAGCTGCGTCCTGCTGTTCGCAGGGTTTGCGCAAGCTGCTGAAAAACCGGTCATCCGCATCGGCGCCCGGGTGTTCACTGAACAGACCCTGCTCGCCGAAATCACTTCCCAGTACCTGCGCACCAAGGGTTACGACACCCGTGTGACCGGCGGCCTGGGCAGCAACCTGGCACGCAGTGCCCAGGAAAGCGGGCAACTGGACCTGATCTGGGAATACACCGGCGTGTCGCTGGTGGCCTACAACCATGTCGACGAGAAACTCGACAGCGAACAGTCCTACGCCCGAGTGAAAGAACTCGATGCGAAAAAAGGCCTGGTCTGGCTCTCCCCTTCGAAATTCAGCAACACCTACGCCCTGGCCCTGCCAGAGAACGTGGCCAAGGAATTCCCGCAGATCAACAGCATCAGCGACCTGACCGCGGCACTGGCCGAGAAAACCAAGGAAAACCGCCTAGTGGCCCTGGACACCGAGTTCGCCAACCGTTCCGACGGCATGGCCGGCATGGTCAAGCTGTACGACATGAACCTGACCCGCAAAAACACCCGGCAGATGGACGCCGGTCTGGTCTACACCGCGCTGCGTAATGGCCAGGTGTTTGCCGGTTTGGTCTACACCACCGACGGTCGCCTGAACGCCTTCAAATTGAAGCTGCTGGAAGACGACAAGCATTACTTCCCGGACTACACCGCCGCGCCGGTGGTGCGTCAGGTTTACCTCGATGCCCACCCGCAACTGGCCGCTGATCTCAAGCCGCTGGCCGCGCTGTTCGACGACGAAACCATGCGCCAGCTGAATGCGCGGGTCGACGTCGACCATGAAAGCCCGTCCGCCGTGGCCGCAGATTTCCTGCGCCAGCATCCGATCAACTAAGAGGAGAAGACATGGAATTCCTGAACGCCTTTTCCCATCTTGATTGGGCCCAAGTCCTGCACCTGACCTGGCAGCACATCACCCTGGTCGGCATTGCAGTCATCCTGGCAATCGTCGTAGGCGTGCCCCTGGGCGTGCTGATGACCCGCTTCCCGACCCTCGCCGGCCCACTGCAAGCCAGCGCCACGGTGCTGCTGACCGTGCCGTCGATTGCCTTGTTCGGCCTGCTGCTGCCGTTCTACTCCAAGTTCGGCCAGGGCCTGGGGCCGATGCCGGCGATCACCGCCGTGTTTCTCTATTCCCTGCTGCCCATCATGCGTAACACCTACCTCGCCCTCACTGGCGTCGAGCCGGGCATCCGTGAAGCCGCCAAAGGCATCGGCATGACCTTCGGCCAGCGCCTGCGCATGGTCGAGCTGCCGATTGCCGTGCCGGTGATCCTCGCCGGTGTGCGCACCGCCGTGGTGATGAACATTGGTGTGATGACCATCGCCGCCACCATCGGCGCCGGTGGCCTGGGTGTACTTATTCTGGCTTCCATCAGCCGCAGCGACATGTCGATGCTGATCGTTGGCGCCGTACTGGTCAGTCTCCTGGCCATCTTCGCCGACCTGCTTCTGCAATGGCTGCAACGCACGCTGACTCCAAAAGGACTGCTCAAATGATCGAACTTCAAAACCTGACCAAGACCTTCCAAAGCAACGGCAAGACCATCACCGCCGTTGATTCCGTAAGCCTGACCGTCAACGAAGGCGAAATTTGCGTGTTCCTCGGCCCGTCGGGCTGCGGCAAAAGCACCACGCTGAAAATGATCAACCGCCTGATCAAGCCGACCTCCGGCAAGATCCTGATCAACGGCGAAGACACCACCGACCTGGATGAAGTGACCCTGCGTCGCAACATCGGCTACGTGATCCAGCAGATCGGCCTGTTCCCGAACATGACCATCGAAGAAAACATCGTGGTGGTGCCCAAGCTGCTGGGTTGGGACAAGCAGAAATGCCACGACCGCGCCCGCGAATTGATGAGCATGATCAAGCTGGAACCCAAGCAGTACCTGCATCGCTACCCGCGTGAACTGTCCGGTGGCCAGCAACAGCGGATCGGCGTGATCCGTGCCCTGGCGGCGGATGCACCGTTGCTGCTGATGGATGAGCCGTTCGGCGCGGTCGACCCGATCAACCGCGAGATGATCCAGAACGAATTCTTCGAGATGCAGCGTGCGCTGAACAAGACCGTGATCATGGTCAGCCACGACATCGACGAAGCCATCAAGCTGGGTGACAAGATCGCGATCTTCCGCGCCGGCAAGCTGCTGCAGATCGACCACCCGGACACCCTGCTGGCCCACCCTGCCGACGAATTCGTCAGCAACTTTGTAGGCCAGGACAGCACCCTCAAGCGCCTGTTGCTGGTGAAAGCTGAAGATGCGGCGGACAACGCGCCGTCGGTCAGCCCTGAAACGCCAGTGGCGGACGCCCTGGAGCAGATGGACGAACTGGACCGTCGCTACGTGGTGGTGACCGACGCCGAGAACAAAGCCCTGGGTTATGTGCGCCGTCGCGATCTGCATCGTCAGACCGGTACCTGCGGCCAATACCTGCGCGAGTTCAACGCCACGGCGGCGTACGACGAGCATTTGCGCATCCTGTTGTCGCGCATGTACGAGTTCAACCGCTCGTGGTTGCCGGTGATGGATGCGGAGCGGGTGTTCCTGGGGGAAGTGACCCAGGAGTCGATTGCCGAGTACCTGAGCTCCGGTAAGTCCCGTGGGGGCAAGACCAGTATTGTGTCGCCCGCCGAGACAGCACTGGCCTGATATCCCCTTGTGGCGAGGGAGCTTGCTCCCGTTGGGCTGCGCAGCAGCCCCAAAAAAGCCGGGAGCGCTACGCACTCCAGCGGGAGCAAGCTCCCTCGCCACAAAAGCGCTCCCAGTTCCCCTCGAATAACACTCCTGGGGGAACATCAATCCGTCATACCGGTCGGTTACATAAGTAGCTGCACACGGCCTCACGACGAACGCGTGCAAAAACGCGACATTTTTAGTTGATCTATAGCCCCTCACGTCCTAAAGTTCGCGCCGAACGTCCATGCTGGAAACGATCCATCCGGCTCAAGTACTGACGACGAGACAGCAAGGCCAAGGGAAGCGGTTGATCCCATGGCCTTTTTGCTTTCGGCGACATGCCTTGGGAAGTAGGCGAACCAAAGTGGGGATACGGAGGACGTTCATTTGCACCCATTGATCAATTTAGTTTGCCAGTAGGAGTTCCCAGCATGTCGATCCAGGTCGAAGATTATTTCGCGCGCGCCACTTTTGACAAAATGAAGGCGTTCGCCGATACCCAGGAAACCCCGTTCGTGGTGATCGACACCGCGATGATCAGCCAGGCCTACGATGACCTGCGCGCCGGTTTCGAATTCGCCAAGGTGTATTACGCCGTCAAGGCCAACCCGGCCGTCGAGATCATCGACCTCCTCAAAGACAAGGGTTCGAGCTTCGACATCGCGTCGATCTACGAGCTGGACAAGGTCATGGACCGCGGCGTCAGCCCTGACCGTATCAGCTACGGCAACACCATCAAGAAATCCAAGGACATCCGCTACTTCTACGAGAAAGGCGTGCGCCTGTTCTCCACCGACTCCGAAGCCGACCTGCGCAACATCGCCAAGGCCGCCCCGGGTTCGAAAGTGTATGTACGTATTCTCACCGAAGGCTCGACCACGGCTGACTGGCCGCTGTCGCGCAAATTCGGCTGCCAGACCGACATGGCCATGGACCTGCTGATCCTCGCCCGCGACCTGGGCCTGGTGCCTTACGGCATTTCCTTCCACGTCGGCTCGCAACAGCGTGACATCAGCGTGTGGGACGCGGCGATTGCCAAGGTCAAAGTGATCTTCGAGCGCCTGAAGGAAGAAGACGGCATCCACCTCAAGCTGATCAACATGGGCGGCGGCTTCCCGGCCAACTACATCACCCGTACCAACAGCCTGGAAACCTACGCCGAAGAAATCATCCGCTTCCTCAAGGAAGATTTCGGTGACGACCTGCCGGAAATCATCCTGGAGCCGGGCCGTTCGTTGATCGCCAACGCCGGCATCCTGGTCAGCGAAGTGGTACTGGTTGCGCGCAAATCCCGCACTGCCGTCGAGCGTTGGGTATACACCGACGTGGGCAAATTCTCCGGCCTGATCGAAACCATGGACGAAGCCATCAAGTTCCCGATCTGGACCGAGAAGAAAGGCGAGATGGAAGAAGTGGTCATCGCCGGCCCGACCTGCGACAGCGCCGACATCATGTACGAAAACTACAAGTACGGCCTGCCGCTGAACCTGGCGATTGGCGACCGGATGTACTGGTTGTCCACCGGTGCCTACACCACCAGCTACAGCGCGGTTGAGTTCAATGGCTTCCCGCCACTGAAATCGTTCTACCTGTAAACCCACGCCCTGATCGTTCCCACGCTCTGCGTGGGAACGCATCCGGTGACGCTCTGCGTTACGCCCTTAGAGCGGACGCCGAGCGTCCAGGGCGGCATTTCCACGCAGAGCGTGGGAACGAGCAAGTTCAATGGCATGCGCTTGATAAATCTCGGCCATCGCCCGAATCTGCGGATCATTGGCGGCCGACAACGCCTTGTGCGCCACCCGCAAGAACTTCAAATTCCCGCCCGCCAGGGCCTTGCGCAGCCATTCCAGCGCAGCCTCGATCTGACCTTGATCCGCCAACACCGCCGCATAACTGAACTGCCCGCGAAAATCCCCGCCTTGCGCCGACCGGCGATACCACTCCACTGCCGCCTCCAGATCCCTCGGGCAAAACTGCCCTTCTTCCAGATAACGCCCCAGCAGGTTCATCGACTTGGCATGGCCCGATTGCGCCGCCTGTCGATAACACGCCAGCGCCCGGGTTTGGTCCTCGGCAACCCCACGCCCGGTCGCCAGCAGGTTGGCGTAGTTGTACAACCCCCAATCCAGCCCGGCTTCCGCCGCCAGACGATATTCCCGCGCTGCTGCCACGGGATCCGCCCCACAGCCCCAACCATGCTCCAGGCAACGCCCGAGCATATTGCGCGCCATCAGGTGCCCGCCTTGGGCGGCAATGCGGAACCAGCGCAACGCCAACGCTTCATCGCGTTCGATGCCGCGGCCTTCCAGCAGGATTTGCCCGAGCAGCGCCTGGGCATCCACAACACCCTCTTTCGCCGCGATCAAAATCGCCTGGGCGGCGCGCACCGGGGAATCGTCGAGCATGGCCTGCAATTGTTCAACGTTGAGGACTTCTTCACGGCGCAATAAAAAGCCCACGGTCAGACCTCAACCCAGCGGCGCAGCAGGTTGTGATAGGTGCCGGTAAGCTGGATCAGCGCCGGGTGGTCGGGAACGTCCCGACTCAGTTGCTGGATCGCACCGTCCATCTCGAACAGCAGCGTGCGCTGGCTGTCTTCGCGCACCAGGCTTTGGGTCCAGAAAAACGAGGCGTAGCGCGCGCCACGGGTCACCGCGTTGACCTTGTGCAGGCTGGAGCCGGGGTACAGCACCATGTCGCCCGCCGGCAACTTGACCCGCTGCAGGCCGAAGGTGTCCTGGATTTCCAGCTCGCCGCCGTCGTAGTCGTCGGGGTCGCTGAAAAATACCGTGGAGGAAAGGTCGGTGCGCACCCGCTCGTGGCTGCCCTTGGACTGGCGCACGGCATTGTCGATATGAAAGTCGAAACTGCCACCGGCGGTGTAACAGTTGAGCAACGGAGGGAAGACCTTGTGCGGTAACGCCGCTGATATGAACAGCGGATTTTTCCACAGCCGATCAAGGATCGCCGCGCCGATTTCCTGCGCCAGTGGGTGGCCTTCCGGCAGTTGCAGGTTGTGTTTGGCCTTGGCCGATTGGTGCCCGGCAGTGATTTTGCCGTCGGCCCACTCGGTCTGCGTCAAGGCGTCGCGGATGCGCAGCACTTCCTCACGAGAGAACAGGCCGGGAATGTGCAGCAACATGGAGGCATTACCTGAAAACAGTGAGGCGCCAATGGTAGTGATTCTTATTGACTGTGTACAACCCCACTCCCGCCCAAAGGACGAACGAGATCGTAAAAACCGTAAGCAAAAAGTGTAAAGAATGTAAATTCAGTGCGAATAGTAATGTATCTCAATTGATATAAAGTCTTGTTCTCCCTATATTCCGCGGCCTCACCTCCTTGGGGAAAGGACACTTTCATGCCGCGCATTTCGATAAAAACACCTGCCAGTTCACCGCGTCTGCTGGCCTCGGCCATCGGCGTTGCCATCAGCGCCAGCTCTGCCGCCCAACTGGCGCAAGCCGCTGAAGACACCGAGCAGAAAGGCGAGCGCAGCAGCATTTCCCTGGGAGCCACCAGCATCACCGGCCAGGAACAGGACAGCACGTCCTACCAGGTCGAAAAAGCCTCCTCGCAGAAGTACACCGCGCCGCTGGTAGACACCCCGCGCTCGGTCACCGTCGTGCCGCAGCAAGTCCTCAAGGACACCGCCGCCACCTCGTTGCAGGACGCATTGCGCACCGTGCCGGGGATAACCTTCGGCGCCGGTGAAGGCGGCAACCCACAGGGCGACCGTCCGTTCATTCGCGGCTTTGACGCCCAGGGCGACACGTACCTCGACGGAGTGCGCGACGCCGGCGGCCAGAGCCGCGAGATCTTCGACATCGAGTCCATCGAAGTCAGCAAAGGCCCCAACTCGTCCTTCGGCGGTCGCGGCTCGGCCGGCGGCAGCCTCAACCTGGTGAGCAAGACTCCACAGGCGCGGGATTTCACCAATGGCGGTTTCACCTACGGCTCCGATCAGACCCGCCGCTACGTGCTCGACGTCAACCGTCAGTTCCTCGACAGCGCGGCGTTTCGCCTGAACCTGATGAGCCACGAACAGAACGTCGCCGGGCGTGATGCCGTCAACTACGACCGTTGGGGCGTGGCGCCGTCGCTGACCTTCGGCCTCGGCACTCCGACCCGCGTCAACCTCAGCTACTACCACATGGAAAGCAACGACCTGCCGGATTCGGGGATTCCGTATGGCTACAGCTCGCCGACCGCCACCGCCCACGTGCATGACAAACCCACCGACGGCGGCGACAGCACTAACTTCTACGGCCTGAAGAGCCGCGACTTCCGCAAGACCCGCGCCGACATCAGCACGGTCTCCATCGAACACGACCTGAACGACAACATGACGCTGAAAAACACCCTGCGTCATGGCAACACCGGGCAGGATTACATCCTTACGCAACCGGACGACAGCAAGCGCAATGTCAGCCAGTTCGGTACCGTATGGCGCCGCGCCAACGCACGCGTGTCCACCACCGAAACCACCACCAACCAGACGGATCTGTTCGGCAGCTTCCAGGCCCTGGGCTTCAAACACTCTTACTCCACGGGCCTGGAGTTCACCGGTGAAGAAACCCGCGTCAGCGGCTACAACTTCGGCAGCTCAAACAACGCGCAAGTCTGTAATCCCGGCACCACGCCCAGCTGTACGTCGTTGAGCAATCCAAACCCGAATGATCCTTGGAACAGCAGCATCGCGCGCAACTACAACGGCACCAACACCAAAGCCACCAGCCGCGCCGCCTATGTGTTCGACACCATCGAACTGGACCCGAACTGGCTGCTGAACGTCGGCCTGCGCTACGACACCTTCGACACCGTGGCCAACACCAACGCGGTGCCGACCGCTACCGTCCCGGCCCGCAGCAAGATCAAGAACGACAGCCAATTCTTCAACTGGCAGGCCGGCCTGGTCTGGAAGCCGGTAGAAAACGGCAGCATCTACGCGTCCTACGCCACTTCGGCATCGCCAGCCGGCGGCCCGGTGGGTGAAGGCGCCGACGGCAACCCGCTGTCTGCCGGTGCCGCGACCAGCGACCTGAAACCCGAAGAAACCGTCAACTACGAGCTGGGCACCAAGTGGGACATGTTCCACGATCGCCTGTCCCTGACCGCCGCGGTGTTCCGCACCGAGAAGAAAAACACACGCATCCTGGTGGACGCGCTGACCTATGAAAACGGCGGCGAATCCCGCGTCGACGGTCTGGAGTTGTCCGCCAGCGGCAAGCTGACCGATCAATGGCAAGTGTTCGCCGGCTACAGCTACCTGAAAAGCGAGCTGGTGGACCCTGGCTTGAACGGCCGTAACGGCGTCGTCAGCGCCGGCTCCAACAAAGGCAACCAGATGCCCAACACGCCGAAGAACACCTTCAGCCTGTGGACAACCTATGACGTGACACCGAAGCTCACCCTCGGCGGCGGCGCGTTCTATGTCGACGAAGTCTACGGCGACGCGGGCAACACCGTTTACGTGCCGTCCTACACCCGCTACGACGCCATGGCCAGCTACAAGCTGACCAAGAACGTTGACCTGCAGTTGAACGTGCAAAACCTCACCGACAAGACCTACTACGACAAGGCGTTCGCGGCGCACTTCGCCAACCAGGCAGCGGGTCGTACGGCGATGCTGACCACCAGTTTCCATTTCTAAATCGATACAAATCACCGAAAAAACCCCACGCATCGGATGCGTGGGGTTTTTGCGTGTAAAAAAGAATGTTTCTCGACAACTCGCGGCATAATGCGCGCCGTGAAACACCTAACCTGATGACGAGGCCGCACGACGTGTTGAAGAAAACCCTGTTCCAGTTGCATTGGTTCTTCGGCATTACCGCCGGGCTGGTGTTGGCCTTGATGGGGATCACCGGCGCGACGGTGTCATTCCAGGATGAAATCATCGAGGCGCTGAACCCGACGGTGTTGACGGTGGAAAAGCGTCCGGCCGGCGTATTGCCGCCGGCTGAACTGGTGCACCTGCTGGAAGCCCGTGAAGGCAAAGCGGTGTCGATGCTCACGGTGCAACCCGACAGCACCCACGCGGCCAAGGTCTGGTTCACCCCGCCGCCCGGTGAACGTCGCGGGCAGATGTGCTACTTCGACCCGTACACCGGCGACTACCTGGGCGATGCGGTCGGCCAGGACTTCTTCGGCTTCGTGCTGCAATTGCACCGCTTCCTCGCCATCGGCGACACCGGCCGGCAAATCACCGGTGCCTGCACGCTGATCCTGGTGTTCTTCTGCCTCTCGGGCCTGTATCTGCGCTGGCCGCGCCAAGTGGCAAGCTGGCGTGCGTGGCTGACCCTGGACTGGCGCAAAAAAGGCCGCAGTTTCAACTGGGACCTGCACTCGGTGTTCGGCACCTGGTGCCTGTTGTTCTATCTTCTGGCAGCGTTGACCGGGCTGTTCTGGTCCTACGAGTGGTACAGCAATGGCCTGACCAAACTGATGTCCGACGCTCCGCAAAACGAACGCGTGCGCAAGCGCGGTCCGGCGCCGGAAGGTCCTGCGCCGGTGGCCAATTACGACGCAATCTGGAGCAGTATCTACAGCAACGCCGGGCCCGGTTTGAGCAGCTATAACATCCGTATGCCGGCGGTCGCCGGGCAACCCGCCACCGTCTACTACTTGCTGAAGACCTCACCTCACGACCGCGCACTGAACCAGATCAACCTCGACCCGGCCAACGGCGAGGTCAAATCCCATGACACCTACGCCGGCAAAAGCTTCAAGGCACAGATCCTGACCAGCATCTATGCGCTGCACACCGGCAGCTATTTCGGCCTGCCCGGCCGCATCATCCTGACCCTCACCGCGCTGCTCATGCCGCTGTTCTTTATCACCGGCTGGCTGCTGTACCTGGACCGTCGCCGCAAGAAGCGCCAGGTCCGCGATGCGCGTAAAGGCCTGACGGACAACCACAGCAACGCACCTGCCTGGCTGATCGGTTTTGCCAGCCAGAGCGGTTTTGCCGAGCAACTGGCCTGGCAGACCGCCGGCCAATTGCAGGCCGCCGGTTTGCCGGTGAAGGTGCAATCGCTGGGCAGCGTCAGCGAAGAAGATCTGCGCCAGTCGAGCCATGCATTGTTTGTGGTCAGCACCTTCGGCGACGGCGAAGCACCGGACAGCGCCCGGGCGTTCGAACGCAGCGTGCTCGGCCAGGACCTCTCTCTCAAGGGTTTGAACTACTCGGTGCTGGCCTTGGGCGATCGCCAGTACCAACACTTCTGCGGCTTCGCCCGGCGCCTGCATTTCTGGCTGACCAACCAGGGCGGCAACCCGCTGTTTGCCCCGGTGGAAGTCGACAGCGGCGACACCGATGCGTTGCTGCACTGGCAACAACAACTGGGCCAACTGACCGGCCATGCACCCGCGGCAGCATGGACCAGCGCGACCTATGAAAACTGGACCCTGAAGCAACGCACCCTGCTCAATCCGGACAGCAGCGGCTCCGGCGTCTACTTGCTCGGGCTCACCCCGCCCGCCCCTCGGGACTGGCTGGCCGGCGACCTGGTGGAAGTGTTGCCACGCAATTGCCCATGGGCCATCGAACATTTCCTCGAGGGCATGGGGCTGGGGGGCAGCGAAGGCGTGGTGATCGACGGCCTTGCACACACCCTCGACCAGGCGTTGGCCAGTCGTCAGCTACCGGACAATCGCGCCCACCTGGTGGGCCTGCATGCCCAGGCATTGGTCAATGCACTGGTGCCGCTGGGCATGCGCGAATACTCCATCGCCTCGATTGCCAGTGACGGCGTGCTGGAACTGATCGTGCGCCAGGAACGTCACCCCGATGGCAGCCTGGGCTTGGGTTCCGGCTGGTTGACCGAACATGCACCGTTGGATTCGACCATCAGCCTGCGACTGCGGCGTAACAGTGGTTTCCACCTGCCGAACGAGCCGGTGCCGATGATTCTGCTGGGCAACGGCACCGGCCTTGCCGGGTTGCGCAGTTTGCTCAAGGCACGGATTGTCGACGGTCAGCAGCGCAACTGGCTGCTGTTTGGCGAACGCAATATCGCCCACGACTACCACTGCCAGGACGAGCTGCAAGGCTGGCTGGCCAGCGGTGACCTGGCATTGCTGGACCTGGCGTTCTCCCGGGACCAGGCAGAGAAAATCTACGTTCAGGATCGCCTGCGTGAATCAGCGGATGTGTTGCGTAAATGGATCGCCGAGGGCGCCGCGATTTACGTCTGCGGCAGTTTGCAGGGGATGGCGGCGGGTGTGGATCAGGTGCTGCATGAGGTGCTGGGCAGTGAGGCGGTTGAGCGGTTGATCGAGCAGGGCCGCTATCGCAGGGATGTTTACTGACCCCCCTGAAGATACACCGATCAAAATGTGGGAGCGGGCTTGCTCGCGAAGGCAGTGGATCAGTCCATACATCTGTTGACTGACACACCGCCTTCGCGAGCAAGCCCGCTCCCACATTGGCTCTTCTTCAGTAGGTAGATTGCATTGCAATCACACTGGCGCCAGCTTCTGCTCAAACACCGAAACCCCATCCAGGTCCCGCAAAATCACCGTCAGTTCCGCCGTCTGCCCATCAATCTGCACCTCGCCAAAAAACTGGAACCCGGCAAACGGCGAGCTGT
The DNA here is from genome assembly GCF_000313235.1 of Pseudomonas sp. PAMC 26793. NCBI lineage: Bacteria > Pseudomonadati > Pseudomonadota > Gammaproteobacteria > Pseudomonadales > Pseudomonadaceae > Pseudomonas > Pseudomonas sp. PAMC 26793. The sequence continues at coordinate 197,784 of NZ_AMXG01000036.1, forward strand.
TCTGCACCGTCGGCGCCTTCTCGAACACCACTTCCGGGCCAAAGGTTTTATCCAGCGGATTAGGCCCGAAACTCCCGGCATTCAGTGGCCCGGCGACAAACTCCCAGAACGGCTCGAAGTCCTGAAACGCCGCCCGATCCGGATGGTAATGATGGGCCGCGCAGTAATGCACGTCCGCCGTCAGCCACAGGTGATTACGCACCTGCTGCGCCCGCAGGAACGCGAGCAATTCGGCGATTTCCAGTTCCCGTCCCTGGGCCGGGCCCGGGTCGCCGTTGGCGATCGCTTCCCAACGTGGTACGCCAGGGCTGACCTCACCGTCGGGCACGCCGAGGCCAATGGGCATGTCGGCAGCGATGACTTTCCATTGCGCCTGGGAGGCTTTCAATTCGCGCTTGAGCCAGTCCAGTTGCTCACGTCCAAGAAACGGTTTTTCGCCGCCAAGGTTGTCGTCGTTCGGCCCGCGATAGCTGCGCATGTCCAACACAAAGACATCCAGCAGCGGGCCGTAGCTGAGCTTGCGATAAATCCGCCCGCCCTGATCGGCGCTTTGCCGGCGCATGGGTGAATATTCCAGCCAGGCCTGGCGCGCACGGCCCACCAGGGTGTTGATGTCGCGGGTCGTGTAGCGCTCATCCAGTTGCTTGCTCGGCGACCAGTTGTTGATCACTTCGTGATCGTCCCACTGCCAGATCTGCGGCACTTCGGCGTTGAAGCGGCGTACGTTTTCATCCATCAGGTTGTAGCGATAGTTGCCCCGGTATTCATTCAGGGTTTCGGCGACTTTGCTTTTGGCTTCGGTGGTGATGTTGCGCCAGATGCGCCCGTCTTCGGTGGTCAGTTGCGCGGGCACCGGGCCGTCGGCGTAGATGGTGTCGCCACTGTGGATAAAGAAGTCCGGCAGGCGCAAGCGCATGGCTTCGTAGATGCGCATGCCGCCGATGTCCGGGTTGATGCCAAAGCCCTGGCCAACGGTGTCGCCGCTCCACACAAAGCGGATGTCCCGGCGCTGTTGCGGCACGCTGCGCAGGTGGCCGAACCAGGGCTCGCTGGCCACGCCGGTCTGGGCGTCTTCGAAGTGCACACGGTAGAAAATCGCCTGGTCGACGGGCAGTCCGGTGAGTTCGACACGGGCGGTGAAATCCGTGCGGTTGTCGGCCAGGGGCGAAACGAATTTGCGCGGGTTGCTGAATACGCTACGGGTGTCCCACTCCACCACCATCCGCGCCGGGCGGTCGCTGCGGCTCCAGATCATCGCGCGGTCGCCCAACAGGTCGCCGGACTGCACGCCGTCGGTAAGTTGCGGGCGATCCTTGACCGAGGCGATCACCGCAGGCGCGAAGCCCGGCAGCAACAGGCCGGCGCCGACGGCTTGCATCACACGGCGGCGACCGAGGTTGAAGTGGGTCATGCAGGTTCCCTCTCGAGCAGCAAAAGGGAAACTTAAGCATGAAGGGATGAACGAGTTATGACACCGGCGTGACCGTCAGCTCGACCACTTCGGGACGCTTGATCAACGCATACACCACAGCGGTCAACAAACTCCCCGCCACGATCGCCAGCAGATACAGCAGCGCATGGTTGATCGCATTCGGGATCAGCATCACAAACAACCCGCCATGGGGCGCCATCAGTTTGCAGCCGAAATACATCGACAGCGCACCGGTCAGCGCGCCGCCAGCGATGCTCGCCGGAATCACCCGCAGCGGGTCCTTGGCGGCAAACGGAATTGCGCCTTCGGAGATAAAGCACATGCCGAGAATCAACGCAGCCTTGCCGGCTTCGCGCTCGGTTTGGGCGAACTTGCGCCGCGCCAGCAACGTGGCGATGCCCATGCCAATGGGCGGCACCATGCCGGCGGCCATGGTCGCGGCCATGGGGGCACCGCTTTGCGCCGCCAGCAGGCCGACGGAAAACGCATAGGCCGCCTTATTGATCGGGCCACCCAGGTCAACGCACATCATGCCGCCCAGCAAGATGCCCAGCAGCACGGCGTTGGTGGTGCCCATGGTGCTGAGGAAATCCGTGAGGCCGGTGAGCATCTTCGCCACCGGCGGCCCTACCAGGTAAATCATCGCCAGGCCCGTGAACAGGCTCGCCAGCAACGGGATGATCAGGATCGGCTTGAGGGCTTCGAGGCTCTGGGGCAAACGGATCGCACGGCTGATGAATTTGACGCAGTAGCCGGCCAGGAAACCGGCGAAGATCCCGCCGATAAACCCCGCGCCCAAGGTGCTGGCCAGCAGGCCGCCGATCATGCCGGGAGCCAGGCCCGGACGGTCGGCAATCGAGTAGGCGATATAACCCGCCAACAGCGGCACCATCAACATGAAGGCCTGGTCGCCGACGGTTTTCAGTGCGGCAGCCAGGGTGCCTTTTTCTTCAAAGGCATGAATGCCGAACACAAACGACAGGGCGATCAGCAGACCGCCCGCCACCACCATCGGCAGCATGAACGACACGCCGGTGAGCAAGTGTTTGTAGACGCCGGACTTCTCCGGTTTGGCGGCAGCACCGCTGGCAGCGGATTCCTGCTTGCCTTCGGCCAGCGCCTTGTTGAGGGTCGCCTCGGATTGCTTGAGCGCGATCCCGGTGCCACAGCGGTAGATTTTCTTGCCGGCAAAGCGCTCGGTAGCGACTTCGATATCGGCCGCCAGCAGCACCACGTCGGCATCACGAATCGCTTCGGGACTCAGCGGCGTACGGGCGCCCACTGAACCCTGGGTTTCCACCTGCAGGTCATACCCGAGCCGCTTGGCGGTTTGCTGCAACGCTTCGGCAGCCATGAAGGTGTGGGCGACGCCGGTCGGGCACGCGGTGATCGCGACGATGCGCGGCGTGCTTTTCGCCGGTGCCGCATCAGCCTCCTGCACCTGAGCCTCTTCGACCCCGCGACGTAACACCGCGTCCACATCCTGCAACGCCTGGGCCGGCGTGCTGCGGAATACGCGTTTGCCGACAAAACGCTGCATGTCCACCGGCGTGCTGCTGACCAGCAACACCCACTCGGCGGCTTCAAGGGTGGCCGCCGACAATTGACGTTCCGGGTGTTGCACATCGACCACTTCGACGCTGGTGCTCCAGCCCTGGCGCTGGGCGGCGGCGTCCAGCAAGCGGGCGCACAGCACACTGGTGACCATACCGTTCGGGCAGGCAGTAACAATGGCTAACTTCATGACCAACCCTCTTATTGTTCTGTCAGCGGGCGCACGTGGACGCCGCTCTGCAAAGTCTCAAGCTGTGCCTCATCGGTGATGCCAAAGCCGATTTGCGTGACCGCCATCGCAGCAATGGCGGTGGCGCGGCGCAGGGTCTGCTCCGGTGTATCACCACTGAGCAAACCGTGAAGCATCCCGGCCAACAGCGAGTCGCCGGCGCCTACGGTACTGGCCACCGTTACTTTAGGTGGCGTGGCGTGCAGCGCGGTATCCGGGCGGTACCAGCTCACACCGGCGGCACCGTCGGAGACCACCACATGCTCAACACCTTGTCGGTGCAGTTGGCTGACAGCATCCATGGCATGACCGAGGGCATCGGCCAGTTCTTCAGTATTGGGTTTGACCAGCCATGGGCCGGCGTTCAACCCGGCGCGCAGCGCTTCGCCGCTGGTGTCCAGGGCGACTTTCAAACCGAGGTTTTTCAGTTGCTGCAGCAGGCCCTGGAACCACTGGGGGGTGATGCCGCGTGGCAGGCTGCCGGCCACGACGACAGCGTCGTGTCCCGGAGCAATCCGCGCCAACTGCTCAAGCAGTGCCTGTTGCGCCTGCTCGCTGACCAGCGGGCCCGGTGCGTTGACGTCCGTGACCCGCCCGTCCTGCTCGGCGATCTTGATATTGCTGCGGGTTTCGCCCGGCACGCGAATAAAGGCATCGGTAAAACCGCGACGGGCAATCAGCATCTCGAACGCTTGGGGATTGTCCTCGCCAAGAAAGCCGCCCACGGTCACCTGATGGCCAAGGTCCGCCAGCACTTGAGCGACGTTCACGCCCTTGCCGGCAGCATGGGTGATCATCGCCTCACTGCGGTTGACCTCACCCGGTTCCAGGCGCGCCAGGCGCACCGTCAGGTCCAACGCCGGGTTCAGCGTCAGGCTTAAAATCCTTGCCATTTACACGGCCTCCACAAGCGCACGCACTTCGGCGGGGGAACCCACCGCCAGGGCTTTTTGGGCCAGGCCCTGGGCCTCGCTCAGACTGAATTCACGTACCCGTGCCTTGACCTCGGGGATGCTGCGCGCAGACACGCTCAGCTCATCCACACCCAGGCCGACCAGCACCGGAACCGCCAACGGGTCGGCTGCCAACTCGCCGCAAACGCCGACCCATTTACCATGGGCATGGGCGGCGCGCACGGTGATGTCGATCAGTTGCAACACGGCCGGATGCAGGCCGTCAGCCTGGGCCGACAGCGTCGGGTGGCCACGGTCGATGGCCAGGGTGTACTGGGTCAGGTCGTTGGTGCCGACGCTGAAGAAGTCCACTTCCTTGGCCAGCACCGGCGCCAGCAAGGCAGCCGACGGTACTTCGATCATGATCCCCAATTGCAGGTCGGCCACCGGGATTTCCAGGCGCAGGCGCTCGGTCATGTCCCGGGCCTGACGCCACTCGTCCACACTGCCGACCATGGGGAACATGATGCGCAGTGGACGGTTGTCCGCCGAACGCAACAGCGCGCGCAATTGCGCTTCCATGATCTGCGGGCGTTGCAGGGTCAGGCGGATGCCGCGCACGCCGAGGAAGGGGTTTTCTTCCTTGGCGATCGGCCAGTAAGGCAGCGGTTTGTCACCGCCCACATCCAGGGTGCGCACCACCAGTGGCCGACCGCCGAGGCCGTCGAGTACGCGGCGGTATTCGGCTTCCTGGGTGGCTTCGTCGGGCGCCTGTTTGTGGGCCATGAAAATCAGTTCGGTGCGTAACAGACCGATGCCTTCGGCGCCCTGCTCCACCGCGCTGGCAGCCCCGGCGCTTTCGCCGATATTGGCGAACACTTCGACGGCATGGCCGTCGCGGGTCAGCGCCGGTTCATGGCGTTGCGCGGCGGCGGCTTGCAGGCGTTGTTCGCGGGTGTCGCGTTCGACGGTGGCGCGCTGCAAAGTGGCTGCGTCGGCGTCGACATGCAGGCGACCGCGTTGGCCATCCAGCAGCAACGGCGTGCCCGCGGCCAGCAGCAACACCGCCGGGCCTGCACCCACCAGCGCGGGAATGCCCAGGGCACGGGCGACGATGGCGCTGTGGGCAGTGGCGCCGCCACGGGCGGTGAGGATGCCGGCAACGCGCACCGGGTCCAGGCGCGCGACGTCCGAGGGGCCGACTTCGTCCATCACCAGAATGTAGGGTTCGTCCGGCTCCTGGGCGGTTTCGACACCGCACAGTTGCGCCAGCACGCGGCGGCCAATGTCACGCAGGTCAGCAGCGCGCTCGGCGAGCAAGGCGTCCTGCAGCGATTCCTGCTGTTTGGCGGCGGCTTCGATCACGCTCATCCAGGCAGCCTCGGCGCTTTCGCCCTGCTTGAGGCGCGTCTCGACTTCGTCGGTCAGTTCCGGGTCGTCGAGCATCTCCTGGTGGGTGATGAAGATCTCGCGGATGGCCTTGGATTGACTGCGTTCAATCAGGCCCTGGATATCCCGGCGCACGTCGGTCAATGCCGCGAGCAGGCGCTGGCGCTCGATCACCGGCGACTCGCCGCGCAGCGGGTACTCGAAGGGTTGCAGCACCTGGATATGCGCCGGGCCAATCGCGATGCCGGGGGCGGCGGCGATGGCCTGGATCAGGCTGCCGGAGGCTGGCGCGCTGAGCACCGGTTCGATGTCGACCACGGTCTGCTGGGCGCTGACCGCTGGGAGCGGCTCGACTTCTTCGCCAAGGCCTTCTTCCACTGCGGCCAGCAGGGCGGGCAAGGCGTCACCGGCAATGATTGGCTCGGCGACAAATTCCAGCACCTGGCCACGCCGCGCGCCGAGGCTCAGCAACTTGCTCAGGCTTTTTACCGACACCGCGCTGACATCGCCATCGACGATGCGCACACGGATTTCACCCTCAAAACTTTTTGCCAATTGCGCGAGGATCTTCGCGGGGCGCGCATGCAGGCCGTGGGCGTTGGCCAGGGCGATGCGCACGCTTGGCCAATCGGCGGGTAGTTCACCGCCGAGTACTTCCAATACGGCGCGGCTGCTGGTGGCGCGACCGAGTTCCTGGCCGCGGCCTTCAATCAGCAAGGCGCACAGGCGTTCGAGCAAGGTCTGGTGAGCCTCGCCGAGGCTGGCCAGGCAGAACAGGCCGCTCAATGGCTGGCCCAGGTAACGCATCGGTTTGTCCGGGGTGACAAAAGCCAGGCCCGGGCGCTTCACCGTCTGCTCGCTGTGCAGCCACCACAGGCCATCGCCCAGGGGCAGCGCATCGACTTGTTGCAGCACGGCGGCAAAGCCATTGCTTACGCAATCGGCTTGGCGCAGCAGGCGTGCGCCGCGCCACACCAGTTCTTCGAAATCGTCCGCCGACACGCCCAGACCAATCATCTGTGCGTCCAGCGCCAGCTCCTGCGGTGCGCCTTGCAGCAGTTTCAGCAGCGCTTCGGCAGAACTGGCGCGGCGCAGGGCCTGGCCCAGGTCGGTCTCGCCGAGGGCTCGGGTCAGCAGTTGCAGCAGGCGCAGGTGTTCGTCGGATTTGGCGGCAATGCCGATGGCCAGGTAGACGATCTGGCCATCGCCCCAATCCACACCTTCGGGAAATTGCAGCAGGCGCACCCCGGTGGCGAACACCTGGTCGCGGGTTTCGGGAGTGCCGTGGGGGATGGCGATGCCTTGGCCGAGAAAGGTCGAGCCTTGGGCTTCACGCGCTTGCAAGCCACTGAGGTAACCCTCGGCGACCAGGCCATCGGCCACCAGTTTTTCAGCGAGCAGTTGCAAGGCAGCAGACTTATCCACAGCCGTCTGGCCCATGGATATCTGCTCGTGGGTGAGCTCAAGCATGCCGTTCTCCTAGTTAGTGCGGCGCGCGCACTAGGTATTATTTTGAATAAATCAGTGCAAAGGCGTTCGAAAAAATTGACTGAGTGGTCAGTTGGCAGGACCACGCTCGTCGCGATAATCGTAAAAATACGCTTGCTGAAACGTTTAATCTAGAATTTATGGCAGATTACGCGTTAATTTCCCATGATTGAAGCGCCACTCGGCTGTTGAGTTGCGACAATGGTCGTCTGCAGTAATCGGTTACGATTGGACAAAGTGTCGGGGCAAGCTCTAAAAAACAAGGAAATCCCGGTTTGAAACTCAGTGATATCGCGCGCATTGCCGGTGTGTCTGTGACCACCGCCAGCTACGTCATCAATGGCAAGGCCGAACAGCAACGGATCAGCAGCGCAACCGTCGAACGGGTGCGTGCCGTGGTTGAAGAACATGGCTTTACGCCCAACCCCCAGGCCGCCGGGCTGCGCAGCCGGCATACCCGTACCCTGGGTTTTATCCTGCCAGACCTGGAAAACCCCAGTTACGCACGTATCGCCAAGCTCCTGGAGCAAGGCGCCCGGGCGCGTGGCTATCAACTGCTGATCGCCAGTTCCGATGACGACGCCAACAGTGAACGGCAATTGCTGCAACTGTTCCGCGCCCGCCGTTGCGATGCGTTGTTTGTCGCCAGCTGCCTGCCGGCCAGCGATGACAGCTACCGCGAGCTGCAAGCCAAGGGCCTGCCGGTGATCGCCATCGACCGGGTCATGGAGTCTACGCAGTTTTGCTCGGTGGTCAGTGATGATCGCCAGGCCTGCCAGCAATTGACCAGCAGCCTGCTGCAACCGCTGCCCAAGCAGATCGTGTTGATCGGCGCCCGGCCAGAGCTGAGCATCAGTCAGGAGCGTGCCGCTGGCTTCAAGGAAGCGCTGAAAGACTTCAACGGTGAAGTGCTGATCGAACAAGGCGAGTCCTTCAGCCGCGATTGTGGCCGACAGTTGATGGAGCAATTGCTGCAAAGCCTGGGGCATTTGCCTGACGCGCTGGTGACGACGTCCTACGTCCTGCTGCAAGGGGTCTTTGATGCGTTGCATGACTTCCCGCTCAAATCCCGCACACTGCGCCTGGGGACATTTGGCGACACGCAGTTGCTGGATTTCCTGCCGCTGCCGGTGAACGCCATGGCCCAGCAGCATCAACTGATCGCCGACACCGCGCTGCGCCTGGCGCTGGCGGCGGTTGAAGAACAGCACTACGCGCCAGGGGTGCATGCCATCGGCCGCACGTTCAAGCAGCGGATTCACTCGGAGTAAGCGGTGTGGAGCTGATCGACAGCCACACCCATCTGGACTTTCCGGACTTCGACGCTGATCGCGCCGAGGTCCTGAACCGCAGTCGCCAGTTGGGCGTGCGCAGGATGGTGGTGCTGGGGGTCTATCAGCAAAATTGGCAACGCTTGTGGGTCCTGGTGCAAAGCGATGCGGATTTATTCGCCGCCTTCGGCCTGCACCCGGTGTATCTCGACGACCATCGCCCTGCCGACCTGACCGAACTGGGCGACTGGCTGACCCGCCTGAAAGGCCACCGGCAACTGTGCGCCGTGGGCGAAATCGGCCTGGATTATTTCCTCGACCAACTGGACCGCGAACGCCAGCAACGCCTGTTTGAAGCCCAACTGAAGCTGGCAGTGGATTTCCAGCTGCCGGCGCTGCTGCATGTGCGCCGCAGCCACGCCGCCGTGATCGCCACCCTCAAGCGCATTCGCCTGCCACGGGGCGGCATCATCCACGCGTTTGCCGGCAGCCAGGAAGAGGCCCGCGAGTACATCAAGCACGGCTTCAAACTGGGCCTGGGCGGCGCGGCGACGTGGCCGCAAGCCCTGCGCATGCACAAGGTGATCGCGCGACTGCCGCTGGAAAGCGTGGTGCTGGAAACCGACTCACCGGACATGGCGCCCGTCATGTACCCCGGCCAGCGCAACAGCCCTGAACATCTGCCAGACATCTGTGCCGCCTTGGCGGAGCGCATGGGCATCAGCCCCTCAGCGTTGGCCGAGGCGAGCACCCGCAATGCCTGCGAGCTGTTTAACTGGTAGGGGTTTTACCTCACGCAATGTCAGCGTCATCCGTTGGCGGTGGCGGGCGTAACGCAGGGTCAGGCAGTAAATCAGCACCGCCATCAGCGAGACATTGAGCTGCCCGGTCACGCTGATCAGCCCTATCCACTCGGCTACCAACGCCACCAGCAGCGCCACGCTGGTCAGCACGATCATGCTCGGACGCAACAGGCCAAGGTTGTCCAGGGACTTGAACTGCTTCAGCTGCTTGGGGCAACTCGGCTGCACGCCCTTATGGCAATACGAGCAATCAAAAGGCACATCCATGGCAATGGCATTGAGTTGCCAAGGCTTGAGTTCAAAAGACATATCGCAATGAGTGCAATGCCCTCTCACGCCGACGACTGCGTTGGTCATGACCGAACCTCCGCGTAAATAGGTGAATCAATTCTCACCCATTTTGGCAGTGGAAAAAGATCAACGTCAAAAATGAGACTAGCGCCACGTGATTCGCGAAATATTCCTACAACGAAGCCTCACACCCGAAAGGCACCGATCAACTGCTTCAGCTCGATCACTTGCAAGGACAACTGCCGGCTGGCCTCTTCGGTCTGGTGCGCGCCCTGCGCCGCATGCTCTCCCGCACGGTTGATCTCGACGATGTTCTGATCGATATCATGGGCCACGGCAGTCTGCTGCTCGACGGCGGCGGCAATCTGCTGGTTCTGGTCGACGATCATGCCTACTGCGCCGAGGATATTTTCCAGGGCCTGCTGGACTTTTGCCGACTGTCCCACCGTGCCAGTGGCCATCTCGTGGCTGCTGCCCATGGCCTTCACCGCTGCGCCGACGCCACTGTGGAGCTTGGCAATCATCTGCTCGATTTCCTCGGTGGAGTGCTGGGTGCGCCGGGCCAAAGTGCGCACCTCATCGGCCACCACGGCGAAACCGCGTCCTTGCTCACCGGCACGCGCGGCCTCAATGGCGGCATTCAGCGCCAGCAGATTAGTCTGTTCGGCGATGCTCTTGATCACCTCCAGCACACCACTGATGGATTGGCTGTCGATGGCCAACTGGTTGATCACCCGCACCGATTGATCGATCTCCAAGGCCAACGCCGCGATGCTGCCTTGCTGGGACTGCACCAGGCCGCGGCCGCTGACAGTTTCATCGTTGACGCTGTGGGCACTGCTGACGGCCGCTGCGGCACTGCGAGCCACTTCCTGGGCGGTGGATGACATCTGGTTCATGGCGGTCGCCACTTGCTCGATCTGGCTGCGCTGGCCGGATACGGCCTGGTTGCTGCTGGCCGAGACCGATTCCACTTGCCCGGCCTGATGTTCGACCTGGTTGACGGTGTGCCCTACCCGCTCGATCAGGTCATGGATTTTGGCCACGGTGGCGTTGAACACCTGACCCAAATCCCCCAGTTCGTCGCGGCTGTGGGCGATAAAGGTGACGGTCATGTCACCGGCCGCCACCTTGTCCATCGTCGCGCCCAGGCGGCGCAAGGTGGTGCGGGTGGAGGCGTAGAAACCGGCGTACAAATAGAAGATCAGCAAAAACACCGACGCCAGGGCCACTACCAATCCGATCATGTGCGTGCGGTTTTCTGACAGGCGTTGCTCCAGTTGCTGCTCGAGAAAGGTCAGGGTGGCTTCGTCGAGTTGATAGGTCCTGGCCATCAAATTGCTGACTTCGTCGTAGAAGCCTTGCCATGGAGCGTCGAGGGTTTCGGCCACGACGACCTGCTCTTCGAACAACTCACTGCCTTGCTTGAGGCTGGCCTTGCTCGCATCGGCCAGGCTGGCCAACGCTGCGTGGGCGGGCTTGCTGGAGCCGAGGGCATCTTGCAGTTTCAGCCCGTATTCGGCCTGGAGTTTTTCCAGTTGCTGCAGTAATTCGTCAAAGCGGGTACTGGAGGACGAGTTGAGAAAACCCTGGCCCAACGAATAAGCGCCCATTGCCCGGCCTTCGCCCAGGGTCTGGGTGACGTGCGGGGTGACGCTGGTGATCAGTTCGCTGAGTTGGCGCAGGTCGCCCTGAGGGTCGCGGCTCAAGCCCGACTGACTGGCGATGATCTGGCTGAGCATCTGCGCCTGGTTAAGGAGCTTGCCGATCAGCGCGCTTTTGCTGAGCAGCGAGGTTTCCTGTTGCTGGGCCTTGAAGGCGGCGATCATTTCATCGCGCTTGGCTTCGAAGGCGGCGGCTTGCTCGGGGTCGGCAGACAGGGCGTGGAAGCCTTGCAGGCGCTGCAGCAGGTTCTCTTCCAAGGCGACGATCTGGCTTTCAATATCACCGGCTTTGCCTGATTGGCCGAGGGTTGCGTTGATCTGGACCTGGTTGTTCAGGGTTTCCAGGTCGCGGCGCAGGGCCAGGCTGCTGCCCAGCAGGTCGAGGCTTTGCAGCTCGACGCGGGTGCCCTGGAATTCACGCCAAGAGTCGCGCACCAGGTAATAGTTGGTGGCCAGCATCGGCAACAGGAACAGCACGCTGATAAGACTGAACTTCATGCCGAAGGTCAGGCGGTTCATGAACGCGACGGCGGGATAGAGCAAGCTCTTCACAGGTGAACTCCCTTTTCTTTTATTTTTATTGAGGGCGCAGGGCGGCGGCAGATAGCCACTATTGGGCGCTCTGTCTGTATAGCTCAATTCGAAAAGGAGGTTTGTAACTTAAGGTTAACGAAGTAGGAGCGAGCTGGCTCGCGAAGGACGTCAACGATAATGCGCGCTATCTGGATGCACGCGGTGTCCTTGCGTTTTTCGCGAGCAAGCTCGCTCCTACAGAGGGGGGTGGATCAGGGCAGCACAGTCCAGATGGCAAAGCCGGCGTACCACAGCACAGCGGCGCGCAGCAGCAATTCCCAGATACGGTCGAGGCTGTTGATACCCTCAGGCCCCACCACCGGCGGCGGGATTTCAGCGGCCACCAGGCCCACCTTTTCTACCAGTTGCGCCGCGCTGATGTCCCAGCTCAGCAACTCATGCAGCATCACCCGGCCGACCGCCACGAAGTTGCCTACCAGGGCAAAACTCGCCGCCAACAGGCGTACCGGCAACCAGTCGAAGGCATGGCGCAATTGCCCGGCACGCTCGGCCACCAGCGGGTTCTGGCTGTGCTCGGTCGCCAGCGCCAGCAACCGGTAGGCCAAGGCAGCCACCGGCCCGAGGAGGAAGTACCAGAAAATCACCGCGAAGAAGCTTTGGTAGGCCTGCCATAACAGATGGCCCTGGACCCGCTCCAGCAGTTGCTCGCCACTGTCGGCGCTGATGCTCAAGTCGCGCTCGGCCACATGTTCGGCCGCTTGCAGGTCACTCCGGCGCCAGGCATCACGAAACGGGCCCAACCCGGCCAGTAGATCGCCACGGCCCAGGCTGTAGATCACCACCAGCAAATGCACCGGCAGCGCCAACAATCCATAAGCCACCGGTTCCAGCACCAACAGCAACAGCGCGAGCAGTGCCACCGGCAGCAGCACCAGCAGCGCGAGAATCAGCCATGGCCGCTTGCCCAGGCTGGCGCTTGATTCCAGCTTGGCCAACTCCCGCAGCCAACCACCATCACGTTGTATACGCTGGCGCAGGGCCGAGAATTTCTCGATCCATACCGCCAACACCAGCACCAGAAAACTCATTGTGCGTGTCCTCCATCCTGCAAGGCGCTGCGAAAGCGCGCCCAATCAAAAGCGGGTCCGGGATCGGTCTTGCGTCCCGGGGCGATATCGCTATGGCCACAAATGCGCTGGCGGGTAATGCCCGTGTACACCGCCAGCAACTGGCGCGTCAGGGCGATCAGGGATTGATACTGAGCATCGGTGAACGGCAGGTCATCGGTACCTTCCAGTTCAATTCCCAGGGAAAAGTCGTTACACGTCTCACGGCCCTCGAAGCTCGATACGCCGGCGTGCCAGGCACGGTCCAGACACGAAACAAATTGCGTCACCGCGCCATCACGCTCAATCAGAAAATGCGCAGAAACCCGTAGGTCGGCAATACCTTCAAAGTAGGGATGTTCCGTGACATCCAGACGATTCTGGAAAAACTCATGCACCTTACCGGTGGCGAATTGCGCCGGAGGCAGGCTGATGTTGTGCACCACCAACAGGGAAATCTCGCCACCGGGGCGCTCGTTGAAGTTGGGTGAAGGGCAATGACGAATGCCCTGGCACCAACCGCTGGCGGGGTCCAACTGCATACAGGTTCCTTGAACGAGGCTGAGGTGACTCAGTATGCCGCGTTCCGCTGTCTGGTTGCGATCACTTGGCGCGATGAAGTTGGCGCAGGTTGCCAATCACCGAGGCCAGGGCACGGTCGAACAGCAGCGCATCATCCAGGGTTCGCACCGCACCGCGCTTGAACTCCAATGCCAGTTCAACCGGACTTTTTTCCAGGACCTTGAGGCCGGTTCGATTCACAAAAATACAGGTATTGCCCGGCGCAATAATCGCCGTCAGCTTGCAGCGCAGGGTATTTTCAGCGTCTTCCTGGAATTCGACCCAGCAACCGACTCGCAGTTGGCGAACCTTGAGCAGGTCGGGGTCATCTTCCGGCAGGCTCACCGCAAGGGCCGGTGCAGCAGGGCTGAGGACGAATGCCTCGCGCACCTCAACCTGCGACAGTGAAGACTTTCCATCGGCATTGCCCCGGAAAGACAGGACATGCAGTGCCTGCAACTGCGTGAAAAATTCCCGGGTGATGAAAGGATCAAACGCGGCGCCGCTTAGCCCGTCGCGCAGGGCCTTGAGCAATTCAGGCAACTGTTCCAGCAAGTGCCGACCCGCTTCGGTGTCTTCGCTGAGGCCGACACTCCAGATCAACTCATCCATGGTGCGCAACCCGCCCGCCCATTGCGGCGAACGCTCGCCATGCTTCAGGCAGGCCAGCAACAGCACCTGGCTCCAGGCCTGCTGTAGGAACTGCACCACCACCTCGGGCAGCACTTTACCCATCAGCCGCAGATTAAGGGCCTCAGCCACCCGCTGACGGGCGATTTCAGTACGGGCGCGCCCCTCCTCCGCATCACGAGTACGTTGCTCCAACAATTCGCTGCGGCGCCGCTCGTCATGGGTAAACGCAGTGAACTCCGTCAGGAGCTGGGAAAAGATCGCCGGATCATCCACAAAATCGTTCAATAACCGCTGCACTACCTGCTCGATGTGCAGGTACAGGCTGTCGCGCTGATAATCGTCGCGCTGGCTCCAGCCCATGGCCGCCGCCGCGATTTCATTGAGCAGGCGCCGCGCCGGGTGGTTGGCGTGACTGAAAAAGCTCTTGTCGAGCACCGCCACTTTCAACATCGGAATCTGCAGGCGGGCGATCAGGGCCTTGAGGGACTCGGGCACCGTGCTGTCATCGAGAATGAACTCGAAGAGCATGGCGATCAGGTTGATCACGTCCTCGTCGGCGTCCTCAACCACCCGCGACTTGCCGCTCTTGACGCTGACCCGGGTCAGCAATTGTTCGAGCTGGTTGCGCAGGTCGAAGTCATCCTCGACCTCGGGCGCAGGCACGTATTGCTGCAAATGCGAGAGCAGGCGCAGCAGGTCACGGGTGGAGATTGGCTGGGTCTCGGCGCTGGCCTCAAGGGTGGGGGCCACGCTGCCGCGCACCGCAGTCAGCAATTCCTGCAACGCCGCGAAGACTTCCTGCCCGCTATCGTCTGCGGGATGGCCGGTAGTCGGTGGGGTGTCCTCAGGCAAATCGGCGGTGGCGACCGCTCGCCGCGAGGGTACCGCCTTGAGCTCAGGCAATACGCCGGTGGCGATCAGCAACTGGTTGGCTTCGCCGTACAACAGATCAGCGTCACTGAGGACGTATTTTTCAAACAGCTTGAGGATGATCAGCTTGACCCGAATCTCCACGCCAAGGCTGCGTCCCGCTTGCAGAAAGAACGCACACAGCATCGCCGGGCCCAGAGGGTTATCCCGATCATCCATGTGCTTGTCGAGCAACGCGTTCAAACGCGCCGTCAACTGCCCAAGGGCCAGGCCATCGCGGCGCAGCACCTTGCCCAGCATGGCCTCGAGGGCAACGGCTTTTTCCAGCGCGTCGCCGGATACGCCGGGCACCGCCGCGTAGGACACTACCGGAATCAGTTGCAGATCACCGCTCTCCACGTTGCCAAGATTGGCAAACGCCTCGTAGAGCTGCTCCATGAAGCCGCGCTCGAAATTCTTGCGCTTGAGGCGCAAGTCGCGCATGGCCTCAAAGAAAATGCCGTGGTCGACGTTGCTGCGGGACTTGTCGGCCATTTCGAACAGGGTGTCGTCGGCGTTATCAAACAGCTCCTGCAATCCCTGCCTGAGTTGCTGCGCCGCCTTGTCACGGACCTGGAGCAATACCACCGGCAGGCGGGCGAGCGGTGACGGCGTCGCCCGTGCCTTATTGATCGGCACCACCTTCCCGTCATTGTGCATCCTGGCCTCCTGAAACGGCGGTATTCGAGTGTGTGAAGATCGGTGCGGCAACGGGGCAAAGTACCCGGAGCACTGCGAAAAACAGACTATCACGACGACGTCAAAGCTATGACGCCAATTGCAAGGCGCGAGATTATCTTGCAAATGAGGGTTGTTGCGCCAGCAAACTCTGTGATCACTGGGTAAATGAGCAGCGCCAGTGGTACCTGTCGCCTTGGGTTCAGGCCCGCCCTGCCCCTATAATCCAGGCACTTTGTTTGTGGAGCCTGTCATGCCCAATCTTCGTCTAGCCGACCTGACCGCCGAAATCGAAGCCAACGTGCGTCGCGCACTGTTGGAAGACATCGGCAGTGGGGATATCACCGCACAACTGATCCCGGCCGAACGCCTGGCCAAGGCCACGATCATCACTCGCGATGCCGCCGTCATCAGCGGCACGGCCTGGGTGGAAGCGGTATTTCGCCAGCTGGACCCACGCGTCGCCGTGCATTGGCAGGTGCGCGACGGTGAGCGCGTCAGCCCGAACCAGGTGCTGTTTCACCTCGAAGGCCCGGCCCGTTCGCTGCTCAGTGGCGAGCGTTGCGCGCTGAATTTCCTGCAGTTGCTGTCAGGGGTTGCCACCCGTGCCCAGTACCTGGCGGATTTTGTCGCTGCTACCCAAGTCAAGCTGCTGGATACCCGCAAGACCCTGCCCGGCCTGCGCCTGGCGCAAAAGTACGCCGTGACCTGCGGCGGTTGCCACAACCACCGCATCGGCCTGTATGACGCGTTCCTGATCAAGGAAAACCATATCGCGGCCTGCGGTGGCATTGCCCAGGCCATCAGCGCCGCCCACAAGATCGCCCCGGGCAAGCCGGTGGAAATCGAAGTGGAAAGCCTGGAGGAACTGCGCGAAGCACTGGCGGCGGGCGCCGACATCATCATGTTGGATGAGCTGAGCCTGGATGACATGCGTGAAGCCGTGCGCCTGAACGGCGGCAAAGCCAAGTTGGAAGCCAGTGGCGGGATCAACGAAAGCACTCTGCTGCCCATCGCTGAAACTGGCGTGGACTACATCTCCATCGGGGCGATGACCAAGGATGTGAAGGCAGTGGATTTATCGATGCGGCTCAGTCTCTGAGACACCCTTAAATGTAAGCGCTAGCTGTTGTGGCGAGGGAGCTTGCTCCCTCACCACATTAAGCTCGTGTCAGATCGCGAGGTTGTTCATCCCGCAATACTCGTTCCAGTCGACACCCAGCACCTCGGCCGCTTCCTTGTGCAACGCCAGGCGCGCCGCCTCGAACGCTTCGGGGGTGGAGGTGTACTTCAGGGTGAGCTCCCATGGCTGCAAGCCCTGGGCTTCGGCCTCATCCTCAAATGCCCATTGGATCTGGTCCCTTTGATCATCGGCGCTCAGGTCCTTGATCTCATCCAGCAGTTCCGGCGACTCCGCGACGTACTTTTTGAGGGCTGCTTCGTGCCGCGCTTCCTGGGTCATTTCTTGTGTGGTCATGTCGTTCTCTTAGATCGAGGAATGGGGATGCATCTGGGTCATCAAGGTCGCGCAGATACAAAAGAACAGGCATGAATACCGGTTCGTCTGGCCTTCAGAACCATTCTGGGATCATCTGAAAACTGTGTTGCCTTTGTGCCCGAGACAGGAATCGAACCTGCGACCTTCGCGTTACGAGTGCGCTGCTCTACCGGCTGAGCTACACGGGCGGTGGGCTAAAGCTAGCACTGCCTTGGACGTCCGGCAACTCACTGCTTTTCGAGGGCAATCACTCCTTGCACCCAAAAGCGTGGCTGCAGGTGATCGTTGCTCAGGCCCATGTAGTGCTCGCTGCGCTCGGTGAGGTGGGGCACGTCACGGATCGCGACGAATACCAGTACGCCCACGGCCACGACGCTCGCTGCCGTCCACGCTCTGTACAACGCCGGTACCGGAGCGACCGATGGAATGCGCCACACATGCAATGCCATCAGCCACCCAACCACCAGCGCCAGCCAGAGCTGTGACACCGGCATCACGATCACCCCATCCACCTGTGCCTGGGTCAGAGCACCGATCAACGAGGCAAACAGGCACAGGCGCAGCAGGTCCACGGGCGCCAATGACAACGCACGCTCACGCAACACACCTACGGTTGCCCAACCCGCCCACGCAACCAGCGCAATCACGTACAGCGTCGACGGTATGCCCCATTCGCTGGCCCACTGCAGAATCGCCTGGTGAGGGTGAGCGGCAATGTCGTTGGCGATGTCGGCAAAATGCATCGGCCCGAACCCCAGCCAAGGACGCTCAAGAATCATGTGCCAGGCCTGCCACAAGATAGGTCCACGCCCGGACAAACTGGTAGTCAGGCGGTCCACGGCGGCGTTGGAAATTTCAATCCCCAAGTACTTTGCCAGCACGCTGAACACCAGCCAATACAGTAACAACCCACAGGCCAGTGCCGCCAACTGCCAGACCACCCAGCGGCGACCCTGCAGCCCCAAAAACATCAAGACGGAGCCCGCAACGCCCATACCAAGCCACGTGCCGCGGGTACCACCACTGATCGCGATCAGCCACCAGACACAGAGCAGCGCAAACACCGCGCCCCGCACTGGACGAGCAACGTTTGAAACCAGCAAGGGAAGTGCCAGCAGTGGCAGGGTGAAGGTCTGGAACTGGCCGTAGAAGCGCTTGTTGGAAAATCCGGACAACAGCAAATCGGGGTCTAAGACCGATTCGCCGCTGGTAAAGGCGAGGACACCTGCGTGCAGATATTGAATGCTTTTAATCATGCACAACAGCAATACGAACAGGATCAAGACACGGTCCAGGGACTCATCCCCGTTGCGCCTGGCCCGGCTGAAAGCCACGGCAATGGCGCCGCAACTGATGACCAGCGCCAGTTCGGTCAGCGCCCAGAGCGGCTGATGGGCCAACAGCGCCGAAACCAGGCCCGCCGCACCGATCAGCCACACCCCGAGCAGTGTCGGCCTATCAACGCATCGCTCTGTCTGCGGCAAGCAGAGCCCATACACCACCGCACAGAGCGCCACCGATATCTGCACCGCACGTTGCCAGTCATGGCTACTGAACGGTGCGCAGATAGCCAGCGTCAACAGACACATCACCACAAGAAGGAATGTGTTCCCCCGCTGCTGAACAGACAACGTCATCGGCAATTTCTACTTCCTTGTGGTGGGTGTAGAGCGGTTTACGCACATGCTCTCCATTGCTGCGTAAACAGTAGACGACCTTCGGATCAGGCGCCGCCGGAAGTGCAACCCTTGGCAGCGTATTGGTCTTCTGCCGTGGTGGTGCACTTCCAGCCGGTCGTGGCACCACGGGTCAAGGTGATGATTTTGCCCAGGACCGGCGCGGGTGCGTCGAGGATTTCACAGGCAATCGTGCCAGCACCGGTGGCGATGTCGCCGGTCACGTCAATCTTGCAGTTGGCCGTTGGGCTGGTCCCGCCAATCAACGCCAGGGTCGGTGGCGTACCTTGGTTCAGTGTGTCTTCAAAGCCCGCCTTCAACGCGGAGACCTCGGCCAACCCAGCGGTAAACTTGGCCTTGGCCTGGTGCTTGGTGTACATGGGCAGGCCGATGGTGGCCAAAATGCCGATGATTGCCACGACGATCAATAATTCGATCAAGGTAAAACCTTTCTGACGCATCACATTCACTCTCCAGAATAAAACCTATCGCGAGGCGCATCCTGCACCCCGTCTCGGCAACCGCGCCAGTGTACTCACCCCCGCGCAGCCAATGCTGAACAAGACGCACAAACTGACATTTTTTCGCTCAAGGCGGCCCTGCCCGAATCCGTCACCTGACTAAGCTATAAATCTTCCACTGTCTGTGTGCGGAACTGCGAAATGAATGATGTTTCAGCGATCTATGCCTGGGAAGGCGTCAACCGCAAAGGGCGCAAGGTATCTGGAGAAACCAGCGGTCACAATCCTGCATTGATCAAGGCACTGCTGCGCCAGCAGGGCATTAATCCGGGCCGCGTACGCAAAAAATCCGCGGACTGGCCGAGACTCGCTCCATTGGTCAAACCAGCGGACATCGCCCTCTTCACCCGCCAACTGGCAACGCTGTTGAAGGCCGGCATCGCGCTTTTACAAGCACTGGATATCATCGCCGATGGTTTTGAAAACCGGCCTATGCGGGCGCTGGTACAGAGCCTGAAACAGGACATCGCCGCCGGCAGCAGCCTGGCCATCGCCCTGCAGAAACAGCCACGCTACTTCGATGAGCTGTACTGCAACCTGATTGCGGCGGGGGAGCAGGCGGGCGCGCTCGAAGCGCTGCTGGAACGAGTCGCCACCCACCTGGAAAAGAGCGAGCAACTGAAAGCCAGAATCAAGAAGGCGCTGACCTATCCCATGACGGTGCTGGCAGTCGCCACCCTTGTCAGTGCAATTTTGCTGATCCACGTTGTGCCACAGTTCCAGGGCCTGTTTGCCGGTGTGGGTGCACAGCTGCCGGGCTTTACCCTGGGAGTCATCAGCCTGTCGGAGTTCATGCAGCACAACTGGTGGGTACTGATTTTGGCCGCAGGGACCGGGTTCGCCGGACTGCGCAAAGCCTATCGCTCGTCCACTGGCTTTCGCCACTGGCTCGATGCACGTTTGTTGAAAGCCCCTGTGGCAGGCACACTGCTGAAAAAATCGGCGGTAGCACGCTACGCCCGCACGCTCTCGACCACCTTTGCGGCTGGTGTACCACTGGTGCAAGCATTGGACTCCGTGGCCGGCGCTACGGGCAATGGACTGTTCAAACAGGCAATCAATCGTATGCGGCATGACGTATCCACCGGGACACAACTGAATGAATCCATGGCCGTAAGCGGCCTGTTTCCAGGCATGGCGATCCAGATGACCGCGATCGGCGAGGAGTCGGGCACCCTCGACACCATGCTGGAAAAAGTTGCCAGCCACTACGAGGCCGACGTCGACCACCTGGTGGATAACCTCACCAGCCTGATGGAGCCGCTGATCATGGTGGTACTCGGGGGCATCGTCGGGGCATTGGTGCTCGCCATGTACCTGCCGATCTTTCAACTCGGTACCGCCTTTTGAGCACACCACTGACTGAGATTCTTGTTTATCAACCCTGGGTGTTTGTATCTGGCGCGCTGGTGCTGGGCCTGATTGTCGGCAGTTTCCTCAACGTGCTGGTATGGCGCCTGCCGAAAATGCTGGAACGCGAATGGCGAGCCCAGGCCCATGAAGTCCTTGGCCTTCCCGCCGAGCCCATCGCGGCGCCCTATAACCTGATGCGCCCCAATTCCTGTTGCCCACACTGCAACCACCCGATTCGCCCCTGGGAGAATATTCCACTGCTCAGCTACATGCTGCTCAAGGGGCGCTGCTCGAGTTGCCATCAACCTATCGGCGCGCGTTATCCCTTCACCGAGTTGGCGTGCGGGTTGATCTCGGCGGTTGTCGCCTGGCATTTCGGTTTTGGCTGGGCCGCCGGCGCGGTGATGATGTTGAGCTGGGGTTTGCTGGCGATGAGCCTGATCGACGTAGACCACCAACTGCTTCCGGACGTGCTGGTGCTGCCGTTGCTATGGCTGGGCCTGATCCTCAACAGCTTTGGCGCTTTTGTGTCATTGCCCGATGCGCTGTGGGGCGCGGTAGCCGGCTACATGAGCCTGTGGTCGGTGTTCTGGCTGTTCAAGCTGATCACCGGCAAGGACGGAATGGGTTACGGGGATTTCAAGCTGCTGGCCATGCTCGGCGCCTGGGGCGGCTGGCAGATCCTGCCGATGACGCTGCTGCTGTCGTCCCTGGTTGGCGTGATGGGAGGCCTGATTCTATTGCGCCTGCGCAAATCCCAAGTATCGGTTCCAATGCCTTTTGGTCCGTATCTGGCAATTGCCGGCTGGATTGCATTGCTCTGGGGTGGTCAAATAACCGACTTCTATTTGCAGTCTGTCGGTTTCAGATGACCACTCCTGTTGCAACACCCTGGATTCTTGGCCTCACTGGCGGCATCGGCAGTGGCAAAAGCGCGGCAGCCGAACACTTCGTACGGCTTGGCGTGGACCTGATCGACGCCGACCACGCCGCGCGCTGGGTCGTCGAACCCGGGCGCCCAGCCCTGGCGCAGATTGCCGAGCACTTCGGTCCGAGTGTGCTGCGACCCGACGGGCAACTTGACCGCGGGGCGTTGCGCAAGCTGATCTTCGAAGTGCCCGGCGAGCGCCTCTGGCTGGAGGCGCTGCTGCACCCGCTGATCGCCGAGGAGATTCGCAGCCATCTGGCGCGTGCCAAATCGCCTTACGCGATTCTGGTGTCACCGTTACTGATCGAGTCCGGCCAGTACACCATGACCCAGCGGGTGCTGGTGATCGACGTGCCGCAATCGTTGCAGATTCAGCGTACCCTGCAGCGCGATGGCATCAGCGAAGATCAGGTACAGGCGATTCTCAAGGCCCAGGCCACCCGCGAAGATCGCCTGCGCCATGCCGATGACGTACTGGTCAATGACCAGGACTTGGCCCGGCTGCATGCCGAGGTCGAGCGACTGCACCACTTTTACCTTACTTTGCGTGGAGGCCGATCATGAGCCAACCCTTGACCGTCGAATGCCCAACCTGCGGCGCACCCGTGGAATGGAAAGCGGAAAACCCCAACCGCCCGTTCTGCTCGGACCGTTGCAAACTGATCGACCTGGGCGCCTGGGCGTCGGAAGAACACAAGATCCCGGTCAGCCCGGACGCCGAGGACGAACTGTTCTCCGAAGATTTTTAGCCCAAGCACTAAGGCCGCATAAAGCCATAGTCCTGCTGGTCGTCGAGATTCTCTGCAAGGTATTGCAGTTCGTCGGCCAGGTCTTCAAAACTGCGCACGCCCTTGCTCTGCTGCACCACCGCACTGAGCATGGCGCGCAGGGTCAAGCCCGGGTCAAAGCCGATTTCCTGCGCCGCGTCCTGGCTTCTGCGTAACTCCTGCCGTGCCCACTCGTACACACTCATGATTCCGTGCTCCTAGAAATTTTGCAGAGCATGCGACCACTGGCGTGTGCGGCATTTGACCTGGATCAAGGCCGCGGATCGTCATCCTTCCAGGGCGCCGAGAGGTAGCGGGTGCGGTTGAATGTCTCCAGCCACTCCGGGCAAAACACCACCAGGGCGCTGATCACCATGCCGTTGATAAAGGCCTCGGGGAAAATGATCAGCCATAGGTAGCCGACGAAATCCTCGATCCACTCCGGCATCGCGAAACGGCCGTCGAACCACAGCAAACCCAGGCCCGCCAGCAAGCACAGCAAGGCCGACAGCGCGGCGGCGAAAAAACCCGAACAGAAGATATACACAAAGGGATTGCGTGGCTTCGCCCGCTCCACCAGCAGCGCACAACCTTCGGTGACCAGCACCGGCAACAGGACCAGCAGCACGCCGTTGATGCCCACGGCCGCCAGGTCCTGGCGACCGAGTAACACCAGGCCAAGCTGTGCGGCAAAACCACCGACGATCGCCAAGGGCCAATCAAGCAACAAGGTCACGGCGGTCATGCCGATGAAGTGGTAGGACACCCCTGTATCGAAATCCCGGCGTACCAGCCACAACATAAAAAGCGCGAATACTGTGCCAAACAGCAAGTGCTGGCGCCGCCGGTCGGCAAACAGCTCGACCCACGGCGAACGCAGGAGCGCCCACATCACCACCGGCGCATACAGCAGCCAGCCGATAATGAGGGTTTCCGGCGCCAGCACCGCTGCGCTGATCACGGCTGCACCTGCTCCAGGGCCTGGCGCAGTTCAGCGGCGGAATCGTATTCGTGCTGCGCCACCAACTTCCCGTGATCCAGTTGCAGCCACAGCACTTTATCCACAGGTACCGGATAGCGCGGGGTTACACGGGCATCACGGTCGAGCATGACGCGATAGTTATAGGCCTGCATGGCCGGTACCGCGAACATCTTCGCAATCAGCCGGGGCATGCGCTGGATATCGGCGAGAAACACCGTGTGCCGTGCTTCCAGATAACCCTTGGGCTGACCCTGCAGCGCCGCGTCCACGATTTTGGCGGCGTCCATGCTGCGCGCCACCAGCAAGATTTGCGCCTGGTCATCCAGGGTGTAGGCCTGGTCGAACTGGTCAAGCAAGGTCCAGGGGGCAACACGCTCCCCCACTTCTACGGCCTGGGCCCATACGGGCAAAAGACTCAAGAACAGCACCACAAAAAACTTCACTGCATACTCCTCATGCCACGGGAAACTGTCGAATGGCCAGTCTACACCGACCTTTTGACGCGGGACTTCCTGCGGTCATCATTTGGACGCTAAGCTGGTGACATGGATGACTCAGATTATTTGCGCCTGCTCACCGTAGCGGCCGAACAAGCCAACGCGTTCCTGTCCAATGCCCGCAAATGGGAGCGTGAGCGTTGGGTCTGCCAGCGCCTGCTACAAGGCTTGAACGTGCCATACCGCGCCGAAGAATTCCACGCTGCCGGGCAAGAGCCGCCGGACGTGCTGTTTCGCGACGCCAGTTTCGAGGTGTTTTTCGTGCTCGACGAAGGTCGGCGCCTGAACGACGAGTGGCGCGACGAACTGCTGCGTCGGCGCAGCGCGTTTTCCCTGAGCCAGTTGGTTCGAAGAGAAGCCAAGCCCCGGCGCATTCCCGCCCACGAATTCCTGCTGCGCTTGGCGCCGACCCTGCGCAAGAAGGCCCACAACTATAAAGAACGCGGGATGGACCTGGGGGAACTGGACCTCATTGCCTTCGCCAGCCTCAAGCGCGAAGTACTCGACCTCAACAGTCACTTCCCGCCCCCCACCGAGTACCTGCGCCAGGGCTGGCGCTCGCTGTCCCTCGTAGGCCCGACGTTTGCCCGTGTACTGTTCGCACATCCGGACGCGCCGGACTTCTTGCGCAACAATCTGGGCCGCAGCATAGTGTTCGATGTGGGCATCAGCCTGTGATCGGGTCAACGACTATGCTTCTGTCGATGCCGCCAATCACCCGACTGTAACGTGGCGCCCTTTAGCAACGTCTACCTGACGAGGCCTTTATGACCAGCCGCCTGAACCCCGACGACCAACAGCATGTCGAAGAGTACCTGCAACTGTCCCAGAACCAAGTCGAGCGCAAGCCTTTCCGGCCCTGGCTGCTCCTTGCCGTGGTGCTGGTTGCAGTGATCGGCCTGGGTTTGCTGAGCCGCCTTCTGAGTTACCTGACGCTATGAGCTGCCTTGCGCTCGCTCGGGTAACCGCACCGATTTCTTTTAGCCTTGCGAGATATCCCCATGACCCATCGTATTATTATCGTCGGCGGCGGCGCCGGCGGCCTGGAGTTGGCTACCCGCCTGGGTAAGACTCTGGGCAAGCGCGGCACTGCCAGCATCACGCTGGTGGACACCAACCTCACCCACATCTGGAAACCCTTGCTCCACGAAGTGGCGGCGGGCTCGCTGAACTCTTCGGAAGACGAACTCAATTATGTTGCCCAGGCCAAATGGAACCACTTCGAGTTCCAGCTGGGGCGCATGAGCGGGCTTGATCGCGAGCAGAAAAAAATCCAGCTGGCCGCCACCCTCGACGAAGAAGGCCGGGAACTGGTGCCCGCACGGGTGCTGGGCTACGACAGCCTGGTGATCGCCGTCGGCAGCACCACCAATGACTTCGGCACCGAAGGCGCGGCGCAACACTGCCTGTTCCTCGACACCCGCAAACAGGCGGAGCGCTTCCACCAGCAATTGCTCAACCACTATCTGCGCGCCCACGCCGGGCAGACGGATGTGGTGGAGCAGATCAGCGTCGCCATCGTCGGCGCCGGTGCCACCGGAGTCGAGCTGGCCGCCGAACTGCATAACGCCGCGCACGAGTTGGCTGCCTATGGCCTGGACAAGATCAAGCCGGAAAACATGCACATCACCCTGATCGAAGCCGGCCCACGGGTGTTGCCTGCCCTGCCGGAGCGTATTGGCGGGCCTGTGCATAAAACCCTGGAGAAACTTGGGGTGACCGTCCTGACCAACTCCGCCGTGAGTGAAGTGACGGCCGACGCCCTTATCACCAGCAGCGGCCAGGTGATTCCGGCCAGCCTCAAGGTCTGGGCCGCCGGCATTCGTGCGCCAGGGTTCCTCAAGGACATTGATGGCCTGGAAACCAACCGCATCAACCAACTGCAAGTGCTGCCGACCCTGCAAACCACTCGCGACGAAAATATCTTCGCCTTTGGTGACTGCGCGGCCTGCCCGCAACCCGGCACTGATCGCAATGTGCCGCCACGGGCCCAAGCGGCTCACCAACAGGCGTCGTTGCTGGCCAAGTCGCTGAAACTGCGGATCGAGGGCAAGGAGCTGCCGTCGTATAAGTACACCGACTATGGCTCGCTGATTTCGCTGTCGCGTTTTTCGGCTGTGGGTAACTTGATGGGCAACCTGACCGGCAGCGTGATGCTGGAAGGCTGGCTGGCGCGGATGTTTTATGTGTCGCTGTACCGCATGCACCAGATGGCGCTGTATGGCTTCTTCCGCACGGCGATGCTGATGCTGGGGAGCAAGATTGGGCGAGGCACTGAGCCGCGTCTAAAACTGCACTGACAGCACCTTCCCGGATAGGACTCGGTTAGTGTGGGAGCGGGCTTTCTCGCGAAAGCGGTGGTTCAGTGCCAGATGTACTGACTGACACACCACTTTCGCGAGCAAGCCCGCTCCCACATTTGTTTTGTGGTACGGCCAGGATTTCGCGCACAAAAAAAATCCCCGTATCTTTCGATACGAGGATTTTTAATATGGTCGGGGTAAGGGGATTCGAACTCCTGACATCCTGCTCCCAAAGCAGGCGCGCTACCGGACTGCGCTATACCCCGGTAAAAAAAAGGCGACCTCTCAGTCGCCTTCTTCGATCAGCGCTTTTGGCCTCTGATCTTAAGATTCGATTCCAGCGTTAACTGGTCTCAAAAATGGTGGGTCGTGTGGGATTCGAACCTACGACCAATTGGTTAAAAGCCAACTGCTCTACCAACTGAGCTAACGACCCAAATATGGTCGGGGTAAGGGGATTCGAACTCCTGACATCCTGCTCCCAAAGCAGGCGCGCTACCGGACTGCGCTATACCCCGGTTTTGAAATTGGCTCCGTGACCAGGACTCGAACCTGGGACCCAATGATTAACAGTCATTTGCTCTACCGACTGAGCTATCACGGAACTACATATTTCAAAGTGTTACGTTGTTGCTTGTTACCTTCTCTTCGACGCTTCCGTATCGCTACGTTAGTGCCTCTGAGGCGCGCTATTCTACAATCTTAAAAACCCCTGTCAACCCTTTAAATTGCTTTTAAGACAATGATTTGCGCTTCTTTCTGATTTCTCCTTGGGGAGAAGAAACCGTTGGGCTGACGTTGCTGCGGGGCGCACTTTACAAGCCTTTGCCTTACAGTTCAACGCCCTATCGAAAAAAAAGGCCCCGCAATGCGGGGCCTCTTCTTATAGCAGTACCACTCGAGCTTAGTGGAAGACGATTTCGTCGTTCTCCACCGTCGCCTCGACGCTGGTGCCCGGCATAAAGCTGCCCGACAGGATCAGCTGTGCCAACGGGTTCTCGATCCAGCGCTGGATCGCACGCTTCAACGGCCGTGCGCCATACACCGGGTCGTAACCGACGGCGATCAGCTTGTCCAACGCCTCGCGGCTCAGGTCCAGGGACAACTCGCGCTCCGCCAGACGGCTGCGCAGGCGGCCCAACTGGATCTCGGTGATGCCCGCGATCTGATCCCGTGCCAGAGGCTCGAAGATCACCACTTCATCGACCCGGTTGATGAACTCCGGCCGGAAGTGACTGGTCAGCGCGTCCATCACGGCTGCGCGCTGGGCTTCACGATCACCCACCAGTTCCTGGATCTGTACCGAGCCCAGGTTGGAGGTCATCACGATCACCGTATTGCGGAAGTCCACGGTACGTCCGTGACTGTCCGTCAGGCGGCCATCTTCCAGCACTTGCAGCAACACGTTGAATACATCCGGGTGGGCCTTCTCGACCTCGTCCAGAAGGATCACCGAGTAAGGCTTACGCCGTACCGCCTCCGTCAGGTAACCGCCCTCTTCGTAGCCTACATAGCCTGGTGGCGCCCCGATCAGGCGGGCCACGGAATGTTTCTCCATGAACTCGGACATATCGATCCGCACCATGGCCTCTTCAGTGTCAAAGAGGAACTCCGCCAAGGCCTTGCACAGTTCAGTCTTACCCACACCGGTCGGGCCGAGGAACATAAACGAGCCGCTCGGACGGTTAGGGTCGGACAACCCGGCCCGTGAACGCCGTACCGCGTTGGACACCGCAATCACCGCCTCGTCCTGGCCGATGACACGCTGGTGCAACAGGCTTTCCATCTTCAGCAGCTTGTCGCGCTCGCCTTCGAGCATTTTCGACACAGGGATACCGGTCCACTTCGAGACGACTTCGGCGATTTCTTCCTCGGTCACCTTGCTGCGCAGCAACTGGTTCTCAGGCTTGCCGTGCTGGTCGACCATCTGCAGACTGCGCTCCAGGTCCGGGATCACCCCGTACTGCAACTCGGCCATGCGGTTCAGGTCGCCCTTACGACGGGCGGCTTCCAGTTCCTGACGGGACTGCTCGATCTTCTGCTGGATCTGCGCAGAACCCTGCACTTCGGCCTTTTCCGAGGTCCAGATTTCTTCGAGGTCCGAATACTCACGTTCCAGGCGAACAATTTCTTCCTGGAGTTTTTCCAGGCGTTTCTTCGCCGGCTCGTCCTCTTCTTTCTTCAAGGCCTGGGATTCAACTTTCAGCTGAATCAGGCGCCGGTCCAGACGGTCCAGCACTTCGGGCTTCGAATCGATCTCCATCCGAATGCGGCTGGCCGCTTCGTCGATCAGGTCGATGGCCTTGTCCGGCAACTGACGGTCGGTGATGTAGCGATGGCTCAATTTCGCCGCCGCAATGATCGCGCCATCGGTGATCGCGACTTTATGGTGGACCTCATACCGCTCTTTCAGGCCCCGCAGGATGGCGATGGTGTCTTCTTCACTCGGTTCTTCCACCAGTACTTTCTGGAAGCGACGCTCAAGGGCCGCATCCTTCTCGATGTACTGCCGGTATTCGTTCAGCGTGGTCGCACCAACGCAATGCAACTCACCACGCGCCAGTGCTGGCTTAAGCATGTTGCCCGCATCCATCGAACCTTCGCCTTTACCGGCGCCGACCATTGTGTGCAGTTCGTCGATAAACAGAATGATCTGCCCTTCCTGCTTCGACAGTTCATTCAACAGGGATTTCAGGCGCTCTTCGAACTCGCCACGGAACTTGGCGCCAGCAATCAGCGACCCCATGTCCAGGGACAGCAGGCGCTTGCCTTTAAGGCCGTCCGGCACTTCGCCATTAATGATGCGCTGGGCCAGGCCTTCGGCAATGGCGGTTTTACCCACGCCAGGTTCGCCGATCAGCACCGGGTTGTTCTTGGTGCGACGCTGCAGGACCTGGATGGTGCGACGAATCTCATCGTCACGACCGATCACCGGATCGAGCTTGCCCTCTTCGGCGCGCTTGGTCAGGTCGACGGTGTATTTGTCCAGCGCTTGGCGCGACTCCTCGTGGTTAGGGTCATTTACCGCTTCACCGCCACGCAGATTGTTGATGGCATTTTCCAGGGCTTTTTTGCTCACGCCCTGGCCCAGCAACAATTTGCCGAGCTTGCTGTTGTCGTCCATCGCGGCGAGCAGCACCACTTCACTGGAAATGAACTGGTCACCCTTCTGCTGGGCCAGGCGGTCTGCCTGATTCAACAGGCGCGCCAAATCCTGGGACATGTTCACGTCGCCAGTAGGATTTTGGATTTTCGGCAGTTGGTCGAGCTCTTTGCTCAACTCCTTGCGCAGGCTGTTGACGTCAAAGCCCACCTGCATCAGCAAGGGTTTGATGGAACCGCCTTGCTGCTCCAGGAGCGCTTGCATCAAGTGCGCAGGCTCAATGGCCGAATGGTCCAGGCCAACCGCCAGAGATTGGGCGTCAGATAAAGCCAACTGCAATTTGCTGGTTAAACGATCAATACGCATTAGTCACCTTCCTTTTGAGCAGGCCGGAGCTATGAACAAACACATCCTGAATGAAGAAACCTGCCAGATACCCCTATAGATGGGGTGGATTCTGGAAGATTCAAGCTACGGATAGTTGACGCAGGTCAGGAGAGTCTAGCGTTCCAGCCAGATAAGGGAGGCAAACCGACCGGTGCGCGGGCTGCGACGGTAGGAATAGAAACGGGGATCGGTCACGGTACAGAAGCCGCCACCGTACACAGCCGTGACGCCGCGAGCTGCAAGGCGCAGGCGGGCCAGTTGGTAAATGTCGGCCATGAACTTGCCCGGGCTCTGACTGGGGACGAAGGCCTCAATCGTTTCCGGAAGTTGCCGCATAAAGGCTTCACGCACTTCCGGGCCCACTTCAAAGGCTTGCGGGCCGATGGCCGGGCCCAGCCAAACCAGCACTTCACCAGGTTCGGCATCCAGGCTTTCAAAGGCGGCTTCCAGGACACCCGCAGCCAGGCCACGCCAACCGGCATGGGCAGCCGCGACGCGGGTACCGGCGCGATTGCAAAACAAGGCAGGCAGGCAATCAGCCGTCATTGATGTGCAAGCAATGCCTGGGGTGCTGGTCCAACTGCCATCGGCTTCAGCAGTTCGGCCAGGATCAGCCTCAACCACAACCACACCGTGAACCTGACGCAGCCAGGCCGGCTGGATATTGAAGGCATCGGTGAGGCGACGACGATTTTCGAGAACGGCTTCGAGGCTGTCCTCGACATGATCGCCGAGATTGAGGCTGTCGAACGGCGCCAGACTGACGCCGCCCGCACGGGTGGTAACGCAGGCTTTCACTCCGGCCGGCGCGGGCCAGTCAGGAATCAGCCAGTCACTCATCCGATAAACGCCTCGCGATCCTGCTTGAGCAGCGACAACAACCAGACAAAATCGTCTGGAAGTGGCGATTCCCAGCTCATCCGCTTACCGCTCGTCGGATGGTCCAGTTCCAGGAAGCGTGCGTGCAGCGCCTGGCGCGGGAAGGTTTTCAGCGAATCAACCATGGTTGCACTGGCCGCTGGCGGAATACGGAAGCGACCACCGTAGGCCGGATCTCCGACCAACGGGAAGTTGATGTGCGCCATATGCACCCGAATCTGGTGGGTACGGCCGGTTTCCAGCTTGACCCGCACGTGGGTGTGGGAGCGGAAACGCTCGAGCACACGGTAGTGGCTGACCGCTTGTTTGCCGCCTTCCATTACCGCCATGCGCTGGCGCTGCTGGCCGTGGCGACCGATCGGGGCATTGATTTTGCCACCGGCGGTTACCACGCCGATCACGATACATTCATAGATCCGACTGACGCTGCGGCTCTGCAGTTGTGTGACCAACTGCGTCTGCGCCTGAATGGTCTTGGCCACCACCATGAGGCCGGTCGTGTCCTTGTCCAAGCGGTGCACGATGCCGCAACGCGGGACATTGATGATGTCCGGCACGTGGTGCAACAAGGCGTTGAGCAGGGTGCCATCAGCGTGCCCGGCGGCCGGGTGCACCACCAGGCCTGCGGGTTTATTGATCACCAGGATGTCGTCGTCTTCATAGACGATGTCCAGTTCAATGTCCTGGGCGATCCATTCTCCCTGGGCTTCCTGCTCGGCAGTCAGCTCAAGAATCGCACCACCATGAACTATGTCTCGCGGGCGGATAACCGCTCCATCCACAGTCAGGCGGCCGTCTTTGATCCAGGCGGAAAGGCGCGAGCGCGAGTGCTCAGCGAATAATTGTGCGGCGACTTGATCGAGGCGTTGGCCGCCCAATTCGGACGGCACCTCTGCGCGAAGTTCAATTTTATCGGACATGCTCAGACTAGGCGTGGCACAGCCTTTGGTTTCGGCTGCGCGCTTGTGGTTAAATACGGCGTCTTTTGCCCCGAGGCTTTCCAAGGGGCGCTCATCATAACAGGACGGCCCCGCCCAAGACAGCGGCCGTCATAGGGACGCAAGCCGCCATGCAAGTGAAACACCTGCTGCTGATCGCCATCCTCGCCATGACTGCTGCTTGCTCGTCAACAAAGGAAGTCGTCGACGAAAACCTGAGCGAGGTCGAGCTGTACCAACAAGCTCAGACCGACCTGAACAACCACAGCTACACCAGCGCCACGGCAAAGCTGAAGGCACTGGAGTCGCGGTATCCGTTCGGGCGCTACGCCGACCAGGCCCAGCTCGAGCTGATCTACGCCAACTACAAGAACGCCGAGCCGGAAGCTGCCAAGTCCGCCGCCGAGCGTTTTATCCGCCTGCACCCTCAGCACCCGAACGTCGACTACGCCTACTACCTCAAGGGCCTGACCTCGTTTGACCAGGACGTTGGCCTGTTGGCGCGCTTCCTGCCGCTGGACATGACCAAGCGTGACCCGGGCGCTGCCCGCGACTCCTACAACGAGTTCGCCCAGCTGACCAGCCGCTACCCCAACAGCCGCTACGCGCCGGACGCCAAGCAGCGCATGATCTACCTGCGCAACCTGCTGGCTTCCTACGAGATCCACGTAGCCCACTACTACCTGACCCGTCAGGCCTATGTCGCTGCCGCCAACCGTGGCCGCTACGTAGTGGAAAACTTCCAGGAAACCCCATCGGTGGGTGACGGCCTGGCCGTGATGACCGAGGCTTACCAGCGCCTGCACCTGGACGCCCTGGCGGCCACCAGCCTGGAAACCCTGAAGCTCAACTACCCGGACCACCCAAGCCTGAAGGACGGCCAGTTCGTGCCACAGGTTGCCGAAGCCGACAACCGTTCGTGGTTGAGCAAGTACACCCTGGGCCTGATCGAGTCCCGTCCACCGCTGCCGCCGGGCGAAACCCGCGCCAACCAGGACATCATCAAGCAATACCAGGACGCCAAGGATTCGATTCCATCGGACCTCAAGCCTCGTGACGAAAACGGCGACGTGATCGAAGAGCAAGGGCCTCAAGCCCTGGGCAACAACGAAGATCGCTCGTGGTTCAGCTACATGACTTTCGGTATCTTTGACTGATTGTTTAGCGCGATGCAAAAAGGGAGCTCTTGAGCTCCCTTTTTTATTGCGCTGCATAATTGCGCTGTGCGCCTGTCACGTCCTTGGCTAAACTGCCGAATCCCTTGTCGAGAAGCTGCCCACCATGGTTCGTCTACTGTTCTGGATCGCCGTTATTGCTGCCGCGGTATGGTTTTGGCGCAAATTCAAAAGTCCGGCCGCCAAACAGCAGCGGCCCAGCGAACAAGGCCCTATCCAGATGGTTCGTTGCGCCCACTGCGGCCTTCACCTACCACAGGATCGAGCCTTGAGCCTGCGCCAGGAATGGTATTGCACCCAGGCGCATCTGGAGCAAGGACCGAAATCTATCCAGCGTTGATCCGGCCTGCTGGCGCGTAAGGCGCCGGATCAATAATCGGCTTACGCCCCAGCAACAAATCGGCAAACAATTGGCAGGACGCCGGCGCCAGCACCAGACCGTTGCGATAATGCCCGCAGTTGAGCCATAGCCCGTCAAACTCTGGCACCTTGCCAATATAGGGAATGCCTTCCGGCGACCCGGGCCGCAAGCCGGCCCAATGCCCCACCACCTCGGCGTCGGCCAGTGCCGGGATCAATTCGGCGGCAGAGGCTTTCAGGCTTTCCAGGGCTGAATCGGTGGGGGTCTTGTCGAACCCCTCATGCTCCAGGGTGCTACCGATCAGAATGTGTCCGTCTCGCCGCGGAATCGCATACCGGCCCTTGGCCAGGACCATGCACGACAAAAAGTCCGACGCGCATTTGTACAAGATCATCTGTCCCTTGACCGGCTCCACGGGCAATACCAGCCCGAGGCTACCCAGCAACTCACCGCTCCAGGCTCCGGCAGCAAGCACTACCTGATCGCCACGGATCGGCCCGAGCACCGTACTCACCCCGACAACCTTACCGCCCTCTTGAATAAACCCGTCAACCGCGCACTGCTCGTGAATCGTCACGGCCGGCAGGGCCAACAAGGCTGCCTTGAGGGATTTGACCAAACGGGGATTACGCACATTGGCCACATCCGCCATATAGATCGCCCGGGAAAACCCGGCACCCAGCACCGGCACCGCGTCATGGGCAGCGCAAACATCCACCTTGCTCAGCGGGCGCCCTTCGCGGGCTGCCCAGGCAAGCGCCTCCGCCTCATCGTCCAGGTCCAGCCAATACAGGCCGGTGGTGTGGACTTCCGGGTCAACGCCAGTAGCCGCGAACAGACGCGCGGCCAGTTGCGGGTAAAAATCCTGGGACCAGTGCGCCAGGGCTGTCACCGCCGGGCTATAGCGCCATGGGTACAGCGGGGAAACAATACCGCCGCCAGCCCAGGAAGACTCCTGCCCGACCTCAGAGCGATCCAGCAACACAACCGCTTGCCCCTGGGACGCCAGATTGAACGCCGTCAACAAGCCAATTACCCCACCACCCACAACCACTACTTGCTGTTGCTTAGCCATTGTTCGATCCAGCCGATAAAAAGAAAAAGGCACGCCCGGAGCCCAATCATCCAGCTTCCTCATCATTGCCCCCAGCACGCCTTGCGCGTCATGTCAGGCGCGGCTCCCGGATTGCTTCGCGCACCGGCACTGGTGAGGCTGAAGGCTGCACAGGGATCGCCCGCCATCACCGAGTCAACTGCGGGCGTGGCAAGCAGAACGAAATCCTGAGGGTTCAATGCAGGGGTGATTCTATAGCGATCATTGCCGGCGATGACGCCAGTCGCATCAATAAAAGTGCCGTTCCTCGCGTAATAACGCTCCAGGTGCTGAGCTTGCTCGGTCAGCAACCCGGCAATTTCGGCGCGATAGACCTTTTTCATATGGCTCGTATAGCCGGGATAGGCGACGCTGACCAGAAGGCCGATGATCGCCACGGCGATCAATAATTCGATCAGGGTGAAACCAGTGCAATCCTTGCTCATCGTGCCGCTCACCTATTGAAGTTGTCGCCACATGATTCTTCGAAAACGCTCATCGGCGCCGCTGCCCACGCGCGCATACACCGTCTCCAGGACGGAACGCGAATGACCGCTGAGTCCCACCGACGTTACTCGATAAAGGGTGGCCTGGGTCTCTGCTGGGAGATGAGCCAAGCCCATCCCCGGCCCCAGGTTTTGAATTCCGTAAACGCCATCTGTCATCCCCACCCAAGTGACAGCCGACACGGGGTTCGTCCCTGGCCCCACTACCGAAGCCGACTCGGGAGGTGGCGCACACGCAGCAGTCGAGTGGCAAGGACGCAGGGCAAAACCAGGCGCCTGCACCACAGACTCTCCAAGCCTGAGGCCGCTTTCGGCCAGTTGAAACGACTGGTTGCGCTGTCGAACGCTGCCGGTCATTTTTTCTTGCGAGATGGCCCCCTGCATCGAAGACAATCCGAGGAGCGCCAACAACAGCAGGAATACCAGGCTGATCAGCAAAACCATACCTGCCTGCCTCGAACGAGAGCGGTAATAATCCATGGGCGAGCTACTCCAGACGATTACGTAGCGCTGCAACAACGCTGTAGGTCTGGTCTTTCACGAGCCCATTTGGGTCCTGAAGCGTCAGCAGAACCCGCACACTGCGTATAAGCGACTCGTCGCCGGGGCTGGGGCTGTATCGGGTGACAACCGTTGATCCCGCCTTCCCGGCCACCCCGAAACTGATATCGAAAGCCCCCACGTTATCCACCAGTACCGCCTTGCTCGGGGCTGCCAGTGTGCTGAGCTTCAATTGCCCGCCTTCAAAGGTGTAAGTCAGCTTGCGCAGTGGAAAGCGGATTTGCCCGGGCGCTGGTGTCGGTGGACTTCCCCCAAAAGCGTGGGCAGAACTGGTGCAATCGGAAAGCACCGTCCAGTCAGGTTTGCTGCCACCCTCTCCGACGTCAGCGGTCACCAGCGTCAGGGACCGGGAGTTGCCGCTGGCACTCCAGCCGATGGGGCGGTCGAACCCTGCGGGAGCGTTGCTGATTGATGCGGTGGACAGGCAACCAAACATGCCTGCCTGGCGTATTTCCTGAATCAGTTTGCCCAGGACAAACCGTGCATCATCCTGCAACAACGAGGCCGCACGCTGGCTGGCGTGAGTGTTTCGGGAGCTGAGCGCGATCTGGGTCACCCCCATGATCAGCAGCAGGCCGAGGGCCAATGCAAGCAGCAACTCCACCAGGCTGAAACCTCGAGCAACGCCGGTCATGGCAACCCCCTCGGGTCGACGGCGACCCGGCTGGTCAGGGTGAACGTTTCCCGGGCGCCTTGAGCCTTGGCTCCACGGGAGTCGTCCCAACTGATACTGATCGTCACTTCTCGCTGATTGACCGCAACCGAACCCTTGGCGCTCTCCCCCGCAAATCCTGCGATGTTGGCTTCAAAATCGTGCAGGTCCAGATCGCGGACACTCGCGACTGAAGTACTGGAAGGCGCACGCTCGCTCTGCCCCCAGGAGTAATCAGCGCCAGAGTTGGCGCGGATCCGGTCGAGCATGTCGTACGCGATGAAACTGGCCTGGCTGGTCATCCTGGAACTGTCGGTGTATTTCAGCGCATTGAGCTGAATCACCGCAGCCCCCAGCAGGCCGACGGCGAGGATCAGCACGGATACCAGGACCTCGATCAGGGTCATCCCGGCTTGGGTCGGTTGGGGGCCAAGTGTTACGGGGCAAGCGTTCATTACCATCGTCATCCGTGTCGAAGGTCATCAAAAGGCAGCGGAAAATCTGCAGTGCGAGGCAAGACTAGCGCCGGTCTCGCCTGAGCGCTGCACCCCGGAACAATGGGAAATACTTTGGACAGAGTGGCCATCATTCAACGCCCCGGCCTGGGCGCTATAACTATGTCTGCCATCCGGCACTGACTGAAAAAATCACACCGCGTCCACGGAGGGACGGCATATGAAACAACGAGGTTTCTCGCTGATTGAGCTAATTCTGGGCCTGTTCCTGAGCGGCATCCTGGCCAATCTGGCAGTGCCGAGCCTCAAGGGGTTGCTTGAGTCGCAACGGCGACAGAACGCCGCCGAATCCCTCGCCGGAGGGGTGCGTTACGCCCGCACGGAAGCCATCGCGCGCAATCGCACGGTGGTTATCCATGCACTGGATGATGACTGGAGCCGGGGATGGAGGGTAATACTGGACCTGAACGGTCGCGGCCATCTCGACGATCAGAACCCAGTGCTGCTGGAGCGCCAGGACAGTGGCCAGATACCGATTGTGGGGAATACGCCGGTGAGAACCCAGATACGCTTCAGCGGCCTGGGTGAACCATTGCTATCAGCAGGGGCTTTCAGCGCCGGCACCGTTCACGTGTGTGCGACGGACCAGCAACTGAGCCTGTATCAAATAGTGCTGGCGGCCAGCGGGCGCATCAGCCTGCGCAGTAACAAAACCGAGCAGGCGCTGTGCCGGGGCTACGCCGGCCCCTTGGGACTCAGAGCAGCGAACGAACCCGCAGCTCCTTGGGCATGGAGAAAGTGATGTTTTCTTCACGGCCGGCCAGTTCATCAGCGCCCTTGGCGCCCCAGGCCTGCAGTTGCTGAATAACCCCACGCACCAGCACTTCCGGGGCCGAGGCACCCGCCGTGATGCCGATGCGCTCGACGCCATCGAACCAGCCGCGCTGCATGTCTTCGGCACCATCGATCAGGTAAGCCGGGGTGGCCATGCGCTCGGCCAGTTCCCGCAGACGGTTGGAGTTGGAGCTGTTTGGGCTTCCCACCACCAGCACCACGTCGCATTCGTCGGCCAATTGCTTGACCGCATCCTGGCGGTTTTGCGTGGCGTAGCAGATGTCGTCCTTGCGCGGCCCGCCAATCGCGGGGAAGCGGGTACGCAACGCATCGATGACACGGCTGGTGTCATCCATCGACAGGGTGGTCTGGGTAACGAAGGCCAGCTTCTCCGGGTTGTGCACCTGCAACGCGGCGACGTCTTTTTCGTCTTCCACCAGGTAGATCGCGCCGCCATTGCTGGCGTCGTACTGGCCCATGGTGCCTTCGACTTCCGGGTGACCGGCGTGGCCGATCAGGATGCATTCACGACCATCACGGCTGTAGCGCGCGACCTCGATATGCACCTTGGTCACCAGCGGGCAGGTAGCATCGAACACCTTCAGGCCACGGCCAGCAGCTTCGGTGCGTACAGCCTGGGAAACACCGTGGGCGCTGAAAATGACGATAACGTCGTCCGGCACCTGGTCCAATTCTTCAACAAAGATGGCGCCGCGACTGCGCAGGTCTTCGACCACGAACTTGTTGTGGACGACTTCATGGCGCACGTAAATCGGCGGCCCGAAGACTTCCAGGGCGCGGTTGACGATTTCAATCGCCCGGTCCACGCCGGCGCAGAAGCCACGGGGGTTGGCGAGTTTGATTTGCATGCTGTGCCTCGTGTCTTGCCCTGTAGGAGCGAGCTTGTATGGCGAGGGAGCTTGCTCCCGCTGGGTTGCGAAGCAGCCCCAACCTGGGCAATCGAGACACATCAGGTGTATCTCGATGAACAGTTTGGGAGTGCTACGCACTCCAACGGGAGCAAGCTCCCTCGCCACAACAAGCTCGCCCCTACAGTAGGCCGATTTCGTTAGTTACAGCGCTTTAACGTCGATGATTTCGACATCAAAGGTCAAGGTTTTCCCGGCCAACGGGTGGTTGAAATCGATGGTCACTTGCGCGTCATCAAAGGCCTTCACCACACCCGGCAGTTCGGTATTCGCCGCATCGTTGAAGATCACCAGCAGGCCTTCCGACAGTTCCATGTCCTGGAACTGCGAACGCGGGATGATCTGCACGTTTTGCGGGTTGGGCTGGCCAAAGGCGCTTTCCGGCAGGATCTGCAGGTCGCGCTTATCGCCGGCCTTGAAACCGAACAGTGCCGCTTCGAAACCCGGCAGCAGGTTG
The DNA here is from genome assembly GCF_000313235.1 of Pseudomonas sp. PAMC 26793. Lineage (NCBI taxonomy): Bacteria > Pseudomonadati > Pseudomonadota > Gammaproteobacteria > Pseudomonadales > Pseudomonadaceae > Pseudomonas > Pseudomonas sp. PAMC 26793. Next base: position 236,074 of record NZ_AMXG01000036.1, read on the forward strand.
CCGTCGCCGACCTTGAAGGTCGCCGGGGCCTTGTCGAACGTGCTGTCGACCGTGTCGCCATTCTCCAGGCGCAATGCGAAATGCAAGGTGACTTCCGTGTTCTGGCCGATGCGTTGCTCAGCCAATACCTGTTCAGTCATGAACGGTCTCTCCGGTTTTCTTACTTTTGAACATATCCAACGCCAGCATGATTGCACCGACGGTGATGGCGCTGTCGGCAAAGTTGAATGCCGGGAAGTACCAGCGGTTCTGCCAATGCACCAGAATAAAGTCGATCACATGGCCCAAGGCAATGCGGTCGTACAAGTTGCCCAATGCGCCACCCAGCACCAGCGCCAAAGCGACGGCCAGCCAGGTGTCATTGCGCCCCAGGCGCTTGAGCCAGACCACCAGCACGGCACTGACCACCACGGCGATCAGGGCAAACAGCCAGCGCTGCCAGCCGGAACTGTCAGCCAGGAAGCTGAACGCAGCGCCGGTGTTGTAGGCCAGGGTCCAGCTGAAATAGTCAGGAATCACCACGATCTGCTGGTACATCTCCAGGGCGCCTTCGAAGTGAGCCTTGCTGAGCTGGTCAATGACCAGCACCAGCACGCTCAACACGAGCAAGCCCAGGCGTCCAAAACGACTGGCTTCAGGCATAGTGACGAACCTCGCCAGCGCCAGAGATGTTGTCGACGCAACGACCGCAGATTTCCGGATGCTCAGGGTTCACGCCAACATCTTCACGGCAGTGCCAGCAACGGGCGCACTTGGCAAAGGAGGACTTGACCACTTTGAGCTTGAGGCCAGGGACTTCGGTCGCGACGGCATCCGCAGGCGCTTGGGCAAACGGCGCCAGGCTGGCGGTCGAGGTGATCAAGACAAAGCGCAGTTCGTTACTCAGCTTGGCCAGGTCGGCGGTCAGGCCTTCCTCGGCAAACAGCGTGACTTCGGCCTGCAGGTTGCCGCCTACGGCCTTCGCCGCGCGCTGCACTTCCAGTTCCTTGTTCACGGCAACCTTGACGGCCATCACGCCTTCCCAGTACTCGCGGCCCAGTTCGAAGTCAGCCGGCAATTCGGTCAGGCCTTCGTACCAGGTGTTGAGCATCACGGACTCGTTACGCTCGCCCGGCAGGTATTCCCACAGCTCATCGGCGGTGAACGCCAGGATCGGCGCGATCCAGCGCACCAGCGCCTCAGAGATGTGGTACAGCGCGGTTTGCGCCGAACGGCGGGCCTTGCTGTTGGCACCCGTGGTGTACTGGCGGTCCTTGATGATGTCGAGGTAGAAACCACCCAGCTCCTGCACGCAGAAGTTGTGGATCTTCGAGTAAACGTTCCAGAAGCGGTATTCGCCGTAGTGCTCTTGCAGCTCGCGCTGCAGCAACAGGGTACGGTCCACGGCCCAACGGTCCAGGGCGAGCATTTCCTCGGCCGGCAGGATGTCGGTGGCCGGGTTGAAACCGGTCAGGTTCGAGAGCATGAAACGTGCGGTATTTCGGATCCGGCGATAGGCATCGGCGCTGCGCTGCAGAATCTGCTCGGACACGGCCATCTCGCCCGAATAATCGGTAGAGGCAACCCACAGGCGCATGATGTCGGCGCCCAGGGTGTCGTTGACCTTTTGCGGCGCGATCACGTTGCCCAGGGACTTGGACATCTTGCGACCGTTCTCGTCGACGGTGAAACCGTGGGTCAGCAGCTCGCGGTAAGGGGCGTGATCGTCGATCGCGCAGCCGGTCAGCAACGAGGAGTGAAACCAGCCACGGTGCTGGTCGGAACCTTCCAGGTACAGATCGGCACGCGGGCCGGTCTCGTGGCCCATCGGGTGCGAACCACGCAATACGTGCCAGTGAGTGGTGCCGGAGTCGAACCACACGTCGAGGGTGTCGCTGATCTTGTCGTACAGTGGCGCTTCGTCGCCCAGCAGCTCGGCGGCGTCCAGCTTGAACCAGGCTTCGATGCCCTCTTGCTCAACACGCTGGGCAACCACTTCCATCAGCTCGACGGTACGTGGATGCAGCTCGCCGCTTTCCTTGTTCAGGAAGAACGGGATCGGCACGCCCCAGTTACGCTGGCGGGAGATGCACCAGTCCGGACGGTTGGCGATCATCGAGTGCAGGCGCGCCTGACCCCAGGCCGGAACGAAATTGGTGTCTTCGATCGCCTTGATCGCACGCTTGCGCAGGGTTTCGCCGCTGGTCGGCTCTTTGTCCATACCGATAAACCACTGCGCGGTGGCGCGGTAGATCAGCGGGGTCTTGTGACGCCAGCAGTGCATGTAGCTGTGGGTGATGGTTTCGGTGTGCAGCAGCGCACCGACCTCAGCCAGCTTGTCGACGATCGCCGGGTTGGCCTTGAAGATGAACTGGCCACCGAAGAATTCCAGGGACGGCGCGTACACGCCATTGCTTTGCACTGGATTGATGATGTCGTCGTTGACTAGGCCGTACTGCTTGCAGATCACGAAGTCGTCTACGCCATAGGCAGGCGAGCAGTGAACCACGCCGGTGCCAGCGCCCAGTTCAACGTACTCAGCCAGGTAGATTGGCGACAGACGGTCGTAAAACGGGTGACGGAAGTTGATCAGTTCCAGCGCGGAGCCGGTGGTGGTCGCGATCACCGAGCCTTGCAGGTTGTAGCGGGCAAGGCACGACTCGACCAGCTCTTCAGCCAGCACCAGCAGTTTGTCACCGACGTCCACCAGGGCGTAGGTGAATTCCGGGTGCACGTTCAGCGCCTGGTTGGCCGGGATGGTCCACGGAGTGGTGGTCCAGATCACGATGGAGGCTGGCTTGGCCAGGCTCGCCAGACCGAAGGCTTCAGCCAGTTTGGCTTCGTCGGCGATCGGGAAGGCGACGTCGATGGTCGAGGACTTTTTGTCTTCGTACTCGACTTCTGCTTCAGCCAGGGCCGAGCCGCAATCGAAGCACCAGTTCACGGGCTTGAGGCCCTTGAATACGAAACCGCCCTTGACGATTTCCGCCAAGGCGCGGATTTCACCGGCCTCGTTCTTGAAGTCCATGGTCTTGTACGGGTTGGCCCAGTCGCCCAATACACCCAGGCGGATGAATTCGGACTTCTGCCCTTCGATCTGCTCGGTGGCGTAGGCACGGCACAGTTCGCGGGTTTTGTCCGCGCCCAGGTTCTTGCCGTAGGTCACTTCGACTTTGTGTTCGATCGGCAGGCCGTGGCAGTCCCAGCCCGGCACATAAGGCGCGTCGAAGCCCGAAAGGGTTTTCGAGCGAACGATCATGTCCTTGAGAATCTTGTTCAGCGCATGACCGATATGAATCGTACCGTTGGCATAAGGAGGGCCGTCGTGCAGGACGAATTTCGGACGATCCTTGCCAATCTCGCGCAACTTTCCGTACAGGCCAATACTGTCCCAGCGCTGCAGGATCTGCGGTTCGCGCTGTGGCAGGCCGGCCTTCATTGGGAAGGCGGTGTCCGGAAGGTTTAGCGTGGCTTTATAGTCGGTCATTTAAGGCTCTTCATTAGCGATGGGCGCTAGGTGCGGCTAGTGCACGGGCGACGGCGACATCCGCATTGATCGCCGTTTTCAACGCCTCCAGGGAGGCGAAACGCTGCTCTTCACGCAGCTTTTGGTGGAAAGCCACCGTCAAACGCCGGTCATACAAATCACCGGCAAAATCCAAAAGGTGAACTTCCAGGTGGGCTTTGCCATCACCTGCAACCGTGGGCCTGACGCCTATATTGGCGACTCCGGGCCACGATTGGCCGTCGATGTCGACACTCACCAGGTAAACCCCGGTCAGCGGCACACGACGGCGCTTGAGCTGCACGTTGGCGGTTGGCGTGCCCAATTGGCGCGCCAGCTTCTGGCCATGCAGGACCCGCCCGGCAATCCGGAACGGGCGACCGAGCAAACGCTCGGCCAAGGCGAAGTCGGCAGCGGCCAGGGCGTTACGCACCTGGGTACTGCTCACGCGCAGGCCGTCCAGTTCGACGGTTTGCGCGGCTTCGACGGTAAAACCCTGGGTGACGCCGGCCTGTTGCAGGAAGTCGAAGTCCCCAACCCGGTCGCAACCGAAACGGAAGTCATCGCCGACCTCCAGGTGCTGCACGCCCAGGCCGTCCACCAGGATACGGTCGACAAACTCGGCGGCGCTGAGGCTGCGCAAGCGCTGGTTGAAAGCCAGGCAGAGGACACGGTCCACGCCTTCTTCAGCCAGCAATTGCAGCTTGTCCCGCAGTCGGGCCAGACGCGCCGGCGCCGTCTCCGGGGTAAAGAATTCACGGGGCTGTGGTTCAAAAATCACCACGCAGCTGGGCACGCCCAACTCAACCGCACGCTCACGCAGGCGGGCCAGGATAGCCTGGTGGCCACGGTGAACACCGTCAAAGTTGCCAATAGTGGCGACGCAGCCCCGATGCTGGGGGCGCAGGTTGTGGAGACCTCGAACCAGCTGCATAACGCGCTTCTTGCTCATAAAGTGGTCGATTATAACCACACCCGGCCCCGGACGACAGGCAACAGCGCAGGCCATTTGCGCGAATCGATAAAACAACCGCCTTATCGACGAAAAGTCTCTAGCTCAGCGACTTGCGATTGAAATCCCGTAAACGGAAGCCCATCAGCAGCAACATGCCGAAGTACACCACCACACCAGCGACCACCAATGCACCGAGGCGCATGAACCGCTCCAGCATATGGCCTTGATCCCAGGCGGGCAGGAAGTGCATCAGCCCCAGTAACACCGCAGCCATCGTACCCACCGCCACCACCAACTTGAGCCCAAACGAGCCCCAGCCTGCCTGAGGCTGGAACATTTTCTGTTTGCGCAGTTGATAAAACAGCAGCCCGGCATTGATGCAGGCACCCACACTAATTGCCAGCGCCAGCCCCGCGTGCTTCAGCGGACCGATAAACGCCAGGTTGAGCAGTTGTGTAACCACCAGGGTAAAGATCGCGATCTTTACCGGCGTACGAATGTTTTGCTGAGCATAAAAGCCGGGGGCCAGCACCTTGATCACGATAATGCCCAGCAGGCCGACGGAATAGGCGATCAGCGCACGTTGGGTCATCGAGGCGTCAAACGCGGTGAACTGGCCGTACTGGAACAGCGCAACCGTCAGCGGCTCGGCGAGCAAACCCAGGGCCACGGCGCACGGCAGCACCAGCACGAAGCACAGGCGCAGGCCCCAGTCGAGAATCCGCGAATATTCGTGGCGATCTTTGCTGGCATAGGTGCGCGACAGCGTTGGCAGCAGGATGGTGCCGAGTGCCACGCCGAGCACGCCGGATGGCAATTCCATCAGACGGTCAGCGTAGTACATCCACGACACCGAACCCGAGACCAGCAGCGAGGCGAAGGCGGTGTTGATGATCAGGGAAATCTGGCTGACGGAAACCCCGAGGATGGCCGGCAGCATGTTGCGCATCACCCGCCAGACGCCGGTGTCCTTGAGATTCAAACGCGGCAGCACGAGCATGCCGATTTTCTTCAAGTGCGGCAGCTGGTACAGCAGTTGTGCCAGGCCACCCGCCAAGACCGCCCAGCCGAGGGCCATCACAGGCGGATCGAAATACGGTGTCAGGAACAGCGCGAAAATAATCATGCTGACGTTAAGCAGGGTCGGCACGAAGGCCGGCACCGAGAAACGGTTCCAGGTATTGAGGATCGCCCCGGCCAGGGACGACAGGGAAATCAGCAATATATAAGGAAAGGTCACCCGCAACAGATCAGTGGTCAGGGCGAATTTTTCCGGTGTATTGGCAAAACCGGGGGCCGTGGCCCAGATCACCCAGGGCGCGGCGAGCATCCCGGCGATCGTCACCAGCGTCAGCACCAAGGTCAGTAAACCCGAGACATAGGCAATAAAGGTGCGGGTCGCCTCCTCGCCTTGCTGGGCCTTGTACTCCGCCAGAATCGGCACGAAGGCCTGGGAAAAAGCCCCCTCGGCGAAGATCCGCCGCAGCAGATTGGGCAGTTTAAAGGCAATAAAGAAGGCATCCGTGGCCATGCTGGCGCCAAAAATGCGTGCCAGCAGCGTGTCACGCACAAACCCCAGAACCCGGGAAATCATGGTGATAGAGCTGACAGCGGCCAACGATTTGAGCAGGTTCATTGAAAGAGTTTTTGCCTATAGATAAAGAGCAGGCGAACAAACGGCCCACATATGCGATACTCCGCGCCTGCAACAAGCACAGAGCCAAAGCTCGCGAGTTTACAGGTCAAGCGCCGGAAATAAATCACCCGCCTCTTAAGATCGACCACTCAGCAGTTCGCATCACACGCCCTTGACAAGACTTCAACTCATCGGCATGATTCGCGGCCTATTTTGTTTGCTATTTCCTAAAAAGTCTTTCGAGGAGCTCGACGGTGGCCAACACACCTTCCGCCAAAAAACGTGCAAAACAGGCTGAGAAGCGTCGCAGCCACAACGCCAGCCTGCGTTCCATGGTTCGTACCTACATCAAGAATGTAGTTAAAGCCATTGACGCAAAAGACGCTGAAAAAGCTCAAGCTGCTTACGTTCTGGCTGTGCCAGTTATCGACCGTATGGCCGATAAAGGCATCATCCACAAGAACAAGGCTGCTCGCCATAAAGGTCGTCTGAATGGCCACATCAAGGCTCTGAACCTTGCTGCTGCAGCCTAAGCGATAAGCTTGTTAAAAAACCGACCCCAGGGTCGGTTTTTTATTGCCTGCGATTTGGGAAAGCCAAAAAAAGAGCCGGCATGCCGGCTCTACTTCAGATTTATTGCGCTGCAGGCCACGGCAAGATCGGAATCGCCGTCACCGCATTCTGCGGGCTGCCTTCGATCAAGCGATCGCTGTAGACCAGATACACCAGGGTATTACGCTTCTTGTCGAGGAAACGCACCACCTGCATGGTCTTGAACACCAGGGACGTGCGCTCCTTGAACACCTCATCCCCGTCCTTCAGCTCACCCTTGAAGTGAATCGCGCCCACCTGACGACAGGCAATCGACGCCTCAGCGCGATCCTCAGCCAACCCCAGACCACCTTTCACCCCACCCGTCTTGGCACGGGACAGGTAGCAGGTCACGCCATCCACCTTCGGGTCATCAAAGGCTTCGACCACAATCCGGTCATTGGGGCCGACAAACTTGAACACTGTCGACACCTGGCCAATCTCTTCGGCCGATGCCAGCAACGGCATCGCCAGCAGCAAACCGAGCAACCCCTTCATCACGCGCATCGAGAATTCCTTTTTGCTTAAACCAGAATCAGGTTATCCCGGTGAACCAGCTCCGGCTCAGCCATATAACCCAACAAACCGACAATCGCATCAGACGATTGCCCGATGATTTTCTGCGCCTCAAGGGCACTGTAGTTGGCAAGGCCACGGGCGATCTCACGACCATCCGGCGCCACACACACCACCATTTCGCCACGGCGGAAGCTGCCCTGGACCAGCTTTACACCCACCGGCAACAAGCTTTTGTTGCCTTGGGACAACGCTGAAACCGCACCAGCATCCAACACCAGAGTACCGCGCGTCTGAAGATGCCCCGCCAGCCACTGCTTGCGCGCCGCCAGCATGCCGCGCTCAGGCGACAGCAGCGTACCGATGCGCTCGCCCGCCTTGAGACGATCCAGCACCCGCTCAATCCGACCGCCAACGATGATGGTATGCGCGCCGGAACGCGCCGCCAGCCGTGCCGCACGCAGCTTGGTCTGCATACCACCACGCCCCAGCGCACCACCGACACTGCCAGCCACCGCATCCAGCGCCGGATCATCGGCACGCGCCTCGTAAATCAGCTGCGCCTCAGGGTTATTGCGCGGATCAGCGTCGAACATGCCGTCGCGATCCGTGAGAATCACCAGCAAATCGGCCTCAACCAGGTTAGCCACCAAGGCCGCCAGGGTGTCGTTGTCGCCAAAGCGAATCTCGTCAGTCACCACGGTGTCGTTCTCATTGATCACCGGGATTACCTTGAGTTCCACCAGGGCACGCAGGGTGCTACGGGCATTCAGGTAGCGCTTGCGGTCGGACAAGTCGTCATGGGTCAGCAGAATCTGCGCCGTATGGCGACCGTGCTCGGCAAAGCTGGACTCCCAGGCCTGCACCAGGCCCATCTGACCAATGGCGGCAGCGGCTTGCAACTCGTGCATCGCGCTGGGTCGCGCGGTCCAGCCAAGGCGACTCATACCGGCGGCAACCGCCCCGGACGACACCAGCACCAACTCGACGCCAGCCTCATGCAAGGCCACCATCTGGTCCACCCAGACGCTCATGGCCGCACGATCCAGCCCTTTGCCATCCGCCGTCAGCAGCGCGCTACCGATCTTAACGACCCAACGCTGCGCACCTGTCACCTTGCTCCGCATCATCTTCAACCTTAGATAGAGGGCCGCGCGACCCAGCGCCGCCCATAACGTTATTCGTGACTACCGATTTCCAGATACCAAAACGCCGCTCGATTGAGCGGCGCTTAAGTTTACTGCAACGAATCAGTCGCGCACGTAAATGATTTCCGGACCGTCTTCATCATCCACGTCTTCTTCATCCCAATCGTCGTCACCGATGTCATGGACCGACTTGACGCCACTGCGACGCAGGGCACGCTGGTCATCCAGCGCCTGCAACTGGGCACGGGCTTCGTCTTCGATACGCTGATCCAGCTCGGCCAGCTCTGCCTTGTAGACAGGGTCGGCGGCCAAGCGGTCGGCACGATCTTCGAGGTAACGCATGATGTCGCGAGTCAGGCGCTCAGTGCCTTCTTTGGCAATGGCCGAGATCACGTACACAGGCCCCGTCCATTCCAGGCGATCAACGATTTCCTTGACGCGCTCTTCGTGCTCTTCCTCGAGGATCTGGTCGCACTTGTTCAGCACCAACCAACGATCACGCTCTGCCAGGGACGGGCTGAACTTGGTCAGCTCGCTGACAATCACTTCAGCGGCGTCCGGCGCACTGGTGTCATCCAGCGGCGCCATGTCAACGAGGTGCAGCAGCAAACGGGTACGGGACAAGTGCTTGAGGAAACGAATCCCCAGGCCCGCGCCGTCGGAAGCACCTTCGATCAGGCCCGGAATGTCCGCAACCACAAAGCTCTTCCAGCGATCGACGCTGACCACACCCAGGTTTGGCACCAAGGTGGTGAACGGGTAATCGGCGACTTTCGGCTTGGCAGCAGACACCGAGCGAATGAACGTACTTTTGCCGGCGTTCGGCAAGCCCAGCAGGCCCACGTCAGCCAGTACCTTCATTTCCAGCTTGAGGTCACGCTGTTCGCCAGGCTTGCCCGGCGTGGTCTGGCGTGGTGCACGGTTGGTACTGGATTTGAAACGGGTGTTGCCCAGACCGTGCCAGCCGCCATGAGCCACCAGCAGGCGCTGACCGGCTTTGGTCAGGTCGCCGATGACTTCCTGGGTTGCGGAGTCGATCACGGTGGTACCGACCGGAACCCGCAGCACCAACTCTTCGCCTTTTTTACCGGTGCAGTCAGTGCTGCCGCCGTTGGAGCCACGCTCGGCATCAAAGTGCCGGGTGTAACGGTAGTCCACCAGGGTGTTGAGGTTTTCGTCGGCGATCATGTAGACCGAGCCGCCATCACCGCCATCACCGCCGTTAGGACCACCGTTTTCGATGAATTTTTCCCGACGGAAACTCATGCAACCGTTACCGCCGTCGCCAGCTTTTACTCGGATCGAAACTTCATCAACAAACTTCATAACAAAACGCCTCTCGCCACACGGACGAGCTTAAGAAACCAAGACATAAGACTCTTGCAAAAATGAGCGCAGCGACCTCAAGCAACAACCGCAAATCCACTGCTTTCGCCCATCACAAACAGCTTTGCAAGAGACTCACCCCACAAACGAAAAAGCCCCGTCGCGAGACAGGGCTTTTCCAGCAACTACGTAATTATGCCGCGACGACTTCAGTCTTCGGGACAATGCTCACGTAACGGCGGTTGAAAGCGCCTTTTACTTCAAACTTGATCACGCCGTCGATTTTAGCGAACAGAGTGTGATCTTTACCCATGCCAACACCGTAACCGGCGTGGAATTGGGTGCCGCGCTGACGCACGATGATGTTGCCCGGAATGATAACCTGGCCGCCATACATCTTCACGCCAAGGCGTTTGGCTTCTGAGTCGCGACCGTTACGGGTACTACCACCAGCTTTTTTGTGTGCCATGAGTCAATTCTCCTAGTGAGGAATTAGGCTGAAATTAAGCCTGAATACCGGTGATTTTGATCTCGGTGTACCACTGGCGGTGGCCCATACGCTTCATGTGGTGCTTACGACGACGGAACTTGATGATGCGGACTTTATCGTGACGACCTTGGGAGATCACTTCAGCCACAACGGTAGCGCCTGCAACAACTGGAGCGCCGATGTTCACGTCATCGCCATTGGCGACCAACAGAACGCGATCAAAAGTAACGGATTCGCCAGTAGCGATTTCCAGCTTCTCGATCTTCAGGTATTCACCTGGGGCGACCTTGTATTGCTTGCCACCAGTAACAATTACTGCGTACGACATGGTATTTCTCCGATAATCCTGCTCACCCAGCGCTTTATAAGAAGAGGTATTGGCTGGCATGGCTGCATGGGATGGACGTCCCGAATGCAATTGCGTAAGGCAGGTGCTGCCCAGGAAGTTCAGGGTGCGCGATTGTACGCAAGCTATGGAGGTGTTGCAAGTGGCCGTCTATCGCGCCTTGACACTAGGGGACGCGGGTCCTAGCATGCCGCGCAACCCTTCTGGAGCGACTGTCGCTGATGCAACCCCAAGCTTTCTACCGCGCGGTGGCGGACGATTTTAGCGCCGTCGACGGCATCATCAAGAAGCAGCTGACTTCTAAAGTGCCGCTGGTCTCCAAAATTGGCGACTACATTACGTCGGCCGGCGGTAAACGCCTGCGTCCTTTATTAGTGTTGCTGTGTGGCAAGGCCCTGGGCCGCGAAGGCGATGACCTGCGCCTGCTGGCCGCAACCATCGAGTTCCTGCACACCGCCACCCTGCTGCATGACGACGTGGTCGACATGTCCGGCATGCGCCGTGGTCGCGAGACGGCCAACGCGATGTGGGGCAACGCGCCGAGCGTACTCGTGGGCGACTTCCTATACTCGCGCTCGTTCGAAATGATGGTCGAGCTGGGCTCGATGCCGGTGATGAAGATTCTTTCACAGGCCACGCGCATCATCGCCGAAGGCGAAGTGCTGCAACTGTCGAAGGTTCGCGACGCCAGCACCACCGAAGAAACCTACATGGAAGTGATTCGCGGCAAAACCGCGATGCTCTTCGAAGCCTCGACCCACAGCGCCGCGGCCCTGTGCGAAGCAACGCCCGAGCAAAGCGAAGCCCTGCGCACCTTCGGCGATCACTTGGGCGTGGCCTTCCAGTTGGTAGACGACCTGCTGGATTACCGCGGCGACGCCGAAACCCTGGGCAAGAACGTCGGTGACGACCTGGCCGAGGGCAAGCCGACCTTGCCGCTGATCTACACCATGCGCGAAGGCACGCCTGAACAGGCCGCCCTGGTGCGCAAGGCGATCCAGAAAGGCGGGATCGAAGACCTCGAAAGCATCCGCGAAGCCGTGGAAGCCTCGGGCTCCCTCGAATACACAGCGCAACTGGCCCGTGACTACGTCGCTCGCGCCATCCAATGCCTGGAAGCCCTTCCAGCCAGCGAATACCGGGATGCCCTGGTTGAGCTGAGTGAGTTTGCGGTCGCCCGCACGCACTGATTCTGATCTGCTTCATGTGGGAGCTGGCTTGCCTGCGATGCAGGCACTTCGGTTTGTCTGTCACACCGCGGTGATGCAATCGCAGGCAAGCCAGCTCCCACAGCGTTCTCTGGCGTTGCTGCACCCTGCCCGGCTAAAACCCTATATAATGTGCGCTTTTAGCCATCCTGAAACCAAAGGAGCTTTAGTGAGCACGTTGCCACCCTGCCCGAAATGCAATTCCGAATACACCTACGAAGACGGCGCCCAGCTGATTTGCCCGGAATGCGCCCATGAATGGACCATCGGTGGCGAAGCCGAGGCTGCCAGCGATGAATCCGTGAAGAAAGACTCTGTGGGCAACGTCCTGCAGGACGGCGACACCATCACCGTGATCAAAGACCTCAAGGTCAAAGGTACGTCGCTGGTGGTCAAGGTCGGCACCAAGGTCAAGAACATCCGCCTGTGCGACGGCGACCACGATATCGACTGCAAGATCGACGGTATCGGCCCGATGAAACTCAAGTCCGAGTTCGTCCGCAAGGTCTGAACCGGCGGCCTCCATCTCGTGCCCTGCACGGGATGGCGCTTCACCCTCCCCCGCGTCACTTCCGCACTGGCGGCAAAAGGCCAGGCCTTTTGATCAAAAACAATATCCACACAGAAAAGTCCGGAAATCGCCAATAGGCACTTGCTATTCTATGAATAAGAATTATTCTCATTGAAACCCATCAAGGAGATGCTTCCCATGACTTATTTGATCGATGCCTGGCTGGACCGTCCACACCCTTACCTGCGAATCCTCCATCGGGAAACCGGTGAAGTCTGCGCGGTACTGGAAGAAGAAGCGTTGAGCGAACTGCAGGATCAGGGCGACCTGGACGTCAATGGCCTGAGTTCCAGTGAACCTGGTGTGCTGAAGGAAGTGGTGAGAAATCTGTTTCTGTTCTGCTATGCCCGGGCGTTGCGCCCAGTGACGGATCTCAATGGCAAGTTTCATCCATGAGCAACCGCGCAAAACACTGCAGGAGCGAGCAGGCTCGCTCCTGCAGGTAAGGTCTTACAGAACGTCGAGCAGCTCGACGTCGAACACCAGAACGCTGTGCGGCGGGATGCTGCCAACGCCTTGAGCGCCGTAAGCCAGTTCGCTCGGCACGTACAGACGCCATTTGCTGCCGGCATTCATCAGTTGCAGGGCTTCGGTCCAGCCGGCGATCACGCCGCCAACCGGGAATTCTGCAGGCTGGCCGCGCTCATAGGAACTGTCGAACACAGTGCCGTCGATCAGGGTGCCGTGGTAGTGAGTGCGCACCTGATCTTCGCGGGTCGGCTTGGCACCGTCACCGGCAGTCAGCACTTCAAATTGCAGGCCGGAAGCCAGGGTGGTGATGCCGTCACGCTTGGCGTTTTCAGCCAGGAAAGCCAGGCCTTCGCCAGCAGCCGCTTCAGCCTTTGCAGCAGCTTCGGCTTGCATGATTTCGCGGATGACCTTGAAGCTTGCGGCCATTTGCTCTTGGTCCACACGGCTAGGCTTGCCGGCGAAAGCGTCGGTCAGGCCAGCCAGGATCGCGTCCAGGCTGACGCCCGGTGGCGGGTTGTCGCGCAGCTGGTCGCCCAACTGACGGCCAATGCCGTAGCTCACGCGGGTTTCGTCGGTGGACAGATTAACTTCGGACATGGAACGGCTCCGCTGTAGGACGGCACAGGTGTCGTCCAAACTAAAAGGGCGAGCAGACTAGCACACAAGCCACGCCCTTGATGAGCCCTGCACCCGGGCAACGGGGAGCGTCGGGCTGCAATTAATGCTTGGTGACTTTATCCAGGTAACCCATGGCAAACGCCGACACCACAAACGTCATGTGGATGATCACGTACCACTTCAAATGCTCGGGATCGACGTTCTTGGCATCCATGAAGACCCGCAGCAAATGAATCGACGAAATCGCCACGATGGACGCTGCGACCTTCATCTTCAGCGACGAAGAGTCCATGGTCCCCAGCCAGTTGAGCTTCTCTTTGCTTTCGTCGATGTCCAGCTGGGAGACGAAGTTCTCGTAGCCGCTGATCATCACCATCACCAGCAGGCCACCCACCAGCGCCATGTCGATCAACGACAGCAGCACCAGGATCACATCCGACTCACTCATGGTGAACACGATGGGAATCACATGGAACACTTCCTGGAAGAACTTCAACCCCAGTGCCAGCAGCCCCAGGGACAACCCGAAATAGATCGGCGCCAACAGCCAGCGTGAGGCATACATTGCATTTTCGATAAAGCGTTCCATTGAATCTCACACAGCTTGGCTAAAAATGGCGGCGAGTATACCAGCCGCACGCAAACGCCAGAAACCGTCGATAAAACTGATCTGTACGGCATCTGTAAAAGATTTTTTCTGCTAGTGTCGAGCTCATCAACTCGGCTCGATGATGTCGGACAGGAAAACTCAGATAATGGATGTGCGATCCCCTTTGGCCAGCATTGGCCTGTGCGCGGCGTTGCTGGTGGGCGGCGGTTGCTCCCCAAGCGATGAACACAAGCAAGCCAGCCTTGAAGAGAAAACCGCCAAGTTCGAACAGTCCCTGGACGCGATCCAGGACCCCAAGCTCAAGGACGCCGTGTCCGAGCTCGGTGGCTCGCTGCTGTTGCTGGAGCGGGCACGGGCCAAGCTCGCCACCAAGCCTATCGAGGCCGAGTACAGCGAAGACGCCCTGGCGCTGCTCAAGCATTACCCCACGCCCCAGGCCCTGGTGGACACCTACATCAATGGCCTGTTTGTCCTGCGCAAGGCGTCCCATTCGGACTACCTGACGGACCTGCAGCCGATCTTCCCGTTCAATTTCAACATGCCCGACCAGTTCCCCTTCCCCCACGGCCTGGAATGGCAGTCAGTGACCTTGAGCAACAACAAGGTCATCCCCTTCCAGCCGGAATGGTCGGAAACCGACCCGGGCATCCAACTGAGCCCCACCAGCTCCAACCTGACCAACCCCGATGACCTGACGGTGACCTACCCGTTCATCGAAGGCATCGAGACTGAGAACAAGAGCCAGCCGCAGCCCGTCACTCTCAAGGGCAAGGTGGAAGTCATCGCGCCGCGTAAAGTCTTCACCTTCGACCTGTCGAAAAAGGACGTGGGCCGCAAACGCACCGAAGAAAACGTCACGGTCACCCTGCTGACTCTCGAAAAGAACTACGCCGAAATCGAACTGACCAACAGCGCCCCGCTGGCACCGGAAGTCGTGGATGAATCGCCCAACCCGCTGCTGGTGCAGGCTCGCGACACCACCGGGAAATTTCTCTCGCGCTCGGGCTCAATCAACGAGAACGCCGCCCAACTGGCGTTTTACGAGAAACAACTGGCCGAAATGCAAAAGCAGAAGGCCTGGTCCGACGCCTTTGAAAAGCAGTTGGAAGACGAACAGAAAGCCTTCGAACACAAGCAGAACAGCCACTACACCAAGGTGTACTTCAATGGCCTGATCGACAACGTGCAAGTCAGCGTCCTCGACTTTTCCCAGGCCACGGTGACCCGCAAGGACCTCGACCTGCCCGTACGGCGCTTCGACAAGAACAGCCTGGAGAAGACCGTACAGCCGTTGCCGATGCCCGTCACCGTGTATGACGACCAGGCTTCGGACTGGCTCAAGGACGCCACGCTTTCCGAAGACCAGTTGAAGAAAAGCGTCACCATCAACCAATCGGTGGATGACGCCAGCGCAGCACACATCGAGTTCGATCACCCCTACACCTTCAACGACGACCTGCTGGGCGAAGACCGGGGCGGCGGCGATGCCCCCGTGACCTTCCTCACCGCCAACGACGAAGGCAAGCTCGGTGAGCCGATCGAGCTGCCCGCCGAAGCCTACGAGGTCGACCCGGGACGCGGCACCATCACCTATGACCTGAACCTGTTCCCCGAAAACCCTGGGTTTGCCGTCGGGTCAATGCCACTGTTCCTGGCCACCATCGAAAAAGGCAGCCTCACGGCCGGGCAACTGCCCAAGGGCCTGGAGCTGAAAGACAACGCGCTGATTGTCGACCAGAAGCTGTTCCCGTCCGATAGCTGGCGGTTCGATGCCAAGGACGCCAGCGGCAACTACCTGAAGGAAATTCTCGGCGTCAGCCACCGCGCCGAGGAATACGGCACGGCGCTGTTCGACGTGCATTACTTCTACGGCCAGCCAACCACATTGGAAACCTACCAGCGCACCGGTCTGGATACGGTGGAGTATGGGTTTGAGGTCCGGTTGGACAAGCCGCCCGAGGCCACCGCGCCGCAGAAATAGCCTATCGATGCATGTCTCCCACCACTTGCGGCCGCCCGCCATTGAGCTGTCGCAAGTGCGCCTGCAGGTGCAGGCACCAGATCTGCGGGTCGTCCGCCAGTTCGTACCCGTGCAGGGTCAGGCTTTCGACAATCGAATCAAGGATGGTTTGTGCCACGAAAGGTCCGTGAAACGGGCCTTGGGACTTGATGGTGGAAGGCTGTTCACCGGTCATTCCGGCGGCAAACAACAAGGTCCACATCCCGGTATCCCCCGCGAGAGGGCGAATGGAACATTCGATACGGGTGACCAGGCCCAGGCACTGGCGGGTAAGGCAGAGGTTGCGCGACATGGCGGCGACCCTCGGTAGATCCGGTATTCAGCCTCGCAGGGCAAGACTGTTTCTATCCAGCGACTCCTGTGGATATCCCTTGAGCTGAGAATAGAAGAAACCCGGTACAAACCAAGGCCGGGGGACCAACGGACGACTGCCGTCACGACGGCGTCAAAAATATGCCGAAGGGACCTGAATTCAGGCCCCTTCGGTCGTTATTACACCGGCTTGGCTTCTGCCAACGCTTCCTGCGCCAGCTCCTTCTCGGCTTCCTTCAGATCATCTTCACTGATCATCTCGGCAATCGCCCGCAGACGCTCCACCACCCGCGCATTGACACTGCCTTCGGGGAATTGCCCCTCCTCGTCGGGTGAACCCGCAGGCTCGCCCACCAGCAGGCTCAAGGCCTCGTCGGCCTGGCGCACGGCGTAGACGTGGAATTGCCCGTCGCGCACGGCTTGCAACACCTTCTCGTCGAGCATCAGCGTCGCGACGTTGGCCTGGGGAATGATCGCCCCCTGCTCGCCGGTCAGCCCACGGGCTTCACAGAGGCGGAAGAAGCCTTCGATCTTCTCGTTGACCCCGCCCACCGCCTGCACTTCGCCAAACTGGTTGATCGAGCCGGTGATGGCAAAGCACTGCTTGAGCGGCGTCTTCGACAGCGCCGAGATCAAGGTGCACGCCTCGCCCAGGGAAGCGCTGTCGCCGTCGACATACCCGTAGGACTGCTCCAGGGCAATACTCGCCGAGATCGCCAACGGGAATTCCTGGGCATACCGGCTGCCCAGGTAACCGGTGAGGATCATCACGCCCTTGGAGTGAATCGGCTGGCCGAGGTTAACTTCACGCTCGATATCCACAATGCCGCTGCCGCCCGGGTACACCGAGGCAGAGATCCGCGCCGGCACGCCGAATGCCGAGTCCCCCACTTCAAGCACTGTCAGACCGTTGCACTTGCCCACCGCCGCACCGGCGGTGTCGATCAGGATCACCCCGGCGAGCATGTCGTCGAGAATCCGCGCCGACACCCGCCCGGTGCGCGTGGCCTTGGCCTTGAGTGCACGCTCGATATGCCCGGAGTCGGTGCGCTCATCACCCGCCAGGTGACGAATGAAGTCCGCCTCGCTGACCAGTTGGAACAAATCACCGATACGCGCCGACAAGCGCCCCTGGTTCTCCGCCAGCCGCGCGCTGTAGGTCGCCAGCCGCGCGACCGCATCCGAGGTCAACGGCGCCATGCCTTCTTCCGACGTACGGGTTTTCAGCAACTGGGCGAACTGCTCCAGGCTTTCATCCACCATCGGGATGTCTTCGTCGAAGTCCACCAGCACCCGGAACATCTCCTGGAAGTCCGGGTCCGCGTCCTGCAACGCGTAGTACAGCTGGCGGGAACCAATGATGATGACCTTGAGCTGCAACGGGATCACTTGCGGGTTGAGGGTCACCGTGGCCAGGCGGCCCAGTTCGCCCAACGGTGATTCCATCTTCAGCTTGCGCGATTGCAGGGCACGCTTGAGGGCGTCCCACACAAACGGCTCGCTGAGCATCTTTTCGGCTTCAAGGATCAGGAAACCGCCATTGGCACGGTGCAACGCACCCGGTCGCAACTGGCGGTAAGTGGTGTAGAGCGCGCCCTGGTCGGTGCTGTATTCAATACGGCCGAACAGGTTGTCATAGGTCGGGTGCGGCTCGAACACCACCGGCGCACCACCGTTGACCGGGTGGCCCACCACCAGGCTCGGGCAATACTGCTCTTCCAGCAACTTGCGGGCCTGGGCGTCAGTCTTGGCGTCGTCCACCAACTGCTCGACCACGGTTTTCAGCAGGTAGACCTGCATCGCCTGCAGGTAGCCGCAGACTGCCGCGTTCTCCGCATACTTCTCGGACAACGGCGCCAACAGTGGCTGCAAGGCCAATGTGATGGTTTCTTCGTTGAACTGGCGCATCTGGTTGTTGGACTCGCGCTTCCACTGGGGCAGGCTGGCGAGTTCTTCGTTGAGGCGTTCTTCCAGTTCGGAAATATCGGTGTGGAAACGCTCGCGGTCAGCTTCCGGCAACTGCGAAAACTCGGCTTCGTCCAGGGCCTTGCCGTCGAGCATCGGGGTAAAGGCGATGTTGGTGCTGTCACGGTACAGCGCCACGTCCTTTTCCAGGGCCAGGCGCTCGATGACATCCAGGGCACGGTCGTAGCGCTGGTTGAAGGCACGGTCGATGGCGCTTTTGCGCTGTTGATAGGTCGGATGCTCAAACACGGCCGGAAACGTCGCGACCAGGTTATCGATCAGGCCGTTGATATCGGAGATGAACGCGGCAGCGCCGCCCGCAGGCAGCTCCAGCGCGCGGGGTTCGCGAGGCTCATCGAAGTTATTGACGTAGACCCAGTCGGCCGGGGTCTGCAGGCGCTTGCCTTCGGCCTTGAGGTAACGTTTGACGAACGAAAAGCGCCCGGTACCGGGCTCACCCATCACAAATACGTTGTAACCGGGGCGTGGCATGGCCACGCCGAACTGCAAGGCTTCGACCGCACGTTCCTGGCCAAGCACACCGCGAAAGGGCTCCAAATCATTGGTGGTCGAGAAGCTGAACTGTTCAGCGGAAAAAGGACGGGTCAGCGCTTCGGGCGCTAGACGCAAGCTGGCAGCAACAGGATCAGGCATCGGGCTTCCTTACATCAGGCGGGGCAGATGACGGCATTCTGGCGCCGGGTTGGGCCGGCTGGCAAGGACGGCTTGGGGAAAGCATAGACCCAGGTTTGAGGCTGTAAAAAAACCGAGTGTTTCCGGCTTGTTTCACAAAAAGTCACGGAACCCTTGGATCATGCCTAAACTCCAACCTGCTGCGGGTTGGACTAATAACCGACCCCTAGGGTGCTGTCAGGCACCTGAACCCTTGTCCATTGGTTTGCACACAAAGAGAACAAAGCTATGAAACGGATCCTTCTCGGTACTCTCTTCACCGTCGTCTCCCTCAATGCAATGGCTGAAGCGCCAGGTGGCCCGAACTGCGGTTGGGGCAACATGCTGTTCGAAGGCCAACGCGGCACTCCGGCGCACTTCCTGGCCTCCACCACCAACGGTACTTCGGGTAACGCCACTTTCGGCATGACCTCGGGCACCAACGGTTGCAACACCAACAGCAAGCTGACCTACGGTGGCAAATCGTGGATTGCCATGAATGGCATGATGAACGAGCTGTCCGAAGACATGGCCAAGGGTAACGGCGAAGCGCTGACTACCTACGCCGTGGTACTGGGCGTTGCTCCTGAAGACCGCGAGCACTTTGCCGCTGTGACTCACGAGCACTTCCAGCAAATCTTCAGCAAGGCTGACGTAACTGCTGATGACGTGCACAACAACACCCTGGCTGTACTGAAAAGCGACACCCGTCTGGCGAAATACGCTACCCAGGCTTAAGCTCGACCCGCCCGTGCCTTTCGGGGCACGGGTTTTATTATTTTTGGACCTGCCTCCCCTTTGGGTCTTTTTATCTCGACTTAAGTTGCCCACATGCTCAAACGCCTTGCCTACCTGGCACTCTTCGCCTGCGCCCCGCTATATGCGGCGCCGCACCTTGATGATCAACGTTTGCAGCAGCTGGCCAACGACCCGTTCTGGCTTTCGCTGGGGCATTACGAGTCCGGCAAGTTCAAAGGCTGGCGCAGTTATGTCAGCGACAAGAAATTCTTCCTCGCCCCCGATGGCGCCCACCATCCGGACCAGGAGCTGAAGGCCACGGTAGAGGCGCTGTATGCCCCGGCCAGCCTCGGCGAAAAGCACGCCCAATGCGTCTACCCGGCACGTACCCGTTGGCTCAAGGACCAGTTGCACCTGACGGACTTGCCGGCGCTGGACTGCAAGGAGTTCAAGCAATGGTTCAAGGACGTCGCCCCCCACAGCGCGGTGATGATCTTCCCGGCGGCCTACCTCAACAGCCCGTCGTCGATGTTTGGCCATACCCTGCTGCGTATCGACCAGGCTGACGTGCAGAGCAACAACACCGCGCTGCTCAGCTACGCGATCAACTTTGGCGCCTACATCGAAGGCTCGGACAACAGCATCCTCTACGCCTGGAAGGGCCTGATGGGCGGCTATCCCGGCCTGTTCGCGCTGGTGCCTTATCAGGAAAAGCTCTCGGAATACCGTAGCCTGGAGAACCGCGACCTGTGGGAATACCGCCTGAACCTGACCCAGGTCGAGACCGAGCGCATGGTCGAGCACGTGTGGGAACTCAAGCAGATCCAGTTCGACTACTTCTTCTTCGACGAAAACTGCTCTTATCGCCTGCTGGAACTGCTGCAAGTGGCCCGCCCAAGCCTGCGGTTGACCGAACAATTCCCGCTGACCGCCATTCCTACCGACACAGTAAAAGCCGTGAAAGAAGCCGGCCTGGTGGAGAAAATCGATTACCGCCCTTCCCGTGAGCGCGAATTGCTGGAACGCGCCAAGCCACTGGACAGTGACGAGCAGCAATGGGTGCTGAAGATCAGCGACGATCAGAAACAACTGCAAGACCCGGCCTTCAAGGCCATCGCCAAAGACCGCCAGGCCTTGATCATCGACGCCGCCTACCGCCTCGGCCGCTACCGCGCCAACGGGCTGGAGCGCGACACCGAACGCTCTCAGCGCAGCTTCGAACTGCTGCGGGCGATCAACCAGAACCCGGCGCCGGACCTGAAGATCGAACGCCCCGGCCTGCCCGAAGACGGCCACGAATCCCGCACCTGGCAAGCCGGTATCGGCACCCGGGGCGACAAGGCCTTCGGCGAATACGGCCTGCGCATGGCCTACCACGACCTGAATGACAACGCTGAAGGCTTCCCCTTGGGCGCGCAGATCGAAATCCTGCAAATGAAACTGCGCCAGTACGAAGGCAACCACTGGCAGTTACAGCAACTGGACCTGGCGACCATTCGCTCACTGACCCCGCGCAACGAACTGCTGCAACCCTGGTCATGGCAAGTCACCGGCGGCCTGGAGCGCGTACCGGGCAAGCATGACGACGAGACCCTGGTCAGCCACGTCAATGGCGGCGCCGGCGGCACCTGGCAACTGCGCGACGACATGCTCGGCTTCGCCCTTGGCACCGTGCGCGTGGAACACAACAGCGACTTCGGTGAGGCTATCTCCCCGGCTGCCGGGTTCAACACCGGCGTGCTGTGGCGAAACCCGCTGGGCAACCTGAGCCTGGAAGCCAAGGGTGACTTCTTCACCAACGGCGAGGTGCGGCGCAGTATCAGCCTGAATCAACAGTGGGAATTGTCCCGCAACCTGGGGCTGAGACTGAGTGCGCAACGGGAATACAGCCACCTCGCGACACCGGTGAACGAAGTGATGCTGGAAGTGAAGTGGTATCACTACTAATCCCTGAGCCGTAGATCGTCCCCACGCTCCGCGTGGGAACGCATCCTGTGACGCTCTGCGTCACGACCTTTAAAAGCGGACGCAGAGCGTCCAGGACGGCATGCCCACGCAGAGCGTGGGAACGATCACTAAAAGGAGCTTCAACCCACATGGCCGTTAATTGCACCAGCCTCGAGCAAGTCCGGGAAAACATCGACCGCCTTGATCACCAGATCGTTACGCTGCTGGCCGAACGGGGCGGCTTCGTTTCCCAGGCTGCGCGCTTCAAAAAAGACAGTGACGGCGTGAAAGCCCCGCAGCGGGTTGAGCAGGTGATTGCCAAGGTTCGCGATCTCTCTCACACCGTAGGCGCAAACCCGGACGTCACAGAGCACGTCTATCGGGCGATGATTGCAGCGTTCATCCAGCAAGAACTCGCAGAGCACGCCGCGCTGACACCAGACTGAACCACACAAAATAACCTTGTGGCGAGGGAGCTTGCTCCCGCTGGGCTGCGCAGCAGCCCCAAAACCAGACACCTCACCCTCTCTGGAATATCTCAATACCCTGAACAGGGGACGCGTGATCGCCCGAAGAAGCAGCGTCACACAGATTTCTCACATCCGTTTCACATACCCCGAACGAATCCACTCCTACACTTCCCCCATAAGCCGTTCAACGGCCAGGGAGCAAGCGATGTGGCGGTACGCAGTAGTGCTGGGCCTGATGGCCCTGCTATCGGGTTGCCAATCAACCCATGAAGATTTGCTGGCCAAGGGTTACCCACCCGCCTTCGCCGACGGCTACGACGACGGTTGCAGCAGTGGCCGCCAGGCCGCCGGGGTGATCACAGGGGAATTCCGCAAGAACGTCCCCCGCTACCTGAAAGACCGTATCTATGCCGAAGGCTGGGATGATGGCTTCCGCCAGTGCAAGGCCATGCGCGAAAACGAAGACCTCAACGACTACAAGAATCGCCACTGGGACGACCGCGAGCGCGCCTGGCAGCAGGAAAAGGACCGCGACGCCGCACGGGCCTATCGCTCGCAATAGGTCGCTTTCAGACATCCAGCGAAACTTAACCCCTGCAACCATGGCCCAAACTCCATAGCAGGAGAACGCCATGAGTCGAGCTTTCGTCAACGAAGACAGCGCCGCTGCCCAGGCCAGCCAACCAGTGGAACGCCAGGTCAGCGAGCAGCCCAATCACCTCACTGCCCGTGGGCTTGCGCAGTTGCAGGCCAAGGTGGCGCAGTTACAAAGCGAGCACAGCGAAGAGTCCGCCAAGGGCGAACAGGCCGATAAACAGCGCCAGGCCGACCTTGAGCGGGATTTGCGCTACTTCAACCAGCGCCTGCAAAGCGCGCAGGTGGTGGCGCCAGCGACGTCCACCGAGAAGGTGATGATCGGCAGTTGGGTGACTTTCGCCAATGAACAGGACGAGGAGCAGCGCATTCAACTGGTGGGTGAAGACCAGGCCGATGCCACGGTGGGCCTGATCAACTGGGGTTCGCCCTTAGGTCGGGCGCTGTTGGGCGCGCAGGTAGGTGACGAGGTGCTGTGGAAGCGCCCCGTCGGTGATCAGTTGATCGAGATCCTGCGCATCGAGCCCGAGGCTTAAACGACGCCTTGGGCGAGCATCGCGTCCGCGACTTTCACGAAGCCTGCGATGTTGGCGCCCTTCACGTAGTTGACCCGACCGTTTTCTTCGCCGTAATGCACGCAGGCATGGTGGATCGACTGCATGATGTTGTGCAGCTTGCTGTCTACTTCGCCAGCGGTCCACAGCAGGCGCATGGCGTTCTGCGACATCTCCAGCCCGCTCACCGCCACACCGCCGGCATTGGACGCCTTGCCCGGCGCGAACAGGATGCCGGCGTCGATAAAGATATCCACAGCCTCCAGGGTGGTGGGCATGTTGGCGCCTTCGGCCACGCACACGCAGCCATTGCGCAACAGGGTGCGCGCCGCTTCGGCGTCCAGTTCATTCTGGGTGGCGCAGGGCAGTGCGATGTCGCAGGCCAGTTCCCACGGTGCTTTGCCGGCACGGAATTCCAGGCCGAAACGTGCAGCCAGTTCGCTGATGCGCCCGCGCTGTACGTTTTTCAGCTCCAGCAGCGCCGACCATTGCTCTTCGGTCAAACCGCTTTCGCAGTAGAGGGTGCCTTCGGAGTCGGACAGGGAAATCACCTTGCCGCCCAGGTCCATGACCTTGCGTGCCGCGTACTGGGCGACGTTGCCGGAACCGGAGATCGCCACGCGCTTGCCTTCGACACGCTGGCCGTTGCGCTTGAGCATCTCTTCAGCGAAGTAGACGCAGCCAAAACCGGTGGCTTCCGGGCGGATCAAGCTGCCGCCGTAGCTCATGCCCTTGCCGGTCAGCACCGAGGTGAACTGGTTGCTCAGGCGCTTGTACTGGCCGAACAGGAAGCCGATCTCTCGGGCGCCCACGCCGATATCACCGGCGGGCACGTCCACGTCCGAACCGATGTGGCGATACAGCTCGCTCATGAACGCCTGGCAGAAGCGCATCACCTCGGCGTCGCTCTTGCCTTTGGGATCGAAGTCCGAGCCGCCCTTGCCGCCGCCCATGGGCAGTGAGGTCAGGGAATTCTTGAAGGTCTGTTCGAAGGCGAGGAATTTCAGCACGCCCAGGTTTACCGAGGGGTGGAAGCGCAGGCCACCCTTATACGGGCCGATGGCGCTGTTCATCTGGATCCGGAACCCGCGGTTGACCCGTACCTTGCCCTGGTCATCTTCCCACGACACCCGGAACACAATCGCACGCTCCGGCTCGCAGATGCGCTCCAGGATGCCCGAGGTCAGGTAACGGGGATTGGCTTCAAGAAACGGCCACAAGCTGCGCAGGACTTCTTCCACGGCCTGGTGGAATTCCGGCTGGTCGGGATCGCGTTTCTTGAGGCGGGCAAGGAAGGATTCAACGGATTCGATCATGAAAAGTCTCGGCAAATTTATTGTCGTTAAAGGAGATTTGTCCCGGACTTTATCAATTCATGTCGCACCGCGACAGGGCAAAATGTCGCTTTTGTGAATTTAAATGGTGCATTGGATATAAATGTAGGCGGTTTTTGCACCTTAATGAGGATTTCAATCCAGGCCTTGCACCAACAGTTAACCCGCTATCGCGAGCAAGTCGAATCGTCGCACCGCCGCTCCCACATTTGGAATGCATTTCAAAGGTGGGAGCGGGCTTGCTCGCGAATGAATCCACCTCGGTCCACCTGAAAATGCGCAAAAAAAAGCGGAACCCGAAGGCTCCGCTTTTTCAAACCACCAACCCGAATCAGGCCAGTTTTTTGTGCCGTACACGATGCGGCTGGGCAGCAGCTTCGCCGAGGCGTTTCTTGCGATCGGCTTCGTATTCGGTGTAGTTGCCTTCGAAGAACACCGCTTGCGAGTCGTCTTCGTACGCCAGGATGTGCGTGGCCACGCGGTCAAGGAACCACCGATCGTGAGAGATCACAATGGCGGCGCCCGGGAAGTCCAGCAGGGCTTCTTCCAGGGAACGCAGGGTTTCGACGTCGAGGTCGTTTGACGGTTCGTCGAGCAACAGAACGTTGCCGCCTTCTTTCAAGGTCAGGGCCAGGTGCAAGCGACCGCGCTCACCACCGGACAGGTCCTTGACGAACTTCTGCTGGTCGCCGCCCTTGAAGTTGAAGCGGCCCACATAGGTGCGCGACGGGATTTCGTAGTTGCCGATACGGATCTGATCGGAACCGTCGGAAATCTGCTGGAACACCGTCTTGCTGCCGTCGAGGTCTTCGCGGCTCTGGTCCACACAGGCCAGTTGCACGGTTTCGCCGACTTCGATGGTGCCCGAGTCCGGTTGTTCCTTGCCCATCAGCATGCGGAACAGGGTGGATTTACCCGCACCGTTACCGCCGATCACGCCAACGATGGCGCCTTTAGGCATGGAGAACGACAGGTTGTCGATCAACACGCGATCGCCGTAGCCCTTGCAGACGTTCTTGAACTCGATGACCTTGTCACCCAGGCGCGGACCGGCCGGAATGTAGATCTCGTTGGTCTCGGAACGCTTCTGGAATTCCTGGGACTGCATTTCTTCGAAACGCGCCAGACGGGCCTTGGATTTCGACTGACGTGCCTTGGCGCCTTTACGCACCCATTCCAGCTCGTCTTTCATGGCCTTTTCATGGGCCGACTGTTGCTTGGATTCGGCGGCCAGACGGTCGGACTTGGCTTCCAGCCAACCGGAGTAGTTGCCCTCATAAGGGATACCGGCACCACGGTCGAGCTCGAGGATCCAGCCGGCAACGTTGTCCAGGAAGTACCGGTCGTGCGTGATCGCAACCACGGTACCCGGGAAATCGTGGAGGAAGTGCTCCAGCCAGGCGACGGAATCGGCGTCCAGGTGGTTGGTGGGTTCGTCGAGCAGCAGCATGTCGGGGGCCGACAGCAGCAGGCGGCACAGGGCCACACGACGCTTCTCACCACCGGACAGGTGTTCAACCTTGGCGTCCCACGCCGGCAGGCGCAGCGCGTCGGCGGCGACTTCCAGCTGGCGGTCCAGGTTGTGACCGTCGGCGGCTTGCAGGATGGCTTCGAGCTTGGCCTGTTCTGCCGCCAGTTTGTCGAAGTCGGCATCTTCTTCAGCGTAGGCCGCGTAGACCTCGTCCAGGCGGGCCTGGGCGTTCTTGATCACGCTGACCGCTTCCTCGACCACTTCACGCACGGTCTTGGTCGGGTCCAGGATCGGCTCTTGTGGCAGGTAGCCGATGTTCAGGTCGGGCATCGGGCGGGCTTCGCCGTCGAACTCGGTGTCGACGCCGGCCATGATTTTCAACAGGGTGGATTTACCCGAACCGTTGAGGCCGAGCACGCCGATCTTGGCGCCCGGGAAGAACGACAGAGAAATGTTTTTCAGGATTTCCCGCTTCGGCGGAACAACTTTTCCCAGCCGATGCATGGTGAAGACGTATTGAGCCAAAATGTGGACCTCGTGGAAATGTGAGAACAGGCCTACGTAGCGTCATGGCGCTGTACATAGCATTCGTAATCCTCAAGGTTAACCTAACTGAGGCGCGGCGGGCAGATTGACAGGTGCTTTCACCTCAGCTTTTTCTTGCTGTAGACCAGATAAAACAGGGTGCCCAGCAACAATCCCCAGAATGATGACGACACGTGGAAGAAGTTCGGGAAATACACGGTAATCATCAGCGTCGCCACGGCCGGGTAATACAGGTCGGCCTTGAGCGAGTCCCGCAACGCATCCGCCAGGGTGCTGAACAGGGCCAACGCCGCCAGCGCGAGGATGACCTGCGACGGAATCACCGACAGCAGGCTCACCAGGCCGACCGCAAACCACGCCATTACCAGGTAGCTCACCCCCGCGACGCAACTGGCCACGTAGCGCAGGGATTTGTCACGTGACGCCAGCGGGCCGGCGCACATGGCTGCGGTCAGCGCCGCCAGGTTGAGGTTGTGGCAACCGAACAACGACGCACATGAGGTGGCCAGCCCGGTGACGAATAAGGTGCCGGGAAAATGAGTGGCGTAGCCGTTGTTGCGCAAAATCAGATAACCCGGGATGTTTTGCGAAAACAAAGTGACCACGAACAACGGGATCGACAGGTTGATAAAGGATGAGAGGGTAAATACCGGTGCGACAAATTCCACACCGTGGGCCGGCGCCGCAGCCATCGGTTGCAGCGCCGGCTGGAACAGGAAATAGGCGAACAGCACACCGAGAGCCACCGGCAAGGCGACCAACGGCTTGTAGATAAACAGCAGCAACCAGATGCCGGTTACCAACCCGACGATCAGCGGGTAGGTCTCAAACGCTGGCACAAAGGATTTGGCCAGTGACAGCAAGACCCCCGCCAGCATCGCCGACGACAGGCTGGCGGGTATTTTCTCGATGTAGCGGGCAATACGTGGCACCACGGCCAGGGCCAGCATCAACGCCCCCGACATGCAAAAAGCCCCTACGGCTTCATCGAACCCGCCCAGCGGCTGGTTATAACTGAGCAAAATGGCCGACCCCGGCGTCGACCAGGCAAAGGCATAGGGTTTTCTAGTGGACAGGGAGAACCCTATCCCCATCACGCCCTGGAACAGGCACAACATCGCCAAGGCACTCACCGCCTGGGAGGGGGTGGCGCCCACGTTATAGAAACCCTGCAAAACGATAAAGAATGTACTGATAAAGCCGATCAGCGCGGCACTCGTGCCCGTGCTGACCAGGCTCCACAACTCGCCGGGCACCTGGCCTCCTGCGACGCCGGTCTTACTCAAAGCACTCATGCCGCCACCTCGCTCGTCGGATTTGCGACGAAAGAAAAGGGCCAATCTTGCAATCCAAAAAACTCGGTGCTACAACCAATATCCATTGGATATTGGATATGTTGTCCAATAGTAGTGAGAAGTGGATTTGAAAAGCAAACTGCTCAGCGACCTCGGAGAGATTCAACACAGGACTGCCAGCGAGCAGATTGAACAGGTGTTAAAACAGGCCATTCTGGAGGGCCGTCTTCCTCCAGGGGAGGTCTTGCGCCAGGAAGAGCTGGCGCAAACCTTCAACGTCAGCCGGATGCCGGTTCGCGAGGCCCTGAAGAAGCTGGAAGCGCAAGCACTGGTGGACTTCGTACCCTATAAGGGCGCGATCGTGACGCAGATTTCCAAAGCCGATGGCCTCGATAACTACGCCATCCGCCTGGCACTGGAACCGGCCGCCATTCGGTATTCGATTCCTTTTTTGACCCGTGACGATCTGCAGCTGGCTCGGGATTTGATCCAGCAAATGCATGACGAAACGGAAATGGACCAACTGGGTGTACTGAACAAACGTTTTCACATGTGCCTGTACGGCAAGACGCCCCATGCGAAGTTGTTGCAACTGGTGGAGAAACAGCTGTCGGTGGAGGATCGATACCTGCGCTTTCATCTGTCGGCCATGGGACGCGAGCACATGTCACAAGATGAACACCTGGCGATGGTTGAGGCTGCAACCCACCAGGACCTTGATCGCGCCGAAGCGTTGGTGCGCAAACATTTGATTAAGGCAGCCATTGCACTGGAAAACTTTTTCGACCGAAAAACCTGAGCGCACGCTCATCACACACGGAGGTGGATCATGACCCAGGTCATGTCAGCAACAGCCATCGACTCTGCGCAAAACCTGGCAGGCAAGTCGATTTTCCTGGAGATGGGCGCACGCCTGGGGGTCGTCGAACTGCTGATGCAGGGCGAGCCGTTCGAGGCCGGGCAAGTGGTGCGTATCAGCGGCGCCAAACAGCATTTCGTCGAGTCTTACCTCAAGGCGCTGTGCAAGCTGGGGCTGGCGACCGAGCGCGCTGGCCACTACACCGGCACTGCCGAGCTGCCGGTGGCGGTCAATAACTGCGGCTACCTGCTCTGGGCCCTACAGTCCTGTGCACCGCTGATCGAACACCCGGTGCAGTTCGCCAACGACTTGCCCGGTTCGATCGATACCTACGTGCGCAACGGCGAACACGTGGCCAGGACGTCCAAGTGGATGGGGGCAACCGACTTTTATCCCCATGCCGAAAAGGAAATCCTGAAGGCCACCCCCAAGAAGATCATCGACTTCGGCTCCGGTACCTGCGGGTTATTGATCCGCCTGCTGGAGCAACTGCCCCACGCCACCGCCATTGGCATCGACCTGAGCGCCAGCGCCTGCGAGAAGGCCCGGGAAATTATCGAGGGCAAAGGCCTGAGCCAGCGGATTCAAGTGATCCACGCACCGGTGGAAAGCCTGATCACCGACCCGAGCCTGCTCAAGGATGTCGATGTCATTCACGCAGGCTTCGTGTTCCACGACCTCAACCCCACCCAGAGCCAAGTCCTGCCGCGCCTGCTGGCCGCCATCAAGGCCGCCTCGCCCCAGGCCAAGCTGGTGATAGCCGACGCCATCCCCGATGACGCGCCCTGGGAAAACAACGCCTACTCGCTGGCATTCACGTTTTTGCACACCCACTTCATGGACCGCAAATTCCCGACGGAAGACGGCTGGCGCGCACTCCTTGAAAAAGCCGGGTTCAGCGACGTGACCATCAGCAAACCCGGCCTTTCCGGCAGTCGCCTGATCGTCGGTCACTAGAGCAACACCCAACCTCAAGCAGTAAGAAATCCTATGCAGTAACCACTCATCGGGAGATCGATCATGCGTATAGAAAACCTTGTGGACCGTGTCAAAACCCATCGTTGCTACAGCCATCCCATTTTCCAGAACTGGGCGCGGGTCAACCCCGGCACCGAGGCCATCGGCGCCCTCTTCCACCATATCCGCAGTTTTTGCGACGCCACCCGCCCCGGCTGGAAACTGCCCCAGGGCTTGAAGCAGATCGGCCTGTCCACGGAAAGCCACCTGCTCCAGGAGATCGTCGACAGCGAGGAAAACCACGGCCCGGAACTGGCCATGATGGCCGGGCATATCATCAACCGCTCGGTGCCCGGCAAGCCGGTTTTCGACGACCTGACCGACCAGATCCACATCGAGTCCATGCTCAAGCGCTGCTCCGACGAACTGCTCGGCCAACTGCCCGGGTATGACTTCAGCACTGGCCTGATGCCCCAGACCAAAAAAGCCATCCAGACCTTCGAAGCGCGCAAGTCCACGGCCGCCCAGGACGTGTACAAAAGCCTCGGTACGGCCTTGGCTCTGGAGATCATTTCCAACCGGCAACTGATTCCCGGCGAAAAGGCCTGCCTGATCGATAGTGGTCTGTACCGCGCCAGTTTCGACGAACCGGCGATGCATTACCTGGTGGAGCACTACGGCGAAACCGGTGCCGAATGCCAGCACGAACAAAACGCTATCGAGGCCGTGGGCTCGGTGCTCAACCCCGACAACAGCGCGGCGATCGTGCAGGGCGCCGATGACTTCCTCAACAACCTCGAAGCCCTGTGGGACTTGCTTGATGCCACCCTGCTGCAGGCCGAGGGCGACCGCGTCGCGGCGTGAACCTTACCGTCGGGCCGGGCAACCGGCCCCCTTAATGACAACAAGGCAGGTAGACCATGAGCTCAGCAAAACTCGACAAGATCTTCGAAGCCATCTTCCAGCGCCCGGTGGGCGACCATGAGGACATCTTCGACCTGGGGGCCAACTCCCTCACAGCGATCCAGTTGATCGGCCAGGTCAACGAGGCGTTCGGCGCCAACATCAACATGGAGCAGTTTTTCCGCATGCCCTGCAAACAAACGGTTCTTGCGCAGTTGCAAGGCACCCACACAGCACACACGGCCTGAGAGGGTTGCCATGCACAGCCTGTTCACACTGACCCTGAATCTGGAACGTGCTGGCAAGGTGATCTGTGTCCAGAGCCTGCCGTTCGACCCCGCACGGGCAACCCTGTTGTTGCTGTCGCCGGTGGGCACCCAGTGCTTCTACATGAAGAACGCAGCGCTGTTTCTGATCAGCCGCTTCAACCTGATCATCCTCGAAAGCGACGCCTTGCTGGCATACGCCGCGGCAGCCGACCTGGCGCCCGACGAAGGCGTCGCCGACTTTATTCGCCAGTTCTATGCAGCGCTGCCCAAGGCCGTGCATGTGGACGCGCTGGTGGGCTATTGCTCCTCGGCGCCCCTGGCGTTGCTGGCCGCCAGTCTGGGCGCTTGTAGCACCTTGCTGCTGCTCAATGGCGCGTACTTTCTCAAGAATGACGAGGTCAGCAAAAGCCAGTACGAGCGCGACGTGGAACGCATGATGCAGTCGATTCCCCAGGGCAATTGCGCCCAGGTGTACGAGGCCGTGAGCCTGTTGCACGCCAACAGCGCCTATACCCCCAGCGACTATCGCTACCAGCAGGTGCGCCCCCTGCGGGAATTGCCCGCGTTCCGCCAATACCTGACGTTCCTCAACAGCCTGGCAAGCCTGGAAGTGGCCAGGACGGCACAGGCCGTACAGGCGCCCACGCTGGTGTGGTGCGGCAGCCAGGACCGCTATACCGACACCGCGTCTTCCCGGTACATCGCCAAATGGCTGCCCCACAGTGAATTGGTGGAGGACCCCGACGGCCAGCACCACGACTTTGTCGACGGCCACAAACAGTTGTACCAGGCCATGACCCGTTTTCTGACCCATCACCAGCAGAGGGCCGTTCAATGAATGCCCACAACCCGCTGCCCACCAAAGCCTACCGCCGGTTCCAGTCGATCTGCACGCAAACGCCCAACGCAGTTGCCGTGGTCGACGAGGGACACTCGGTCACCTATCAACAGCTCCACACGCTGGTGCTGGAACGTTGCGAAGAACTGACGCGCCAAGGTTTGGCCGATCACCCTTACGTGCCGCTGATGGCCAGCCGGTGCATGGCCTATCTGGTGACAGTACTGGCCTGCTGCAAACTGGGCATTGCCTACGTCTGCATCGAACCGGGCACGCCAGGCAAACGCCTGATCGCCGTGCTGGAACAATTGGGCTGCAGCCATTTGCTGCTGCTCGGCCAGCCGGCAGACATGCGCCTTGACCCACGGCTGACCTGCTTTCGCCTGGATACCAGCGGCACCCTGAGCGCCGAAGGGCCGCCCTTGCGCCCGCCCATCCAGCGGCGTTTGGCTGACACGTCGGTGATCACTGTGATGTTCACCTCCGGCACCACAGGAGTTCCCAAGGGCGTGCGCATCAGCCATGGCGGCCTGCTGAACCTGGTGGACAACGTGCAGCGCCAGGTCCAGGGCAAGGCCCGCAGCTATGTGCATCATTCGTCCATCGGCTTCGACGCCGCCTTGTTTGAAGTCTGGGTGCCGCTGCTGACCGGCGCCCGCGTCACCCTGCAACCCGGTGCGTTCAATATCGACAGCCTCGCTCAATGCGTGCTCGCGGCCCGCTGCGATGTGCTGTTGCTGACGACCTCCCTGTTCCACCTGGTGGCGCAGCACCGGCTGTCGATGCTCGACTCGGTGCGTGTGCTCTACGTTGGCGGCGAAGTACTCAAGCCGGTGCATGCCCGCGCCCTGCTGGTGACCAACCCCGGCATTACCTTGGTGAATGGCTATGGCCCGACCGAGAACACGGTGTTCTCCACTTGGTACAGCCTGAACAAACCCCAGGACGCCGAGCGGGACGTGCTGCCCATCGGGCAATTGCTCAACCAGGTACACGGCAAAATCGTCGATGCCCAACTGCAAGAAGTCGACCCCGGCACGCCCGGCGAACTGCTGCTCGCGGGCGCCAACCTGGCCCTGGGTTACCTCGACGAGACGTTGACTGAGACCCGTTTTCTGCAACTGCCGGAGGGTACCTATTACCGCACCGGCGACTACGTGACCGAAGGCCCGCACGGATTGCTTTTTTACCAGGGCCGCATCGACGAACAGGTGAAAATCAGAGGCTACCGGGTAGAAATCGCCGAGGTCGAACACGCCCTGACCCAACTGCCCGGCATCGCCCAGGCCGTGGTGCTGACGCGCGCCATGAATGCACTGGAAAACAGCCTGCATGCCTTCATCGTGTTCCAGCATGGCTGGCCCAATACCGATGAAGGCAAGCTGATGAGCCTGCTGGGCAGCCAACTGCCCCACTACATGGTGCCGACCCGGATCCACCACTTGCCGGAACTTCCGCTGACGGCCAACGGCAAGGTCGACAAGCGCCGCTTGCAAACGCTGGAGACAGCACCGGCGGCGTCACCCCGGCAGGCCGGTTCAGCAGTGCTCGAGGCCTGGTCCGGCATCCTCGGCACCCGCGACCTGCAGCTGGAAAACTCCATTTACGCCTATGGCGCCTCGTCCTTGAGTGTGGTCATGGCCCATAGCCGAATCAACCAGACCCTTGGCAGAAGAACCCCGTTCGACGAAGTCGCCAGGCTGAACACCTTGCAAGAGTGGGTGCAGTACTACGCAACGCATGAAAACCTCAGTAACTTCTCTTAGGAGCCGACATGGACATCACTGACTTTTCGTTGACGGAACAGGAACTTCAGCAATTCGACCGGGATGGGTTTATCGGTCCCTTCACGCTCTATGAGCCTGAAGAGATGAAACAGATGCACAAAACCGTCCGCGCGCAACTGTTCAACCGCACCCACGCGCCCTACGACGCACCGCTGGATGTGGCGATCACCAACTACGACCGCCACCTGGATGTGGACTTGCTGACCCGCCATGTGTTTCGGAAGGAAATCGTGCACCGCCTGCGCAGCATCCTCGGCCCGGACGTGATCTGCTGGCGCAGCGAGTTCATCCCCAAATACCCGGGCAACGAAGGCACCGACTGGCACCAGGCAGACACCTTCGGCCACGCTTCCGGCGAGCCGCAACTGGTATGGCCCGAGGACGAGTCGTTCGGCGGCGCCATCAATGTATGGACCGGCTTCACCGATGCCACCCAGGAAAACGGCTGCATGCTGTTTATCCCCGGCACCCACAAGCAAATGAACTACGACGAATCCATCGGCATGACCTTCGACCCGGTGGCCAACAAGGACCTGATCAAGGGCCAGTACGCACGCGGGTTCAACGGCTACGACTACAGCACCCTGCAAAAGGACAAGTCGTGGCAGCCGGATGAGGCGGCGGCGGTGCCGATTGTGATGAAGGCCGGCCAATTCGTGATCTTCCGCTCGATGCTCATGCACTGCTCGCTGCCCAACTCAACAACCGACAAGACCCGCCTGGGTTATGTGGCCCGCTACGTACCCGGACGGGTCAAGGTTTACCCCGATACCGATTACGTGAAGGAGTTTGGTGGCGAGTATCGCCTGGACCGGTTCGGCGTGGTGCAAGTGGCCGGTACCGCCACCGACCACAAGAACCGGGTGGCAGCCAAGAGCCTCAGCGGGCTGGATCTCAAGCCCCTGGCCACGAACTGAGGATTGACCATGGAACAGCCCTCTTACCTGGCCATTGACCACATCGCGTATGCCACCCGGTCCACGGAGAAAACTTCGGCGTTCTTCACGGCCCTGGGGTTCGAGGTGCTGTTCCATAAACAACCGATCGATACGTTTGGGGTGCTGATCACCAAGCTGCGTTCACCGGCGGGGGAAATCGTGGAAGTGGTCGAACCCTTTCGCCCCGACAGCGTCGTCAGCCGGTTGCTGGTGAGTGTGGAAGCATGCGTTTACCACGTGGCCTTCAGGGTTGGCGACATGCAGGCCACCCAAGCGTCCCTGGCGAGCCTCGGCGGCGTCACGGTGACCACGCCCATGGCCATTCCGTACCCGGCTACCGCGGAACATCGTTCGCTGACCACCTCGCACATGTTCCACCCGGCGGTGGGCCTGTTCGAGATCACCGGTTAAGGAGCCGCCATGGTCGCTGCCCTTTTGGCGCAACAGCGCTGGCTTGCACCGCTGCCCGGTGCCCTAGCAAACGCCGACCGCTTGCTGCTGTGCTTTCCCTATGGAGGTGGGGGTGCCTCGGCGTTCAATGACTTGAGCCGCTTGGGCGATATCGGTATCGCGGCGTGGGCCGTCAAGCTGCCCGGGCGCGAGGAACGCGGCCAGGAAGCATCAGCCACGCAGATCGCAATGCTGATTGAGGCCATTGTCGATGAACTGCAAGGCGTGAGCGTACCTTATGCGTTCTACGGCCACAGTTTCGGCGCCGGGCTGGCACTGGACGTCGCCCACGCGCTGGCCGAACGCGACCGACCGTTGCCGACGCAGTTGATCCTGTCCGGGCGCATGCCGCCCCATGCCGGCTACTCGCCGCTGCTGGGGGCAATGGACGACCATCAACTGTGGCAGCACGTGTGTTCAGAGAGCCCGTTGCCGCTGCCGACGGATGCTTCATGCAGTTTCGCCCGCCACGCCCTGGGCAAGCTCAAGGCCGACCTGGCGCTCAACGCGCAACTCACCTATCACTTTATCCGCCCGCTGCCGGTGCCTCTGCACATTCTCAATGGCCGGGACGACCCGTTGCTCGACCCCCTACGCCTGGACGAATGGCAGCGCTACACCAGTGCCGGCTTCCATAGCGAGTGCGTGCCCGGCGGGCATTTTTTCTTCAGCAGCGATTTTCAACGTTTGTATTCGCCCCTTTTAACCGCCCTCAATGAACAAGGCAGCTAAGCGTTATGGAACGTGCATTCTGGAACACCCCTTATCTCTCGTCCCTGGACGCTCGCGTGCTGAGCATCGAGGGGCGCGACGTGGTGATCAGCCCGACGATTTTCTTCGCCGAATCCGGCGGCCAGGAGTCGGATCAGGGCCGCATCAACCGGATCGACGTCAGCCAGGCCACGGTTGTCGATGAACGCATCATCTACCGCCTGGCCGAGGAGCCGGACTTTGCCGTGGGTGACCTGGTCAGCGTGGAGATCGACTGGCCCCGGAGGTATGCCCTGATGCGCCTGCATTTCGCCGCCGAAATTGTCCTGGAGTTGTTTTACAAGAAATTCCCGACCCTGGAAAAGATCGGCGCGCACATCGGCCAGAGCAAGGCGCGGATCGACTTTGCGCTGACGGGCAATATCAGCCAGTACTTCCCCGAGATCCTGCAGGATGTCGAGCAACTAGTGGCTGCCGACCTGCCGATTGAAAGTCGCTTTACCGACGCCGAGCGCTTGCGCCGTTGCTGGTACATCGAGGGGTTTTCAGAGGTGCCCTGTGGCGGCACACACCTGCGCACCACAGGCGAGGTCGGGCGTATTCGCCTCAAGCGCAACAACATTGGCGCGCACAAAGAACGCGTCGAAATCTACCTGGTGGATTGACCGCCCAGCAGCGGTTTCAGGAGACAACCATCATGCTCAACGTCATGTCTGCACTTGGGTTGCTGCTATTGATGCCGGGGCCGACCAATACGCTATTGCTGCGCTCCGGAGTGCTCAGCGGCTTCCGGCGTGCCTGGCCCCTGAGCCTGCTGGAGTGCCTGGCCTACCTGCTGCAGATTTCCTTCTGGGGCTACCTGCTCAGCCATATCGGCGACAGTGCGCCCTGGTGCCTGAAATGGGTGCAACTGGCGTCGGTGGCGTATCTGATCAAGACCTCCTACCGACTCTGGCGTCACCCCGACAACCCGCGCAATCCTCTTCCCGAGGCGCGGGTCTCGCGGCTGCATTTCTTTTTGCTCACCCTGATCAACCCCAAGGGTTTACTGGTGGTCTCGTTCATCGTGCCGGTACAGACGTTTGCGGATATCACGCTGTA
Organism: Pseudomonas sp. PAMC 26793; assembly: GCF_000313235.1. NCBI lineage: Bacteria > Pseudomonadati > Pseudomonadota > Gammaproteobacteria > Pseudomonadales > Pseudomonadaceae > Pseudomonas > Pseudomonas sp. PAMC 26793. Next base: position 272,775 of record NZ_AMXG01000036.1, read on the forward strand.
CCTGCATTTTGTCGCGCAATTCAGCGCGGTGGTGATCCCGGTCGGCTGCACCTGGGTGCTCTTCGGCGCACGCATCAGACGCAGCGGGCATGCCTGGCTGACGCCGCTGAATATCAACCGCACGGCCTCTGTGGTTATCGGCTGCTTCGCGGTGGCGATCCTTTCCCGGTTGGCAGACTCCCTGATCAATACCGGCGCGGCCCTGTAGTCCCGCCAAGCGGGGCTGGCACTTTGCCACAACACAAGGCATGCTAGCCGCCCTCCGGGCGTCCGGCTTATAGTGCACGTCGCGCGCCAGTCCAGCCAAACCGCAGGATCACAGTTTGTCCAACGTAACGCCGCCAACTCCCCTGCGCGCCGCTCATATAGCGCCGGGAGCGCCCCTGCACGGAACCCTGAAGGGCGCATTGGCGACGCTGGTCCTACTGCTGCTCGCGTTATTGTTCTGGCAACTGCTGGACCAACTGCAGCAAAACCAGAAAAACCAGCAGCAATACACCATCGACTACAGCGCCGACCTGGCCGAACAAATCAGCCTGAACATGGCCCTCAGTGCGCAGATCGCACTGAACCTGCTGCCGATCGTCGAGCCGCCGCGGGACACCGAACAGCAACAAATCCTGATGCGCACCCTGCAACGCTCCCTGCCGGAGTTGCGCAGCGTCGCCCTGCTCGCCCCCAGCGGCGCGATGATCAGTGACAGCGCCGGCGACAGCCAGGACAGCGCCTGGCTCGAAGAGCTGGTCAAACGCAGCCACGCCCAGTCCTACTACCTGAGCAACAACAACGACGGCACCGTCATCTACCTGCTGCTGCACCAGCCCAGCGGCGGCACCAAGATGTACTGGGCCTTGCGCCTGGCCCCCAATTACCTGGCCAACCTGACCCGCCAGGACAGCCAGGGCCAGCGCCCGATGTGGGTCATCGAAAACCGCCTCAACCACCGCGTGGTCAGCCGTGACAGCGGCATGCCGGCCCAATGGGCCTCGGCACTGACCCCGGACGAACTGAACAAAAGTGTGCTGGTCACGCCCCTGAGCAAAAGCGACTGGCAACTGCGTGGCCTGTTCGACCGCGCCGCCGTGCTGGAACAACTGCTGCCAGCGTTTATCGGCAAATGCCTGCTGGGCCTGGCCTTCTCGCTGATCCCGGTCATCGTGCTGTTGAACATGCGCCGCCGCCAGCGCCAGGTGCACGAGGGGCGCCGACGCTATCAGGATATTTTCGAAGGCACCGGCGTGGCCCTGTGCGTGCTCGACCTGTCGGGCCTGCGCGCGTTCTTCGACAAGACCCACTTGCAAACCTGCGAGCAACTGCAACAGTGGTTGCAAGACAACCCGGAGCAACGCCAGCAACTGCTCAAGGAGCTGCGCATCACCGAGGTCAATCAGGTGGCGGTGCGCCTGCTGAATGTCGCCTCTTGCGAACAAGCCTGGGAGCGCCTGATCGACGCTTGCCCGTCGAGCCCGACCGCCATCGGTAACCAGGTGATCGACGCGGTACTGACCCAACAAAAACAGCTCGAACTGGAAATCCAGCTCAGCGACGTTGAAGGCAACGACCAATACCTGTGGCTGGTGATGCGCCTGCCGGAGCAACAGGACGACTTCAAGGCGGTGATCCTGAGCATCAGCGACATCACCAGCCGCAAGCTGATCGAGCTGTCGCTGGTGGAGCGCGAGGGTTTCTGGTCGGACGTGGTGCGCACCGTGCCCGATCACCTGTATGTGCAGGATGTAATCAGCCAGCGGATGATTTTCAGCAACCACCATCTGGGCCACACCCTGGGCTACAACAAGCCCGAGTTGCAGCAGATGGGCGAGTACTTCTGGGAAATCCTGCTGCACCCCGAAGACGCCGAGCGTTACCACGACCTGCGCCTGCAACAGCGCCAGGCCGGCTACCTGAGCCAACTGCAGTGCCAGTTGCGCTTTCGTCACCGCAACAACCAATGGCGGCGCTTTGATATCCGCGAACAGGCCCTGGCCCGGGACAAGACCGACCAGGTCACCCGCATCATCGGTGTGGCCAAGGACATCACCGACCAGATCGAGGCCAGCGAATCCCTGCGCGACAGCGAACAGCGCTACCGCATGCTGGCCGAAAGCATCAGCGACGTCATCTTCTCCACCGACAGCAAGCTGGCCCTCAACTACGTCAGCCCTTCGGTGAACGCGGTGCTGGGCTACGACGTGGACTGGATCTTCGAAAACGGCTGGCAATCGACCATCGCCAACCCGCAGCAACTCACGGGCATCTACAGCCTGGTAGAGCAAGTCAGCCGCGCCCTGGACCAACCCGAATCCCTCGCGGCCTTGCGCAACGACGTGCAGACCCAGCTGTTCCTGTTCGACTGCCTGCGGGCCGACGGGCGCAAGGTTCCCATCGAACTGCGCCTGGTGCTGGTGTGGGACGAGCACGGCGCGTTCGAAGGCATCCTCGGCGTGGGTCGCGATATCAGCCAGCAACGCCGCGCGGAAAAAGACCTGCGCATGGCGGCCACGGTATTCGAACACTCGACTTCGGCGATCCTGATCACCGACCCGGCCGGCTATATCGTGCAGGCCAACGAGGCGTTCAGCCGGGTCAGCGGTTATGCGGTGGCGGACGTGCTCGACCAGTTGCCGAACATGCTCACCGTCGACGAACAGCAGGAAGCTCACCTGCGCTACGTGCTCAAGCAATTGCACCAGCACAGCACCTGGGAAGGCGAAGTGTGGCTCAAGCGCCGCAACGGCGAGCATTACCCGGCCTGGGTCGGGATTACCGCCGTCTTCGATGACGAAGGCGACCTGGCCAGCTACGTGTGCTTCTTCAGTGACATCAGCGAGCGCAAGGCCAGCGAACAGCGGATCCACCGCCTGGCCTACTACGACGCCCTGACCCACCTGCCCAACCGCACGCTGTTCCAGGACCGCCTGCACACCGCGTTGCAGTCGGCGGAACGGCAGAAGTCGTGGGTGGTGCTGATGTTCCTCGACCTCGACCGTTTCAAGCCGATCAACGACTCCCTGGGCCACGCCGCCGGCGACCGCATGCTCAAGGAAATGGCCACCCGCCTGCTGGGCTGCGTGGCCGAAGACGACACCGTGGCGCGCATGGGTGGCGACGAATTCACGTTGCTGCTGCAACCGCGGGTCAACCGTGAGATGGCGCTGAACCGCGCGATTCATGTGGCCGAGCAGATTCTCGCCAGCCTGGTGAAGCCATTCGTACTGGAAGGCCGTGAATTCTTCGTCACTGCCAGTATTGGCATCGCCCTGAGCCCGCAGGACGGCAACGAACTCAGCCAGTTGATGAAGAACGCCGACACCGCGATGTACCACGCCAAGGAGCGCGGCAAGAACAACTTCCAGTTCTACCAGGCCGACATGAACGCCAGCGCCCTGGAACGTCTGGAGCTGGAAAGCGACCTGCGCCACGCTCTGGAACAGAATGAATTCGTGCTGTATTACCAGCCGCAGTTCAGCGGCGACGGCAAACGCCTGACGGGCGCCGAAGCCCTGCTGCGCTGGCGCCATCCCCGTCGCGGGCTGGTGCCGCCGGGGGACTTTATCCCGGTGCTGGAGGAGTTGGGGCTGGTGGTGGACGTGGGCGACTGGGTAATCAGCGAAGCCTGCCGCCAACTCAAGACCTGGCACCAGAACAAGGTGCGGGTGCCCAAGGTCTCGGTGAACATCTCGGCCCGGCAGTTCTCCGACGGGCAACTGGGTGAGCGCATCGCCACCATCCTCAAGGACACGGGCCTGCCGCCGGCGTGCCTGGAGCTGGAACTGACCGAAAGTATCCTGATGCGCGAGGTCAACGAGGCGATGCAGATCCTCGCCAGCCTGAAAAACCTCGGCCTGAGCATTGCGGTAGACGACTTCGGCACCGGTTATTCATCGCTGAACTACCTCAAGCAATTCCCCATCGACGTGCTGAAGATCGACCGCACCTTTGTCGATGGCCTGCCGTCGGGTGAGCAGGATGCGCAGATTGCCCGGGCAATTATTGCCATGGCCCACAGCCTGAACCTGGCGGTGATCGCCGAGGGTGTGGAAACCCATGAGCAGCTGGACTTCCTGCGGGAGCATGGTTGCGATGAGGTGCAGGGCTACCTGTTTGGGCGACCGATGCCGGCGAGCCGGTTTGAGGCGCAGTTCAGCAATGATGCGCTGTTCATGTTCGACTGAAATCCTGCTGTGATGCTGATGGCCTCTTCGCGAGCAAGCCCGCTCCCACACTCGACCGCATTCCCCCTGAAGGAACCCGATTGAATGTGGGAGCGGGCTTGCTCGCGAAGGGGGCCGCACAAACACCACCCATCCCCAGATGAGCCCCGCTTGTCCGCGACATGATGTCCTTTCATATGCCATCTAAAACCCATTGGGTTAGAATGCGCTTCTTTTCTGCCCCCGATCCTTGAGGACCGCCATGTTCAGCCGTGATTTGACTATTGCCAAGTACGACGCCGATCTCTTTGCCGCCATGGAGCAAGAAGCTCAGCGCCAGGAAGAGCACATTGAGCTGATCGCTTCGGAAAACTACACCAGCCCCGCCGTGATGGAGGCTCAAGGTTCGGTTCTGACCAACAAGTACGCCGAAGGCTACCCGGGCAAGCGCTACTACGGTGGTTGCGAGTTCGTCGACATCGTTGAGCAGCTGGCCATCGACCGCGCCAAGGAACTGTTCGGCGCCGATTACGCCAACGTCCAGCCGCACGCCGGCTCCCAAGCCAACAGCGCCGTGTACCTGGCCCTGCTGCAAGCAGGCGACACCATCCTGGGCATGAGCCTGGCCCACGGCGGTCACCTGACCCACGGCGCCAGCGTTTCCTCCTCCGGCAAGCTGTACAACGCCGTTCAGTACGGCATCGACGGCAACGGCCTGATCGACTACGACGAAGTCGAGCGCCTGGCGGTTGAGCACAAGCCGAAAATGATCGTGGCCGGTTTCTCTGCCTACTCGCAGATCCTGGATTTCCCACGCTTCCGCGAAATCGCCGACAAGGTCGGTGCCTACCTGTTCGTCGACATGGCCCACGTTGCTGGCCTGGTTGCCGCTGGCGTGTACCCGAACCCGGTTCCGTTCGCTGACGTGGTGACCACCACCACCCACAAGACCCTGCGCGGTCCACGTGGCGGCCTGATCCTGGCTCGCGCCAACGCCGAGATCGAGAAGAAGCTGAACTCCGCCGTATTCCCAGGTGGCCAGGGCGGCCCGCTGGAGCACGTGATCGCCGCTAAAGCGATCTGCTTCAAGGAAGCGTTGCAGCCTGAGTTCAAGACCTACCAGCAGCAAGTGGTGAAAAACGCCAAGGCCATGGCCGGCGTGTTCATCGAGCGCGGTTTTGACGTGGTATCCGGCGGTACTGAGAACCACCTGTTCCTGCTCTCGCTGATCAAGCAAGACATCTCCGGTAAAGACGCTGACGCCGCGCTGGGCAAAGCCTTCATCACCGTGAACAAGAACTCGGTACCGAACGACCCACGTTCGCCGTTCGTCACCTCCGGCCTGCGCTTCGGCACCCCGGCTGTGACCACTCGTGGCTTCAAGGAAGCAGAGTGCAAGGAACTGGCTGGCTGGATCTGCGACATCCTGGCTGACCTGAACAACGAAGCAGTGATTGATGCTGTTCGTGAGAAGGTCAAGGCCATCTGCAAGAAGCTGCCGGTATACGGCGCTTGATTGCAGTTGCTTGAATGAAAAGCCCGGCCTTTGAGCCGGGCTTGTTCATGCCTGAAAACTCTGCTTTCTCAATTTGAAATGACATCAAATGTGGGAGCGGGCTTGCTCGCGAAAGCGGTGTGTCAGTTGATGCATGTGCTGACTGACACACCGCTTTCGCGAGCAAGCCCGCTCCCACATTTTGACTGCGTTTCAAGTCAGGATTGGTAAACCCGCGCAAAGCCTTCGCGAATCTTCGCTTCCGGCAATTCATCGGCAATAAACACAATCACACTTTCCCGCGTCTCGCCTTCGGCCCATTCGGTGTCCCAATCGAACCCGTAGAGCTTCAGCACGCCCTGGAACACCATGCGCCGGTCTTCCCCGGCAATGTTCAGCACGCCCTTGTAGCGCAGCAGTTGCTTGCCGTGGTCTTCCAGCAGTTCGTTCATGAACTCGCTGAGTTTGTCGATATCCAGTGGCTGGTCGGTGCGCAGCACCAGGCTGGAAATCCGGTCGATGGACGGCGCCTGGCTCACCGGGCGCAGGCTCATGCCGGCATTGAGGTTGAAGCCGCGCACATCCAGCAGTTCGGCGAGGTCGATCTTGCCGTGTTCCACCACGCGAATCGGTGCGCGGCGGTTGATACGGGTCAGGCGCTCGCTGAGGGCGTCAAAGGTGGCGTCGTCCACCAGGTCGCGCTTGCTCACCAGCAGGCGGTCGGCGAAACCGATCTGCGCCTGGGCGATGGTCTGGGTCAGGTGGTGCTCGGCGTGGGCCGCGTCCACCAACGTGATGATGCCGTCGAGGATATAGCGCTCGCGCAGTTCTTCATCTATGAAAAAGGTCTGGGCCACCGGGGCCGGGTCAGCCAGGCCGGTGCATTCGATCACCAGGCGGTCGAAGGCGATTTCACCACTGTCCAGGCGCTCCAGCAGCAGGTACAGGGCTTTGGTCAGGTCGGTGTGGATGGTGCAGCACACGCAGCCATTGGACAGGGTCATGACTTGCACCGGCTCGGTGCCCAGCAGTTGGGTGTCGATACCGGCGTCGCTGAATTCGTTTTCGATCACGGCGATTTTCAAGCCGTGTTCAGCCTTGAGCAGGTGGCGCAACAAGGTGGTCTTGCCGGCGCCGAGGAAGCCGCTGAGGACGGTGACGGGAATGGGAGAGGACAAAGACAGTTCTCCTTATAACTGAAGGTACACAAAACAAATGTGGGAGCGGGCTTGCTCGCGAAGGCGGCGTGTCAGTCAGCACAGGCATCACTGAAAGACCGCCTTCGCGAGCAAGCCCGCTCCCACAAGGGATCACCGCAACCCGTACTTACCGGGCTAGCAGCATTTGGGCCCACCCTTGCCGCCGTAACGGGCTTCCTGGCGTTCACGGAAGAACGCCTTGTAGTCCATCATCGGCTTGTCCGGGTGTTTGGTTTGCATATGCTCGACGTAAGTGTCGTAGTCGGGCATGCCGACCATCAGGCGTGCGGCCTGACCGAGGTATTTACCGAGGCGACTGATGTCATTGAACATGATTGCAATCCTCTATCAAGCGTCCGGGATGGCCTGGAATGGCGCTTCTTTATCCGTACGTTCCTTTTTACCCCAGGCGGCGATGCCGACCTTGAGCGCATAGAACAGGATGCTGAAGACCACGAACAGGAACAGCGCCGTCAGCGTTGCGTTGGTGTAGGCGTTCCAGATCACGTGTTGCATCTGGTCGATGCTCTTGGCCGGTGCGAGGATCTGGCCGGCGGCCAGGGCATCGCTGTACTTCTTGGCCAGGGACAGGAAGCCGATCGCCGGATTGGCGTCGAACAGCTTGATGAAGCCTGCGGTCACGGTGCAGATCAGCAGCCAGACAGCCGGCAGCATGGTCACCCAGATATAGCGCTGGCGTTTCATTTTGATCAGCACAACCGTGGCGAGCATCAGCGCGATACCGGCCAGCATCTGGTTGGAGATACCGAACAGCGGCCACAAGGTGTTGATGCCGCCCAGTGGGTCGATCACGCCTTGGTACAGCAGGTAACCCCACATCGCCACACAACCTGCGGTGGCAATCAGGTTGGCGGTCCAGGACTCGGTACGCTTGAGCGCCGGCACAAAGGAGCCGAGCAGATCCTGAAGCATGAAGCGACCGGCACGGGTACCGGCGTCGACTGCCGTCAGGATGAACAGCGCTTCGAACAGGATCGCAAAGTGGTACCAGAACGCCATGGTGTTTTCACCCGGCAGGACACTGTGCAGGATCTGCGCGATACCGACCGCCAGGGTCGGCGCACCGCCGGCACGGGCCAGGATGGTGGACTCACCTATGTCATGGGCCACCGCCTGCAACGCTTCCGGGGTAATTGCAAAACCCCAGCTGCTGACGGTTTGCGCAACGGTCACCACGTCAGCACCGACAATGGCGGCCGGGCTGTTCATGGCGAAGTACACGCCTGGCTCGATCACCGAAGCGGCAACCATCGCCATGATGGCCACGAACGACTCCATCAACATGCCGCCGTAGCCGATGTAACGGGCGTGCCCTTCATTGGCCAGCAACTTGGGCGTGGTGCCCGAGGAGATCAGTGCGTGGAAACCCGAGACCGCGCCACAGGCGATGGTGATGAACAGGAACGGGAACAGGCCGCCCTTCCACACCGGGCCAGTGCCATCGATGAATTGGGTCAGCGCCGGCATTTTCAGGTCGGGCATGGTCACCAGGATGCCAATTGCCAACGCGATGATGGTGCCGATTTTCAGGAAAGTAGACAGGTAGTCACGTGGCGCAAGGATCAGCCACACCGGTAACACGGCGGCCACAAAGCCATAACCCACCAACATCCAGGTGATCTGGATCCCGGTAAAGCTGAAGGCCTTGGCCCACACCGGGTCCGCGGCAATCTGCCCGCCCAGCCAGATCGAGCCCAGCAGCAACAGCACGCCGACAATCGAGATCTCGCCGATGCGGCCCGGGCGGATGTAGCGCATGTAGATGCCCATGAACATCGCGATCGGGATGGTTGCCATCACCGTGAAGATGCCCCACGGGCTTTCGGCCAGGGCCTTGACCACGATCAGCGCCAGCACCGCGAGGATGATGATCATGATCAGGAAGCAGCCAAACAGCGCAATGGTCCCGGGCACGCGGCCCATTTCTTCGCGGACCATATCCCCCAGGGAACGGCCGTTGCGACGGGTGGACAGGAACAGGACCATGAAGTCCTGCACCGCCCCCGCCAGCACCACGCCGGCGATCAGCCACAAGGTGCCGGGCAGGTACCCCATCTGCGCGGCCAGGACCGGGCCGACCAAAGGCCCTGCGCCAGCGATTGCCGCAAAGTGGTGACCGAAAAGGATGTGTTTGTTGGTCGGCACATAGTCCAGACCGTCGTTGTTGAGCACAGCGGGGGTCGCCCGCAATGGATCGAGCTGCATCACATGGTTAGCGATGAACAGACTGTAGTAACGGTAAGCAACCAGATAAATGGCCACTGCTGCGACCACAATCCACAAGGCGTTGATCGCCTCGCCGCGGCGCAAGGCCACTACGCCCAGGGCGCACGCTCCTACGATTGCCAGCAGCAGCCAGGGTAGATGGCGTAGCAGGCTATTATTATTTTTCATTTTTATATTCCAGCCAGGGTGGACAGAAAGACAGCCATCCCGAGTTTAGCGCTACTGGCCTCAAAGGCCACCCCCCTACGTTGGTCTAGAGCCTTGCCGGGGCGAAAAAAGCAGAAAAAACTGCCCGATGATGGCGCACGGCTACAATTCGTTTATCCACAGAGGGTTTCACCATGAGCGAACAGCCTTCAGACCGACGCCGTTTCCGACGCATCGCCTTCGATGCCAGGACCGAGCTCACGCAAGACGGCCATGTCTGGTCGGTGCAATTGGTAGATTTGTCGCTCAAGGGCTTGCTGGTGCAACGGCCGCAGGACTGGCAAGGCCATCGCTATGAGTCGTTCGACGTGGACATTCATCTGGACGCCGCGACCGACGTGAAGATGCAGGTGCGGCTGACCCATGACGATCATGGGCAGCTCGGTTTTGTGTGCGAGCACATCGACCTCGACTCCATCAGCCACCTGCGGCGGATAATCGAGTTGAACCTCGGCGATCAGGCAGAGCTGGAGCGGGAGTTCGCGGCCTTGCTGGAGATCTGAACATGTGGGAGCTGGCTTGCCTGCGATGGCGGTGTGTCAGTTTGCATATCAATCAGCTGATACACCGCCATCGTGGGCAAGCCCGGCTCCTACAGGGGTGATGGGTGGCTGGCGACTATTCGAACAGGGCATCCAGCGCCTGCTCCAGGCGCGTCACCCCGATCACTTGCAGCCCCGGTGGCATTTCTTTCGGCGCATTGCCCTTGGGCACGATGGCGCGCTTGAAGCCGTGCTTGGCCGCTTCCTTCAGGCGCTCCTGGCCGCTGGGCACCGGGCGCACTTCACCCGACAGCCCCACCTCGCCGAACACCAGCAAGTCGTGGGGCAACGGGCGGTTGCGCAGGCTGGACATCACTGCCGCCATCAACGCCAGGTCGGACGCGGTTTCCAGCACCTTGACCCCGCCGACCACGTTTAGGAACACGTCTTGGTCATGGGTAGGAATGCCGCCGTGGCGGTGCAATACCGCCAGCAACATCGCCAGGCGGTTCTGATCCAGGCCCAAGGTGACCCGGCGCGGGTTGGCCAAGTGGCTGTCGTCCACCAGCGCCTGCACTTCCACCAGCATCGGCCGGGTGCCTTCCCACGTCGCCATCACCACACTGCCCGGGACTTCTTCCTGGGCGCGGGTAAGAAAAATTGCCGACGGGTTGGAGACTTCTTTCAAGCCCCGGTCAGTCATGGCGAACACTCCGAGCTCGTTGACCGCGCCAAAACGGTTCTTCACCGCCCGCAACAAACGCAACCGCCCGTCGGACTCGCCTTCGAAATACAGCACGGTGTCGACCATGTGTTCCAGCACCCGCGGCCCGGCCAGCGCGCCTTCCTTGGTCACGTGGCCCACCAGGAAAATCGCCGTGCCGCTCTGTTTCGCATAGCGCACCAGCAGCGCAGCACTTTCCCGCACCTGGGACACGCCACCCGGTGCTGATTGCAGTTGTTCGGTGAAAATCGTCTGGATCGAGTCGATCACCATCACCTTGGGCTTTTCCAGACGCGCGGTGGCGATGATGCTTTCGATGCAGGTTTCGGTCATCACCCGCAATTGATCCTGGGGCAAGCCCAACCGGCGCGCACGCATGGCCACCTGCTGCTGGGATTCTTCGCCGGTGACATACAGCGCCGGCATGCGGCTGGCGATGCTGCACAGGGTTTGCAGCAGGATCGTGGATTTACCGATCCCCGGGTCACCGCCAATCAGCACCACCGAGCCGTCCACCAGGCCGCCGCCCAACACGCGATCCAGCTCACCGGAGGCCGTGGAGAAACGCGGAATTTCTTCGACGCTGACTTCCGCCAGGGTCTTGATCTGGGTTTGCTGCCCGGTCCAGCCGGAACGACCGCTGGGGGCCACGGCGCCACCGCTCTCGATCATGGTTTCGGTCAGGGTGTTCCACGCACCGCATTCCGTGCACTGGCCGGCCCACTTGGGAAAGGTCGCGCCGCACTCCGTGCAGCCATACATGCGCTTGGCCTTTGCCATTTGAGAACCTCCAACCGAAAAACCGCGATGATAGCTCAGCGCGGCGCCGGGGTACGGATTTCACCGCTGGCCAAACGTGAAGCGCTGTTACCGATCGGGTCTTCGGCATTCAGATCGGCGCCCTTGGCTTTCAGCTCATCCAGCAATTCCAAACGCTTGAACAGCCCGGCATACATGGCCGCCGTTTGTCCGGCGCCGTTGCGCTGGTCGGGGTTGCAGTCGGTGGCCAGCAGGCGCTGGGCGATTTTCAGCTCCCCCTTGAAGATCGCGCCCATCAAGGCGGTGTTGCCGCGCTTGTCCTGTACACAGGCGTCGGCACCGGCGGCGAGCAATCGGTCCACGTAGGCCCCCTCGCCGTGATAGGCGGCAAGAATCAGCGCGGTGTAACCTTTTTCATCCTGGGTATTCAGCGAATAACCGGATTCGATGAAGGTGTTGAGCATGTCCACGTCGCCACGGCGGGCGGCATCGAAGTAATAATCCTGTAGCTGTGCCTGGACCGCTTGCGGGTCAGGCGACTCGGCATGGGCGGTGAGGGCCAGTAAGGCGGTGAATAACGCGATGTAGATACGCATGGGGTTTCTCCTGCCAGGGTGTCGGCGCCCGCTCGGGCGCCGACGGGGCCAATCAGTCAGTCAGCTTTTCAGCCAGCGCCTTGACGCGGGCCAGGTCGCCCTTGGCAACTTTGGTCACGCCAGTGCCGTACTCCGGATCCGCCTTGTAGAGGAACGACAGGATGATGTGTTTGCTCTCGTCATCGGTGGTGGCCAGGGAGCCGCCGAAGTTGTCGATCAAGTCCTGACGCTCTTTCTTGTTGAACGAGCGGTACAGGTCGCCGGCCTGCTTGAAGTTCTGCTCACGCTGGATCTTCGCCTGCTGGGTACTGCCCGACAGGGCCGACTGGCTGTAACGCGCGGTTTGCGGCTCTTCCCGTGGCAGCAGGCGGCTTGGCTGGTAGTTCACGCCGGTGGTGGTCTTGCCGAAGTTCATCGCGCCGTCCTGGTTACCGTTGTTGACGGTCACCCGGGGTGCATTGATCGGCAGTTGCAGGGCGTTTGGCCCCAGGCGGTACATTTGCGTATCGGCATAGGAGAACACCCGGCCTTGCAGCAGGCGGTCTTCCGACGGCTCGATGCCCGGCACCAGGTTGGCCGGTGCCATGGCCACTTGCTCGGTTTCCTGGAAGACGTTGGCCGGGTTGCGGTTCAGCACCATCTGCCCGACTTTGCGCTCTGGTACGTTAGGCCAGATCTTGGTGGCGTCCAGCGGGTCAAAATCAAACTTGGCCAAGTCTTCAGGTTTAAGTACTTGCACATACAAGTCCCACTTGGGGAAGTCGCCCTTGTTAATGTGCGTGACCAAGTCATTGGTCATATGGCTGTAATCACGCCCTTGGACTTCAGTGACCTGTTTTGGATCAAGGTTCTTGATGCCTTGCAGGCTCTTCCAGTGGAACTTGACGTAGTGCACTTCGCCCTTGGCGTTAATCAACTTGTAGGCGTGCACACCATTACCGTCCATTTCCCGGTAACTGGCAGGCGTGCCGGAGTCCGAATACAACTCGGTCAACGTACGAGTGGACTCCGGAACATGGGAGAAGAAATCAAAACGACGGGAATCGTCATCCAGGTTAGTGCGCGGGTCTGGTTTAAAGGCGTGAACCATGTCCGGGAACTTGATCGCATCGCGAATAAAGAACGTCGGGAAGTTATTACCGACCAAGTCCCAGTTACCTTCGGCGGTGTAGAACTTGGTGGCGAAGCCGCGTGGATCACGCAGGGTTTCCGGCGAATGGTTGCCGTGAACGACCGCAGAAAACCGCACAAATACCGGCGTGGCTTCACCGGCGGCAAATACCTTGGCCTTGGTCAGGTCGCTGAGGTTGTCGGTGACGGTGAACGTACCGTGGGCGCCGGTGCCTCGGGCATGTACAACACGCTCTGGAATACGCTCACGATCAAAGCGCTGTAGTTTCTGGATCAGTTGCACGTCTTGCAACAGGACCGGGCCATTGGCCCCGGCGGTTTGCGAGTTCTGATTGTCACCAACCGCTGCACCATTATCACGGGTGAGGTTGGCGGCGTGTACGGACAGCGAAAGAAGACTGGCGCTCACTACAAACAGCACCTGTCGCGCAGAAATAGGCCCGCGGCTAATAGGGTTTTTCATCGAGGTATCCTCTGGTTTTTTTAGTGCACATTGAGTTGTGCTTGCCAGAGGCTAGTGACCCGGGAGTCAGAAGATAAATAGAAAAGCCGTACCAACCCGATTAAGAAAATAGTGTGGTAACCCCCTGAAATAGCGGGTATTCCGCGCGCGATTGGTGGCACTTTGCAAACTATTTGCGATTTAATGTGTCGATAAAAACGGACACTGTAAGCAGTTGTGTCGCGCAAGCCGCGCCACACTGTCTTACACTGGCTTCTACCTCCTCATCTGTAACAAGGAATAACCTATGGGCGTGTTAAGTGAGTTCAAGGCCTTCGCGGTCAAAGGTAATGTGGTCGACATGGCCGTCGGTATTATCATCGGCGCCGCCTTCGGCAAAATCGTTTCCTCCTTTGTAGGCGACGTGGTGATGCCGCCCATCGGCCTGTTGATCGGAGGGGTCGATTTTGGCGACTTGGCCGTGACGCTCAAGGCCGCCCAGGGCGATGCGCCTGCCGTGGTGCTGGCGTACGGCAAGTTCATCCAGAGCGTGATCGACTTTGTGATCGTTGCTTTTGCGATCTTCATGGGCGTGAAGGCCATCAACCGCCTGAAGCGCGAAGAGGCCGTGGCGCCTAGCCTGCCGCCGGTCCCGACCAAGGAAGAAGTGCTGCTGGGGGAGATCCGCGATCTGCTCAAGGCACAGAACAGCAAGCCCGAGTAAGCTCGGCAAATAAAACAAAGGCGCCTTCAGGGCGCCTTTGTTTTACCAGTAGTTTTCTACCGCGACCTGGCCTGGGCGGCGGGTCAGGCTCAGTTGCATGTCACGCTGTTTCAGCAACTGGCGCGTGTCGTCGATCATCTGCGGGTTGCCGCAAATCATTACTCTGGAATGCTCAGGGGTCAGCGCCACACCTGCGGCGCGTTCCAGTTCACCGTTCTCGATCAGCGTAGTAATCCGGCCATTCAGCGCGCCCGGATGCTGCTCGCGGGTGACGATGGGAAGGTAAGTGAGCTTGTGGACGTGCTCCGCCAGGTACTCACGCTCACCCAATTCATGGATCAACGACTGGTAAGCCAACTCTTGGGCTTCGCGGGCGCTATAGACGAGAATAATCCGCTCGAATTTCTCCCAGACCTCGAAGTCCTGCAGGATCGATAGAAACGGCGCAATGCCGGTACCGGTACCCAACAGCCACAGATCGCGACCATCCACAAACCGGTCCAGGGTCAAAAAGCCCGTGGCCTGGCGCTCCACCAGCAGGGTATCGCCCTTGCGCAGGCGGCTGAGCTCACTGGTGAACTCACCACCCGGCACGACGATAGAGAAGAAATCCAGGTGCTCGTCAAAGGGCGACGACACCACCGAATAGGCCCGCCACACAATGCTGCCATCGGCCTTGGTCACCCCCAGGCGCACGAATTGCCCGGCGCGAAAGCGAAAGCCCGGATCTCGGGTAGTGCGCAGGGTAAACAGGCTGGGGGTCAGCGATTGCACGTCGAGCAAGGTCTGGCGGGTGTATTTTTCAGCACTGGCCGTCATGGGAAACTCCATTTGCAGAGGCCCCTAGTGTCCCCCAAAGCGCCGCCTGGAAACACCGATGGTTTGTGCTGGCATTGCCGCTACACACATGGGCAACCGCTGGGCGGTACTAAATATTTGGCTATTAGCAGTCTTCCAACAAGCCATTAGATGACAGAATGTAACTAAACATTAAAAAGCTGCATTCATAGCAAGTCCTTAAAAAAAATAGAAAAAGCTTATCGAGCGCCTGAAACTTGTACACCGCAGCTCGGTTGTACAAATGTTATTGGCCTAACGCCCGACTGAACATAACCATTTTTTTATTTCGAGCTGTAGCCGTTGTCCTACACTATTTTTTCATGTCGTAACCGGGGACCTTGGAAGTACCCCATGTAAAAAACGTGCACATGGAGAGTTACCGATGGTCAACTGGCACAACACTCGCTTGCCCAAACTTGAAGGGGAAAGCGAAATAACCAGTATGTACGAAGCAGCCCTCAACCTGACTTACGAGCTTGGCTTCCAATACTGCGCATTCACCCTGAGTTCTCATCTACCCAACAACCAAACGAAAACCTTCAACCTCAACAACTATTCAAATGAATGGAATACGCTGTACAGGCAAGAGCACTACTTCGACCTCGACCCTGTAGTTGCGCATTGCAAACGCTCGGTTCTACCGATCGTATGGGACGAGAAAACCTTTTCCTCGGTACCGGACTTATGGGCTCATGCCCAGTCCAACGGATTGAATTTCGGATGGACCCAATCTGTTCATGACTTCCAGGGTGTTTTCAGCATGCTGAACCTGGGGCGCACCATCGGCCCAGTGGGCCCTGAAGAACTCTATGAAAAAGCCGGACAAGTACTCTGGATTTGCCACGCCATGCACGCGGTGGTGGCTAAAAAATATGCAAACGAGCCCAGTCCGCATGCGCCCAGCAAATTGACCCCGCGTGAAACCGAAATCCTGCAATGGTCGGCCATGGGCAAGACCGCCTCGGACATCGCCACCATCCTGTGCCTGTCCGAACGCACGGTCGGCTTCCATATCAGCAGTGCGATGAAGAAGCTGGGAGTCAGTAACAAGATTGCCGCAGTGATCACGGCAGTGAAATGCGGGTTGTTTTAAACACCGCATGTAATCCAGGGGAAAAAAAAGTAACATTTGCGGCCAGTTCCGGGTGATGACGCGAGCCCCTGATGCGCCTCGCGTCGCCGCTCACCCCGATGGTTCGCTTACCCAGAGTCTCCCCCGCCATGCCCCTGCTCGACAGCCCCTTCGCCCAACTCGACCTGATCCGTCAGCCAGAACAGCACAACGACCCGCTACAAGCGTTTGATGCAGCCGATGAGTATTTGCTCAGCTACCTGGCGGAACAGCAGCCGACGCTTGCGACCCGCGTGCTGGTGCTCAACGACAGTTTCGGCGCGCTGTCGGCCAGCCTCGAAGGGCATGTGCAGGTCACCTCCAGTGGTGACTCGTTCCTCGGTGCCCTGGGCCTGGAAAAAAACCTGGCACGCAACGGCAAGGCCTTCGACGCGGTAACGTTCCTGTCCGCCAGCCAGACACCGACCGGGCCTTTCGACCGCGTGCTGATCCGCGTGCCGAAAACCCTGGCCCTGCTCGAAGAACAACTGATTCGCCTGCAAGGCCAATTGGCACCCGGCGCCGAGGTGATTGCCGGGGCGATGGTCAAGCACTTGCCACGGGCTGCCGGCGAATTGCTGGAGCGCTATGTCGGCCCGATGCACGCCTCACTGGCGGTAAAAAAGGCCCGCCTGCTGATCGCCACCCTGGCCGATCGGCCACACGCTGTATCGCCCTACCCTACACGCTATAGCCTGGAAACTCCGGCCATCGAACTGCTCAACCACGCCAACGTGTTCTGCCGCGAAGGCCTGGACATCGGCACCCGGGCCTTCCTGCCGCACCTGCCGGCAAACCTGGGGGGCGCCCGCGTGGCGGACCTGGGCTGCGGCAACGGCGTATTGGCGATTGCCAGCGCACTGCAGAATCCGCAGGCGCAGTACACGTTGGTGGATGAGTCCTATATGGCCGTGCAATCGGCGGCCGAAAACTGGCGCGCCGCCCTGGGTGAACGCGAGGTGCTGATTCGCCCCGGCGACGGCCTGGCCGATCAGGAAGCGCAGTCACTGGATGTGGTGCTGTGCAACCCGCCGTTCCACCAGCAGCAAGTGGTGGGAGACTTCCTCGCCTGGCGCATGTTCCAGCAAGCGCGGGAAGCTTTGGTAGTGGGCGGCGCCCTGTACATCGTCGGCAACCGTCACTTGGGTTATCACACCAAGTTGGCGCGGTTGTTCCGCGGCGTCGAGCAAGTGGCGACCACGCCGAAGTTCGTGGTCCTCAAGGCACGCAAATAAAAAAGCCCTCCATAAAGGAGGGCAATGGTTACAACGGGATGTCAGTGGGTGGTCAGGCCCGCGGCGTTCATGAACAGGCGCATCAGGCTGGCCACCACGAACAGGGCCAGGACGCTGCCGGTCCAGATCATCGCCAGCCAGCCCAGGCGCTGCCAGAGCGGCTTTTTCTCGGCCTGTTCGATGTCGTGCAACGAAGGTTTGCCGGACATGAGTCAATCCTCCTAGTGATAACCGTCTTCGTGGGTGACCTTGCCGCGGAACACGTAGTAGCTCCAGAAGGTGTAGCCCAGGATGAACGGGATGATGAACAAGGTGCCCACCAGCATGAAGCCCTGGCTTTGCGGCGGCGCGGCGGCATCCCAGATTGATACTGACGGCGGGATGATGTTCGGCCACAGGCTGATCCCCAAGCCGCTGTAGCCAAGGAAGATCAGCACCAGCGTCAGCAGGAACGGCGTGTAGTGCGCATTGCGGGCCACGGCGCGAATCAGTCCGTACATGGTCACCAGTACCAGGATCGGCACCGGCAGGAACCAGAACAGGTTAGGCAGGGTGAACCAGCGCGACGCGATTTCCGGATGGGCCAGCGGCGTCCAGAGGCTGACGATACCGATCACCGCCAGCACCACGAAGGCCAGGGGCCGCGCCAGGTTGTGCATCTTCTCCTGCAAGCTGCCTTCGGTCTTCATGATCAACCAGGTGCAACCCAACAGCGCATACGCCACGATCAGGGCCACGCCGCAGAACATCGTGAACGGCGTCAGCCAATCCAGTGAACCACCGGCAAACTGGCGGTCGACCACCGGGATGCCATCAATGAACGCCCCCAGCGCTACGCCCTGGAAGAACGTCGCCGCCAGCGAGCCGCCGATGAAGGCCTTGTCCCACAGGTGACGCTTGTCGTCCTTGGCCTTGAAGCGGAACTCAAACGCCACGCCGCGAAAGATCAGCCCTATCAGCATCAGCATCAGTGGCAGGTACAGCGCCGAGAGCACCACCGAATAGGCCAGCGGGAACGCGCCGAACAACGCCGCGCCGCCCAGTACCAGCCAGGTTTCGTTGCCGTCCCACACGGGGGCGACGGTGTTCATCATCACGTCACGGTCGGTCTTGCCCGGGATAAACGGGAAGAGAATGCCGATCCCCAGGTCAAAGCCGTCCATGACCACGTACATCATGATGCCGAAGATGATGATCACGGCCCAGATCAGCGGAAGATCAATACCCATGGCTCAGTTCCCCTTGTTCAGGCTGTCGCCGTGATCGGCGTCATGGCTGTCATCGGCGGCCGACAATGGCCGGGCCGGTGTGCGTTTCTGACCGGGGCCACCATGGCTGACCTCTGCACCCTCGTTGATCACCGGACCTTTGCGCACCAGGCGCATCATGTAGCCCAGGCCCGCACCGAACAGCGCGAAGTACACCACCACAAACAACACCAACGTAATGCTCATCTGCGCAAAGCTGTGGTTGGACGAGGCGTCCGCCGTACGCATCAGCCCGTAGACCACCCACGGCTGTCGGCCGATTTCGGTGGTGAACCAGCCGGCGAGAATTGCGATCAGACCGGATGGGCCCATCCACAGCGCCAGGTACAGGAACGGCTTGGACGTGTACATCTTGTCGCCCTTGCGCAGCCAGAGGCTGAACAGGCCGGTAAAGATCATCAGGAAGCCCAGGCCCACCATGACCCGGAACGACCAGAACACGATGGTCGAGTTGGGACGGTCCTCAGGCGGGAACTCCTTGAGGGCCGGCACCTGCTTGTCCAGGGAGTGGGTCAGGATCAGGCTGCCCAGGTACGGGATTTCCACCGCGAACTTGGTTTTTTCAGCCTTCATGTCCGGCCAGCCGAACAGGATCAGCGGCGTGGGCTCGTTGCCGATATTTTCCCAGTGGCCTTCAATCGCGGCGATCTTCGCCGGCTGATGCTTCAGGGTATTCAGGCCATGGAAGTCACCGATGACCGCCTGGATCGGCGCGACGATCAGCGCCATCCACATCGCCATCGACAGCATGGTGCGGATCGCCGGGTTGTCTTTGCCGCGCAGCAAGTGCCAGGCTGCCGAAGAACCGACGAAGAACGCGGTCGCGACGAAGGCTGCCGTGGCCATGTGCATCAGACGATAGGGGAACGACGGGGTGAAGATCACAGCCAGCCAGTCGGTAGGAATCACCCGGCCATCAATGATTTCAAAGCCCTGTGGCGTCTGCATCCAGCTGTTGGACGCGAGAATCCAGAAGGTCGAGATCAGCGTGCCGACGGCCACCATCACCGTGGCAAAGAAGTGCAGTTTGCGCCCGACCTTGTTCCAGCCGAACAGCATGACCCCCAGGAAACCGGCTTCGAGGAAGAACGCCGTGAGCACTTCATAGGTCAGCAAGGGCCCGGTGACGGCGCCGGCGAAGTCCGAGAAGCGGCTCCAGTTGGTGCCGAACTGATAGGCCATGACCAGGCCGGAGACCACGCCCATGCCGAAGTTGACGGCAAAGATCTTCGACCAGAAATGGTAGAGGTCACGGTAGGTGTCGTTGTGGGTCTTGAGCCACAGGCCTTCCAGCACCGCAAGGTAACTGGCCAGGCCGATGGTGATGGCCGGGAACAGGATATGGAATGAGATGGTGAACGCGAATTGAATTCGGGCGAGATCTAGCGCCTCCAAACCGAACATAAGTCTTCCTCTGTCAGGTAATACCGAATGCTGGCTGGAGGCCTGCACCCACTGCCCCCACGGATATGGAGTGTGGCGAATTCAAATTCGTTTCTTTTTATAACCAATCACGCAGGGATTCTGGCCTTGCGGCCGCCAGAGCAATCCCGGCGAAGGTTTTGATCTGGGTCAAGCATTGCTGAAAGAGTAGTCCGATTTTCGCGAGAGCAAGGCGTGGTCTTTTGCCGCGTGACAGGTTGCCTCAGTGGTGAGTGAGCGTTGCCTTTGGTGAGATTGGGCGTGCTTTGGGTGTATATCCGTTATCTGGGTAACGGCCGCCTATGGTTCCGCTCTTACAGCGGCTCACTTTTGAAGAGCGCAAAAGTAAGCAAAACGCTCTTGCCCACCACTCGGCACCTCGCTAATGCTCGGTGTGCCCTCCGGCGTGGTTTAACGGGGCGCCTAAGATCAAGATCAAAAGCAAGAGCACAGCGGCCTACAGGCCGGCTTGAGTGTTGAAGAGCAAAATCAAAATCTAAAGCGGGCACAGTCCAAATGTGGGAGCGGGCTTGCTCGCGAAGGTCGTTAACGATAACGCGGGCATCCTGATTCAACGCGGCGCCCTCAGGTTTTTCGCGAGCAAGCCCGCTCCCACAGAAAAGCAGATCTGTTTTCGCTCTGGTCTTTGCTTTTGCTTTTAACACTCAAGCCGGCCGGGAGGCCGCTGTGCTCTTGCTTTTGATCTTAGGCGCCCCGTTAAACCACGATGGCCGCAAGTAGGCACGGTGGAGCGGCTAAATCGGCAGGGAAGCCGATTTAGCCGCGCCGGGCCATGGATGGCCCGTCGCGGCGGCCCGCGGAATCGGGCCGGAGTGCGGGCATGCCGAGCCTAAGCGAGGCACCGAGTGGTGGGGCAAAGACCTTTTGGTTACTTTTAGCTGGGCCGGCATTCCGGGCGTTTGCCAAAAGTGGCCCGCTGTAAGAGCGGAACCATAAGCCGCCGTGACCGAGGAAACGGATATGTACTCAGTCAGGGGCGCCCATATCTCATCCCCCCCACCCCACCTACGCAACTATTGGTTACAAGTTGGTGATAACCTCACCTTTCCCCCACCCAGACCCGCCTCCCCGATGCCCAGTGAACCCGCGCTGCTGTTACGTCATCACCGCCCTTTCATCGCGTTCTGGCTGGCGCGGATCTTCACCGCCAGCGGCTTCCAGATGCTCACCGTGGCCATCGGCTGGAACCTCTACCAACTGACCGGCAACGTGCTGGACCTGGGCTTGGTCGGCCTGGTGGAGTTCGTGCCACGGGTGCTGTTCATGCTGCATACCGGCCATGTGGCCGACCGCTATGAACGGCGCAAGGTCGCGGCCATCTGCCAGACCGTGCAGGCGTTGATCGCGCTGTCCCTGGCGATTGGCGGGCTGACCGGCAACGTCACCCGCGAGATGATTTTTATCCTGGCGTTCCTGCTGGGTGCGGCGCGTTCGTTTGAAATGCCCACCACCCAGGCCCTGCTGCCGAGCATCGTGCCCACTGCACTGTTTCCCCGCGCCGTGGCGTCGTCGCAGTCGGCACAGCAATTGGCCACTATCGTGGCGCCGGCGTTGGGCGGTTTGTTGTACGCCTTCGGCAGTGTCTGGGTGTATGGCCCTACGGTGGTGCTGTACCTGATTGCCTGCGTGCTGACCCTGAACCTGCCTGCGCGCCAGACGCCGCTGAACAAGGCCAAGGCGACCATGGATTCGCTGCTGGCCGGGATTCGTTTTATCCGCAGCCGGCCGGACATCCTCGGGGCTATTTCCCTGGACTTGTTTGCCGTACTGCTGGGCGGTGCCACCGCATTGCTGCCGGTGTTTGCCAAGGACATCCTGCTGACCGGGCCGTGGGGGCTCGGGCTGCTGCGGTCGGCGCCGGCAGTCGGGGCGTTGCTGATGTCGTTGTGGCTGGCGCGGTTTGCCGTAGACCGGCACGTCGGGCGGATCATGTTTACGGCGGTTGGGGTGTTTGGCGTGGCCACCATCGCGTTCGGCCTGTCGACCTCGTTCTGGTTCTCCCTCGCCGTGCTGGTGGTATTGGGCGCAGCGGACATGATCAGCATGGTGATCCGCGCCTCGTTCGTGCAGCTGGAAACCCCGGATGAAATGCGCGGCCGGGTCAGCGCAGTCAACGGGCTGTTTATCGGCGCGTCTAATCAGTTGGGCGAGTTTGAGTCCGGGATCACCGCTCACTGGTTCGGCACCGTGCCCGCCGTGGTCATGGGCGGCATCGGCACGCTGGTGGTGACCGGGGTCTGGATCAAACTGTTCCCGACCCTGGCCAACCGCGACCGCATGCATGTGCCGCAGGAGCAGGCCAAAGCGTAAGCCGTCCAGGGGACGGTACCGCCTGTTGAGTCAGTGTGTATCAGCCGAGATGGAACGACTTCTTACGTCAGAATCACTCAAGGGTTACGACGTCGCGGGAAAACTCCCGCGATACCGAAAACCTTTAGACCTGGCAGAGAATAAAGATGACCGTTGCTAGCGCATCCATTCGGACAACGCCCCCCACTCAATTGCAGAGCACATCCTGGGATACCCCCAACGACAGCTATACCTTGCCGGCCAGCAAGGATCGGTTCACGGAGCGATTGGCAAACGATCTGAATACCGGGCGCATGAGCCCTGAAGTTAATCAAATGGCGGATGCCATGATGTGGCCGGGCAAAAATGGCCTGCCCAAAGTGCACGTCAAGACGTTCGCTGTCGACGGTATCCAAGCCAAGGACATCGTCTTTATACAACGCGCCCTTCCGGTGCCAGACGCCCCCAACGTCGTACTTTTTATTCCGGAAAAAGAAGGGCGCTCGTTTCATGCCTTCAAGACCGTCGAAGACATGAATCGATGGTTAAAGACACTGGCCAATGACCCCAAGCAACTGGAAGTGTTCAGCCAGCACTTCGCAGAGGGCGCAAGCCCTGCAAAAAAAGCACGCGTCGTCGATACGATGACGCGCTACAAAGACAACGATATCAACGCCATTGTCGGGCCTTATGCCAATGAGGGCGGCGATATTTTCGCGCGCCTGGATAAGGAAATGTCTGCGCCACCGGCGGCTGTTAACGGCTTGACTCATCTTAGACAGGAGCGCACCTCGCCCGAGGGGAGGACGCTCTATTCCGGGCAACGTGCTGACGGTGAAAATGTCTTTTTTGAATATGACGCCTACGGAAACTTTCTGGGCAACGATAAACAGAACAACTTCTATTTTGTTAAAGATGGCCTGAACACTCAAAAGCCACTCTTGGCGATAACGGAGCACGCGTTCAAAACAAAGGTTTTGAATGAAGCCGCCAGTAACGTAGGCGCGAACGATATCAGGGGGCTCTACGATGAGCTTCTCAATCACCTTGAGCACCCCTTTTCCGGTGCCGGGGACGTTTTGCTACAACTGGGCGTGAATAAAAACACCGCAGACACCGTAGACCGATACCTGGACAACCCCTTCAGCGCGCTGCTGCTGGACCTGAACAAGAACAATCAGATTGGCAAGGTGTTCGGTGTCGATAAACAGACCATGGACTCCGAATTAAATGGGGTTGGTGATACCGCCCAGGGGTTTGTCCCTTTCTATGGCCAGGCCAGGGCACTCTCCGCGTTATTGGCGAAGGCCCTTCGAAATGAGCCAATGAGCGATCAGGAGAAAAGAGATCTGGCCGATGGGCTTGTACTGAAACCGAACAGCCCTGCCAGGAAAGGCCTGCCAGGATCGCCACCACGCCGTGAGCCTCACGGCAAGACAAATGAATACACACCCGCCGCCCTTGATGCCAAGCCTACACAGCCTTTCAAAAATCCACGTGAGAACTCTGCCCCCAGTGGCACCGAGCAAGATCCGGCAACGCCGGCGGATCGCCCCAATCGTCTTCGCCCCTCTCAATGGTCAGACATCAGCAGCCACGCCGTGGCGCAGGGTGAACAACTGATCTCGGGGGCTCACGCCAACGCCAGGGGCATATATCAAGTCAAAGGCCCAGAAGGCGCAGACCGGTGGTTTATACGGATGAGCAATGCAGAAAATATCGGCCATGTGTATGAGATCGACGGCAAATTCAAGACCCGTGACGGCTATGTCAACGTTATCGACCCCATCACCAGGAAGACCGTGATAACCGTCCACGCCACCGGGGGCGGCGCCTGGGAGCCGATCAATGGCCCAGGGGGCATAAAGTGGCCATGGCAATCGGCGAGCCCCACGACTAAACCCTTTGACCCCGGTGCTTATGACTATCCAGCGAACGGAGAAGCTTCATCTTCAAAGACGCGCGAAAAAATAGACAAACAGTTGAAAAACGACGCTGGCAGCTATCATAAAAAAGCCGAAACCAAGGAGCGTCCCGTTCACCCCGGACTCCCCCACGATGCTTCCGCGCCAGAGGTCATCAAAACGGTCTACAAAAAATCAGACGGCATGATTGTTGGGGAGGATCACTCCCAATCCGCTGGGCTGCGCCTGCTTATTGATAACGCCAGCGAACTGCAGAATAACCAGGTCAAAACGCTGTACTCGGAGGGCTTCGATCATTCGCTTCAAGCCGACCTGGATCATTTTTACGAAACGGGTGAGTTTTCTGCGCCATTAAGAACAAATTTGAAATTAATTGACCGAGCCCACAGCGGGCACGGTAACTACACCAACCGAGAACTTTTGATAAAAATGCGGGACCATGGCATTCGCGTGAAAGCGATTGATGTGCCCTCTGTCGAACCCAAATCGACGCGCCTTAAAAACATGAACTACTATGCGGCCAAATTGATCGAGAGCGATCAAGCCGCCAACCCCCAGGCGAAATGGGTCGCCCGCGTTGGCAGCGACCATGTGTTCACCTATGACGGCGAACCCCCTGTTCGCGGGATTTCTGAATTGACCGGCGCAACAGGGGTTTGCCTGGATACAGCAATACCCGACAAAGGTCCTTCGGTCATTCAATCGCGAGACAAAACAGAAATCTACATTGAGCTATAAAGCCTGGGGGTGTAATACCGCCGGGTAACGCGTGGTGGCGCAAACTCCATCCGAAGTCGGCGCTAGAGCACCTTGTCCAACGTGACGGGAAAATCCCGCACCCGCTTGCCGGTGGCGTGATACACCGCGTTGGCCACCGCCGCCGCCACGCCCACGATCCCGATCTCGCCGACGCCCTTGGAACCCAGGGCGTTGACGATTTCGTCGTGTTCTTCGACGAACAGCACGTCAATCTCGCCGATATCCGCGTTTACCGGGATGTGGTATTCAGCCAGGCTGTGGTTCATGTAGCGGCCCAATGCGTGATCAATCTGGGTCTCTTCATGCAACGCCATGCCGATGCCCCAGACCACACCGCCGAGAATCTGGCTGCGGGCCATCTTCGGATTTACCACCCGCCCGGCCGCAATCGCACTGACCACCCGACTGACCTTGATGGTGCCCAGGTCTTCATCCACCCGCACTTCGACAAACACTGCCGAATGCGTGGCTGAAGCATAACTTTCGCGCTTTTTATCGGGCTCGCACTCCACCTGCACCTCCAGCGCCTGTTCGCCACTGTCCTGAACCAATTGCGCCAGGGAAATGCGCTGGTCTCCGGCATGCAACTGACCATTCTCGAACCGCGCCGACTCTGCATCTTTAAAAGCCGGATAAGTCTTGCGCGCAATTTCCAGCAGCTTGGCATTCAACGCCTCACACGCCTGCTGCACCGCGCTGCCCACCGATGACACGGTAAACGAGCCCCCCTGCAGCGGTGCGGTCGGCAGTGATGAATCCCCCAGCAGGAACGTCACGTCACCCACCGGAACACCACTGGCCTGGGCCGCAATCTGGGTCATGACCGTGTAAGTGCCGGTGCCGATATCGGTGGTGGCGCTGCTGACCGTGAGCTTGCCCAAGTGATCGATCCGCGCCTTGGCGCTGGCCTTCATTTGCAGCGCTTCCCACACACCGCCGGCCATGCCCCAGCCGATCAGTTGGCGGCCATCACGCATGCTTCGCGGTTCCGGGTTGCGCTGGCTCCAGCCGAAACGCTCGGCACCTTCGCTGTAACACTCACGCAAGGCTTTGCTGGACCAGGGCTTGTCTTCGTTCTGATTGCGCTCGGCATAGTTGATCAGCCGCAGTTGCACCGGGTCGATGCCCAGGGCGCAGGCCAGTTCGTCCATCGCGCACTCCAGGCCGATCACCCCGAGGGCCGCGCCGGGTGCGCGCATGTCCAACGGCGTGAACACATCCAGTGGCACCAGTTTGTAGGTCAGCAGCACGTTATCGCAGTGATAAAGCATGCCGCTCCACTCCACCACGTGCTCGCTGAAGTCCTCGAAGCGCGAGGTCTGGCCGATGGCGGTGTGGCCCAGTGCGAGCAAGCGACCATTGGCGGCCGCGCCCAGTTGCAGGCGCTGCAAAGTGCGCGGGCGATAGCCGAAGGTGAACATCTGCTGACGCGTGAGGGTGACGCGCACCGAGCGCTTCAAGGCCAGCGATGCCATCACCGCCAGCGGCAACTGGTACTGCGGCCGCAAGCCTGAACCAAAGGCACCACCGACAAACGCGGCGAAGACTCGCACCTGGCTTTTATCCAGGCCGAAAACTTTCTGCACGTAAGCCTGGCAGTTCTGCGGGCCCTGGGTCTTGTCGTGGATATGCAGGGTGCCGTCCGGCTGGTAAAGCACGGTGCTGGCGTGGGGCTCCATCGGGTTGTGGTGTTCGATGGGCGTGCTGTAGTGCAGATCCAGGCTCGTAGCGGCGCCGGTCCATTCGGCCTGGAAGTTGCCGCGCGGCTTGGGCGGTGTTTGCGGCGAAGGGTGCGCCTGGTCCTGCAAGGCCAGCAGGTCGGTCTCGGAAGGTTCGGCTGCGTATTCGATCTCAACCAAAGAGCCGGCGTGACGCGCCAGCTCCAAGTTATCGGCAATCACCAATGCCAACGGCTGGCCGCTATACAGCACGCGGTCGTTGTACAGCGGGCGAAATGGCGAGCCGTCGGCGGCATCGGCATCGGCGTAGCTGTCGTCGTAGCTGGCCAGTTTCGGGCGGTTGAGGTGATCGAGCACCATCACCACGCCCGGCAGCGCCAGGGCTTTGGAAGCGTCAATGCGGATGACCCGGCCCTTGGCGATGTTGCTCGACACCACACTGCCGTGCAGCAGGCCATCTTCGGGAAATTCCCCGGCATATCGCGCTTGCCCGGTTACCTTGAGCAGACCGTCGACCCGGTCCAACGGTTTGCCGATCGCGCTCATGATGTGGCTCCCGCAACAGCGGCATCGCTCAGGGCGCGAATGATCGCGCGGCGTGCCAGTTTGATCTTGAAGCCGTTGTGTTCCAAAGGCTCGGCGTCCTGCAGCAAGGCTTCGGCGGCGCTGCTAAAGGTTTCGCGGCTGACGGACTGGCCGATCAGCGCGGCTTCCACCGCGCGATCACGCCAGGGTTTGTGGGCGACGCCGCCCAGGGCCAGGCGGGCGTCGACGATCACATCGCCTTCCAACGCCAACGCCGCCGCAACCGATACCAAGGCAAACGCATAGGAAGCCCGGTCACGGATTTTCAGGTAGTGGCTGTGAGCAGCCAGGTGGTCGGCAGGCAACTCGATAGCGGTGATCAACTCATCATCGGCCAACTGGTTATCCCGCTGGGGCGCATCCCCCGGCAACCGATGGAAGTCGGCAAACTCGATCACTCGCGCACCGCCCCGGCCCTGCACGTGCACCCGGGCATCCAGCGCGGCCAGGGCCACGCACATGTCCGAAGGATGGGTGGCCACGCACTGATCACTGGCGCCGAGAATCGCGTGGATGCGATTCAAGCCGACCCGCGCCGGGCAACCGCTGCCGGGCTCGCGTTTGTTGCAGGGCACGGCGGCGTCATAGAAGTAATAGCAACGGGTGCGTTGCAACAGGTTGCCGCCGGTGCTGGCCATGTTGCGCAATTGCGGCGAGGCGCCGGCGAGAATGGCTTGGGACAGCAACGGGTAGCGTTGTTCGATCAGTGGGTGCCATGCGAGGTCGGCGTTGCTCACCAGGGCACCGATCATCAGGCCGCCTTCGGTGGTTTCTTCCACATCGCGAAGCGGCAGGCCGGTGATATCGATCAGGTGCTCGGGGCGGCTGATGTTTTCTTTCATCAGGTCCAGCAGGTTGGTACCACCGGCAATAAACCGCGAGGCCGGGCTGACCAGGTGCACCGCCTCCTGCACATCCACTGGTTTGCTGTAATGGAAGGGATTCATTGCTCACCTCCCTGCGCACGGCACGCCGGCAAGGCTTCTTCGATGGCATCGCGGATGTTGTTGTAGGCGCCGCAGCGGCACAGGTTGCCGCTCATCAGTTCCTGGATTTGCGCGGTATCGTGGGCACGGCCTTCACGGGCCAGGCCCACCGCCGAGCAAATCTGCCCCGGTGTGCAGTAGCCGCACTGAAAGGCGTCGTGCTTGATAAAGGCCTTTTGCATCGGGTGCAGGTCTTCGCCCGAGGCCAGGCCT
This sequence comes from Pseudomonas sp. PAMC 26793, assembly GCF_000313235.1. Lineage (NCBI taxonomy): Bacteria > Pseudomonadati > Pseudomonadota > Gammaproteobacteria > Pseudomonadales > Pseudomonadaceae > Pseudomonas > Pseudomonas sp. PAMC 26793. The sequence continues at coordinate 301,268 of NZ_AMXG01000036.1, forward strand.
TCGATGGTGGTCAATTCGGCACCGTCGCACATCACCGCCAGGGTCAGGCAGGCGTTCACCCGCTTACCGTTGAGCAAAACGGTGCAGGCGCCGCACTGGCCGTGGTCGCAGCCCTTCTTGGTGCCGGTCAGGTCCAGTTGCTCGCGCAGCAGGTCCAGCAGGGTGGTCCAGGGCAATACATCCATTTGGATGTCCCGCCGATTGAGGGTCATGCGTATCGGATGGCTGACGAACGGCTTGGCCGCCGCGCCGGTGTGGGTCGCGCTCATAAACACCTCACGGATTGGTGTGCAATCGCGGCGTTCAGGAAAGTCGCCGTCTTAGCGGTCCGACTTCCGTGGGTTATGAGCGTTCAAGACAATTGATGGGTGGCGATCAGCGAATGCTGAGGGTGGTGACCAACTGGTTGCGCGGCGGGTTGATCGAGGTGTTGCTGTACTGGAACGTGCCGCCGGCTTCGACATCCAACTGGAACGTATAGATGTAGCCCATCAACGTGCCGGCGCCGCTGCATGCCTGGCTGATGGAACCCACCTGGCAGATGGCAGTGCTGGTGCCGGACACCGGCGCACCATCGAAGAACGCCTGGGAGCTGTTGCCCAGGCCGACTTCCATCACGTACACCAGCGTCTGCCCACGGTGCGTGCACATCTGGGTGCTGGCCGCCCGCTCAGGGATGGTTTCCGTGCAATTGGCCGACTGCACCTTGAACACCCGCACCTCGCTCAACGCCGGTGCAGGCGCGCCCCACGCCGGTGCTGCACCGAGCCACAGGCCGATACAACCGAACAGAGCTAGACTCCAGGCGCTGGCTTTTTTCATGCTGTCGATGACCCTGTAATAAACGTCGGCGCAGTATGCCTCAAGGCCATGATCAAGCCTATGCGCCACTGGCCCTCGGCTGCTGGTATGATGCGCCGCTTTTTCCGATCCTCTCTGGAACCACAGCCGCTTGGCGCAGTTTGTGCTTTGACTTAGAGGTCAACAAATAACGACGCAAAATAGCGTCACAGGGAGCAGGCATGCTGGAAAAGCTGTTTCAACTCAAGGCACACAACACGAATGTGCGCACCGAGATTCTCGCGGGCGTCACCACCTTCCTGGCCATGGCCTACATCCTGTTCGTCAACCCGAGCATCCTCGGCGAGACCGGCATGGACAAGGGCGCGGTCTTTGTCGCGACCTGCCTGGCGGCGGCCATCGGTTCCACCGTGATGGGCCTGATCGCCAACTACCCGATTGCCCTGGCACCGGGCATGGGCCTCAACGCGTTCTTCACCTACACCGTCGTCCTGCACATGGGCCATACCTGGCAAGTGGCGCTGGGTGCGGTGTTCATCTCGGCGGTGCTGTTCTTCCTGCTGTCGATCTTCCGCATCCGTGAATGGATCATCAACAGCATCCCGTTGCCCCTGCGCTCGGCGATTGCGGCGGGTATCGGCCTGTTCCTGGCGTTGATCGCCCTGCACAACGCCGGCATCGTGGTCAGCAACCCGGCCACCATGGTGGGCCTGGGCGACCTGAAACAACCGGCACCGATCCTCGCCACCCTCGGCTTCGCGCTGATCGTTGCGCTGGAAGCCCTGAAAGTACGCGGCGCGGTGTTGATCGGCATTCTGGTGGTGACCATCGCCTCCATCGTGCTGGGCTTTACGCCGTTCGGCGGCGTGATGTCGATGCCACCTTCGCTGGCCCCGACCTTCCTGCAACTGGACATTAAGGGCGCCCTGGACATCGGCCTGGTGAGCGTGATCTTCGCGTTCCTGTTCGTCGACCTGTTCGACAACTCCGGCACCCTGATCGGAGTGGCCAAGCGCGCAGGTCTCATGGGCAAGGACGGCCACATGCCGAAAATGGGCCGTGCGCTGATCGCTGACAGTACGGCGGCCATGGCCGGCTCGCTGCTGGGCACCTCGACCACCACCAGCTACATCGAATCGGCGGCGGGCGTGAGCGCCGGTGGCCGTACCGGTTTGACCGCCGTGGTGGTCGCGATCCTGTTCCTGCTGGCGCTGTTCTTCTCGCCACTGGCGGCCAGCGTTCCGGCCTTCGCCACCGCGCCGGCGCTGCTGTTCGTTGCCGTACTGATGACCTCGGGCCTGGCCGAAATCGACTGGGACGACATCACCGTCGCCGCGCCGGTGGTGATCACCGCCCTGGCGATGCCATTCACTTATTCCATCGCCAACGGCATCGCCTTCGGTTTCATCGCCTGGACCGCCATCAAGCTGCTTTCGGGCCGCTACCGTGAGCTGAACCCGGCGCTGGTGATCCTGTCGATTCTGTTTGTGATCAAGCTGGGCTGGTTCAACGCATGACTTTTGACGCCGCAAGCTACACCGTTCAACTGGAAGAAAAGGTCACGCGCTTGCGTGACCTGCTGGCGCCGTTCGACGCGCCAGAGCCTCAGGTTTTCGACTCGCCGTTGCAGAACTTCCGCCTGCGGGCGGAGTTCCGCCTTTGGCGCGAAGGGGGTCAGCGCCACTACGCGATGTTCTCCCAGGACGACAAGCGCACGCCGATCCTCATCGAAGAGTTCCCGATTGCCAGCCTGCGCATCAACCAGTTGATGCCGCAGCTCAAGGCCGCCTGGCAAGCCAGCGCCGCCCTGAGCCACAAGCTGTTCCAGGTGGAGTTCCTCACCACCCTGGCCGGCGACGCGATGATCACCCTGTGCTATCACCGCCCGCTGGACGAGCATTGGCATACGGCGGCGAACAAGCTGGCGGCGGACCTGAACGTCAGCATCATCGGCCGCTCCAAGGGCAAGCGCGATGTGATCGGCCGCGATTACGTGGTCGAGAAACTCGACGTCGGCGGTCGCACCTTCAGCTATCGCCAGCCCGAAGGCGCATTCACCCAGCCCAACGGCACCGTGAACCAGAAGATGCTCAACTGGGCGTACGAAGCCCTGGGCGATCGCAGTGATGACTTGCTGGAACTGTATTGCGGCAACGGCAACTTCACCCTGCCCCTGGCCACCCGCGTGCGCAAAGTGCTGGCCACCGAAATCAGCAAGACCTCGGTGAATGCGGCCCTGAGCAACCTCGATGAAAACGCGGTGGATAACGTCACCCTGGTGCGCTTGTCTGCTGAAGAACTGACCGAAGCCTTGAACGAAGTGCGGCCGTTCCGACGCCTGCACGGCATCGACCTCAAGAGCTACGAATTTGGCAGCGTGTTCGTCGACCCGCCGCGTGCCGGGATGGACCCGGACACCTGCGAACTGACCCGGCGCTTCGAGAACATCCTGTACATCTCCTGCAACCCGGAGACGCTGGCGGCGAACATCGCGCAACTGCATGACACGCACCGGATTACCCAGTGTGCGTTGTTTGACCAGTTCCCCTGGACGCACCACATGGAATCGGGTGTGCTGCTGACCCGGCGTTAAATTCCCAGGACTGCACAAATCAAAATGTGGGAGCCGTCGAGCCTTAGCGAGGCCGCGATGGCGGTAGGTCAGACAGAAAAATGTCATCAGTCCCGCCGCCATCGCAGCCTCGCCAAGGCTCGACAGCTCCTACAATGGATCGGTGTGTTGGCAAATATCGCCATCATGCCGACGGCTGGAAATACCCCGCCAACGCCCGCAGGTCCTGCTCGTTCAGCAACCCCGCAAAATACTTCAGCTGTATCCGCGCCAGCAGGTACGCATGCCGCGCATCCGCCAGGTCGCGGCGTGCCGTGAACAGTTGCTGCTCGGCATCCAATACATCGAGGTTGACGCGCTCGCCACCGGTCACGCTTTTCTTCGTCGCCGTCACCAGGGCGGTGGCCGAGCTGACTGCCATTTCATACGCCCGCACTTTGGCCGCGCCGCTGGTGTTGAGGTTGAATTGCTTGCGCAGTTCGATCAGCGTCCTGGCGGTTTGCGCGTCCAGTTCATATTGGGCCTGGGACAGTTGATGGGCGGCCTGGCGGGTTGACGCCGACACCGAGCCGCCGGCAAACAGTGGCAAGCTCACCTGGATACCGACGCTGTTGGTGTCGTACTTCTGGTTGTAGCTGCTTTCCGAGTCGGAGCTGGTCTGGCGGCTGCTCGCATACAGGCTGACCTTGGGCATGTGCCCGGCGCGCTTGCGCTCCACTTCGTACTCGGCGGCGTCCAGCGCGTGGTGCTGGGATTTGAGTTCCGGGTTGTTGGCCATCGCCAAGTCGCGCCAGGTTTCGAAGCGATTGGGTTCCAGCGGTGGGATGACGAACTGTTGGGTCAGCGGTGCCAATTCGTCGATCTGCAACGGCTGCCCGACGATCGCCTCCAGCTCGCGTAACGCAGCGTCCTGGGTGTCCAGCGATTCGATCTCTTCGGCCTGGGCCAGGCTCAGGCGCGCCTGGGTTTCCAGCAGGTCGGTGCGGGTGCCCTCGCCGCCCTTGAGCAGCCGCTCATTGAGTTGCAGACGCTCGGCATATGCGCGTTTCTGGGCGCGGCTCAGTTCGATCCGCTCCTGGGCCAACAACGCCTGGCTGTAGGCGCTCAACACCCGCACAGCCAGCTCCTGGCTCTTGCCGCGAAAGCGTTCATCGGCAAACAGCGCCTGCGCCGCGCCCTGGCGATAGCGCGCGTAGGCTTCGTAATCGAGCAGCGGTTGCTGCAAGGTCAGGGTCGACGCATAGCTGCGGTAATCGCGGTCACTGGTGACATTGCCCAGCGCTGTCGACTGGGTGACTTCGGACGCGTTGCGCGAGTTGTTGTAGCTCCAGGACAGGTTCGGCAGCAGTCCGGCGCGACCGATGATGCGGTTTTCCTCGCCGGCCTCGCGTTCCTGCATCGCCGCCTGAAACGTCGGATCGTTGCGTAGCGCCAAGTCATAGGCATCAAGCAATCCCAGCGCCTGGACCGAACCGCTACAGGCACAGCACAGACCCAATAACAGCGCCTTCATTCTTCCACCAACGCCATGTGAGTCCGATCCAGCAAAGGTTTGAACAGGTAGTTGAGCATCGAGCGCTCACCGGTTTTGACGAAGGCTTCCACCGGCATGCCTGGGCGAATCTGCAAGCCCTCGAGCTGGCGCATGCCGGCGGCGCTGACCTGGGCGCGCATGGTGTAGTACGGCTCGTCGGTGCGCTCATCGACCTGGCGGTCGGCCGACACCAGCGTCACTTCACCGGCAATGCGCGGCGTGGTGCTCTGGTTGAAGGCCGAGAACAGCAGTTCCACCGGCAAGCCCGGGTGCACCTTGTCGACCATCTGCACCGGCACCCGCGCTTCCACCAGCAACGGTTCGCCCTGGGGCACGATGTCCATCAACGCCTGGCCGGGCTTGATCACACCGCCTTCGGTGTACACATCCAGCCCAACCACCACGCCGGCCGCCGGCGCGCGCACCAGGCTGTTGGCCAGTTCGAACTCAGCCGAGGCCAGGCGGTTACGCAGGTCGTCGCTGCGGGTACGGGTTTCCGCCAGTTGGCCGCGCAGTTCTTTCTGGAAGTCTTCGCCAAGCTGGCGAATGCGCAGGCGCAGTTCAAGGACTTGCCGTTGCAACTGGCCGATGCGGCCGAAATCCTCGGCAATCGCGCCGTCGAGCTGGGCGTAAAGGCGCTCACTTTCCAGCAGCCGATTGCGCGGGATATAGCCGTCCCGCGCCAGCTCCCGCAGGCTTTGCAGTTGTTCATTCATGGCGGTGCGTTGCAGTACTTTGCTGGCCTGGGAATCCCGGGTGCCACGCAGTTGCGCCTCGGCCCCGGCGATGGTTTCCCGCAGGCCTTGCTGCTCCGTGGCCAGGGCCTGGGCGCGGCTGCTGAACAGTTGCCGTTGCAGGCTCAAGGTGGCGGTGGCCTCCGGATCGTTCAGCAGTTCGGGACCGAAGACGATAGCCGACAAGCCTTCACTCTCGGCACTCAAGCGCGCTTCGCTGGCCTGGGACGCAATAAACTGGCTGCGCAACGACTGCATCTGCCCGCGCAACGGCGTTTCCTTCAAGCGGATCAAAACCTGGCCGGCGCTCACCACCTCGCCATCGCGCACTTCGATCCGCTCGACGATCCCGCCCGCCGGGTGCTGCACCGTCTTGCGGTGCCCCGAGACCATGACTTTTCCGGACACCGCCACGCCCTTGTCCAACGGCGCCAGCGCGGCCCAACCGAGGAACCCGGCAAAACCGCCGAGTACCAGCAGCCAGCCCAGGCGCGCGTATTTTTTTTCGTCCAGCGCCAGTACGTTATTCACTGGCGGCACGCTGTTGTCCGCCACAAGCACAGGTCGGTTCATGCTTTTTTTCCTTCACCGAGGCGGTAGCTCATGCTCATCGTCGACACCGGTTTGGGCGGCGCTGCCGCAGGTTTCTGCGTGGCCTCCAACACCCGAACAGTCGGCCCGAACGCTTGCAGCTGGCCGTCCCGCAGAATCAACAATTGATCGGTCAGGGTCAGCACGTTGGTCTTGTGGGTGATCAACACCAGCGTGCGGCGCTGCGCCTTGAGCGAGGTAATCGCCTGGAGCAAAGCCTGCTCGCCGGCTTCGTCGAGATTGGCGTTGGGCTCGTCCAGTACGATCAGCGCGGGCAGGCCGTACAGCGCCCGCGCCAGTGCGACACGTTGCTTCTGCCCACCGGACAAGCCGGCGCCCCCCTCACCCAGTTGGGTGTCGTAGCCTTGGGGCAGTTGCAGGATCAGTTGATGCACCCCGGCCATTTGCGCGGCGGCCAGGACCTTGTCCGAATCCACCGCGCCGAAACGCGCGATGTTGTCGGCGATGCTGCCGGCGAACAGCTGGATGTCCTGTGGCAGATAACCAATGTGCGGGCCGAGTTGCTGCTTGTCCCATTGCGCCAGGTCCGCGCCGTCCAGCCGCACCTTGCCGGCCATTGGTGCCCAGGCCCCCACCAGCAGGCGCGCCAGCGTCGACTTGCCACAACCGGAGGGCCCGATCACGCCCAGCACTTCACCGGCGGGAAGACTGAACCCGAGGTTGGCCAACGCAGGTCGACGACTGCCCGGCGCACACGCGCTCACCTGCTCCACCGTCAACTGACCGCTGGGCGCGGGCAAGCTCATGCGCTCCGTACGCACCGGGTTGGCCGCCAGCATCACTGACAAACGCTCATAGGCCAGGCGTGCCGAACTCCACTGTTTCCACACGCCGATCAACTGGTCGATGGGGCTCAGTACCCGGCCCATCAGGATCGAACCGGCGATCATCATCCCCGGCGTAATCGCCCCTTGCACCGCCAGCAACGCGCCCAAACCGAGGACCAATGACTGCAACGCCAGGCGCACGCCCTTGGACCAGGCACTGATGGCCGCAGTCTTTTCACTGGCCAGGTTCTGCGCCGCCAGAAACGCCTGGTGCTGGGCAAACCAGCGTGCGCGCAAGGTCGCCAGCATGCCCATGGCTTCGATGGTTTCGGCGTTGCGCAGGTTGGACGTGGCCTGCTGACTGGCGCTGATGGACAGTTGCGTGGCCTGGGCCAACGGCGCCTGGCAGATGTGCTGGTTAACCCAGGCGAAAGCCACCAGGATCACCGCGCCGGCCAGGGCCAGCAGGCCGAGCCAGGGGTGGAACAGGAAGATCACCAGCAGGTACACCGGGAACCACGGCGCATCAAAAAACGCGAACAGCGCCTGGCCGGTGGCGAACTGGCGCAAGGCCGTCAGGTCACTCAACGCCTGCCCCGCCGCCTGGGTGCCGCCTTTCAACTGCGCCTCGAACGCGGCGTCGTACACCCGCTGGTTCAGGCGCATGTCCATCTGCGTGCCGAGGCGGATCACCACCTGGCTGCGCACCCACTCCAGCGAGCCCATCAAGCCGAACAAGCCGAGGATCATCAGCGTCAGCATCAACAGGGTCATCTCGTTGCCGGAGGCCAGCACCCGGTCGTAGACCTGCAACATGTACAGCGCCGGGGCCAGCATCAGCAAGTTGATCACTGCCGAAAACAGGCCAATGTTGAGGAAGCCACTTTTATAGGCCGTGAGAGCGGCCAGGGTTTCGTTGCCGGCATGGCGCATCGGGGAATTCTCATGGAGGAAATCGGGAAACACCGAAAGCCGATGAAGGCGTGATCCTTCATCGGCTTGTTTCATGCAGCCAAGGCGTCAGGCGGCCAGGGCGAAGTCCTGAGGCACGTCCTGCACGCCTACCAGGGCCACGTCGGCCGCCGCGAACGACGTCGAATCCGCATGAGCCACACCCGCTGCGGCCAGTTGGTCGAAGATGGAGTTGACCGACAGGCTTGGGTCGATGTCCTTGAGCAGGGAATCGATCGCCGAGGCGAGTGCCGAACTGTCGCCGCTCATCAGGCCGTAGACGATCTGGTGCACCTGGCCCGCACGGCCTTCGGACTGCAGGCTCTCAAGGCCCAGGTTGGTAAAGCTGACTTCCTGGTTGGCGAGGCTGTAGCTACCGCCGGCAGCGCCGCCCGTCAGGACAGTGCCCAGGTTGAGGGCGTCGAGCGAACCCCACAACGTGTGCGACGGCGGGTTGAACAGGGTGTAGTGCAGGTCGCCGTCAGCGACCACCGCCGCATTGCTGACCGTGCTGGACACGCCATATTGGGTACCGTCGAACGGCCCAGGATTGAAACCACCAGTGTTCGAACCCTCTTTGACCGAGCCTTCACGGTGGTTCAGGTCGCCAAAGTAAGCCGACCAGTCGCTCAGGTACTCGGCAACGGTATTAGCGGCATAGGCCGTGCTGTATGAAATAGAAATGCTCATGCAAAACTCCAAGTCATGGGGTGGTAACTCCGCAGCAAGCCAGTGCCTGCTGTGGCTTTGCCCGTCACTGGGCAAAATCGGTCAGAACTGATATTCGACGGCGCCCTGCAGGGTGCGCCCGCGGCCGAGGGTGAAGGCCAGCACGTCGCCCAGCGGCACCAGGTACGCGCGGTCGGTGACGTTTTCCATGGCCAGGCGCAGCGTCAACTGATCAGTAGCGCGGTAGCTGCTGTAAAGGTCGTAGACGGTGTAGGGCTTCCAGTCAGCGGGGTAAACGCCGGTTTGCGAGGTGGTCACGCCGACGCCGCCTTTTACGTAGTAACCGGCGCTGTAGCGGGCGCGGACACCCACATCCAGCTTGCGCTCGAAGAAACGCGCGCCCAGTGTCGCGGTGCCACGGTCCATCGGCATGTGCTCGGAGGAACCGAGGATGGCGTTGCAACCCACGGCGGCATTGGCCACGTCGTCCGGCACCATGGCGTCCACCGGCCTACGGTTACCTGGCCGGCTCTGGATCTTGGTCACGCCGCCGAGCCAGGCGGTGTTGCTGCAGAACTTGTTGCTGCCGAGCATGCGGGTGTAGTTGACCTGGCCGTAGGCAAACCCGGCGTCGTAATCCAGTTGGTACTCGAGACCGCGAAAACGGGTGGTCTCCAGGTTGTTCACATACGCCGCATTGCCAATGTTGGCGATGCCATAACCGGGTGGCTGCACCCCCAAGGCCATATAGGAGAAGTCATCGACGCGGGTGTTGAAGTAGGACACTTTCACGCCCACACGGTCGTCTGCGAACAGCAGGTCTTCCTTAAGCACGTTGAATCCCGCCTCCCACGCCGTGGACTTCTCAGGCTTCAAGTAAGGGTTTGGCAGGATCGATTCCGAGCCACCGCCATGGGGCCGGCCGCTGACCAGGGTTTCGGTGACCGCCGGAGGGCGCCAGCCCTTGCCGTACGTGGCGAACAGCTGCAGCCAGTCGACACCCGGCTTGACCGACAGGCCGAAGGTCGGCGAGAAATGCCCCTCCTCCCGGTCAACGTCATAGGCCACGGGCACGCCGATCTGGCGGGTAGTGCCGATGATGAAGGTGCGGGTGTTCAACCCGGTTTCGCCCCGCAACCGATAGCGGTCGTAACGCAGCCCGGCATTCAGATTCAGCCAGTCGTCGTAGTCGTAATCCAGGCGACCGAACAGGCTGCCCATCGCCCGGTCACCTTTGGGGGTGATGCTTTCCAGCGCGGAAGCGTCAACCGCAGAGCCAGCCTCCACCGGTTGATTGGAGTCCGGCCGGACCTTGTCGTAGAAAAACTCCAGCCCATAGTTAGCCTTGAGCACGGACAGCTCGCTCAAGGCAAAGGTCGAGGTGTTCTGCGCCTGAACACCATAGGTGTCGGTTTGATAGGTCACGTCATAGCCGGGTGTGCGGCCGCGGGCCAGCGTGGACTGGTCATTGCGGGTGTCGACGGCGTAGAGCTTGGCCTTGAAGTCGATCAGCGGATTGTCCGGCGTGTAGCTGTAGTCCAGCGCGAGGTTCTGTGCCTTGACGTTGCTGCTGCCGAGTTTTTCCCATAATTGAGGTTTTTCGGCGGTCATCATGTTGACGTCGTCGTAGTCGACTTCGGTCAACAGGTAGCTCAGTTGCAAACGTTGATCAGCCGGCAAGTTGAGACCGAGCTTGAGCAGACGCGAACGCATCACCGAGCCCGAATAGGCGACCTGGGTATTCTTGATGCGATCCTGACTGGCCGGTATGAACGCCGTGCCGGTACGCAGGTCGCCGATGCTGCCCTGGGTGCCGGGGTCGTAATCCCCCAGATGCCGCTCACTGGCCGCCACCAGCATGTCCCACACATCGGTGCCGACGGCAAACGCCGAACTGCCGATAAAGTGCGTACCGTTGCTGAGCCCGCCGAGGCCCGTGGTGACACGAATGCGCCCGCCGATTTGCTTGCCGTCCTTGAGCAGGTCAGCCGCCTCCACGGTACGAAAGTTGGCAACTCCGCCAATCACTCCCGCACCGCCCATGGTGGAGGTCACGCCCTTTTCGATCACCACCTCGGACAACAACTCCGGGTCGACATACAGCGTGCCGTTACGTTGCTGGTGACCGCTCTGCTGATAATTCTGGCGCATGCCGTCGACCGACATGTTGACCCGGCCATAGTCCTGGATTCCGCGGATATTCACCGACAGGCCTGGGTCTTGCTGACTGACGGCCGAGTAGACCCCGGGCGCCTCTTCCAGCATCTCGGCGGCATGGCGCAGCGGGTTGCGATCCAACTGTTCACGCCCCACCACACTGACCGAGCGCGGCGATGAGTACACCCAGTCATTCTTGTGCTGGCCAGTGATCGTGGTCGTCGCCAATGCCAGCGCAGCGTTGCCCGGCTGTTCAACACGGGTCAGGGTGACCTGGCGGGCGCCGGTAAAGCGGTATTCCACCGGGGCGGCACCGAGCAAACGGCCCAGGCCTTCGTGCACACTGAAGCTGCCCTTGAGCGCGGTGCTGCTCAACCCTTGTAGGCGCTGGCTGTCGAACAGCACCTGCAAGCCGGCCTGGTCGGCGAAGCGCAGCACGGCACTGCCCAAGGGTTGCGCGGCGATGTCGAACATCAAGGTAGAGGGCTGCGATGCACCGGCCGGCGCCTCGGCGGCCTGCACCTGGCAGGCGGAGGCGAACAGCCCCAGGTGGATGGCAAGGGCCAACCGGCTACCGGTGTTGCGCCCCTTGGTGATTACAGACATCGACGTTATCCCTTCGCTGACCATTCTTGTTTATGCGAATACTTCTCACTTAACAGGACGTGTCAGGCGTCGGAACTCAGTAAGGTTTTTTTGAAAGTTTTTTCGAAGGGCGTAAATGGGGCCCGGCGACCCCATCAATAGATCAGGCTCAGCCCCGCCAGATCAAAGCGCTGCACCTGTAATTCTTCGGTCAGGGTGCCGAGGGCCGTGTCGAGCATATCGAGGCGGAACACGCCGCTGACTTCACGGGTGCCGAGGTCGGCATTGGTCAGCACCACCTTGCCCGGCCGGTAGCGGTTGAGCTGCTCGATGACCTTGGCCAGCGGCAACCGGTCGAAGATCAACACACCGCGACGCCAACTGGTGGCGCGCTCCAGGTCGAGCTCGTCGAGGGCGACCACGCCGTTCTCGGGGCTGTAGCGCGCAGCCTGGCCTTCCTTGAGCACGGTTTCTTTCTGCGGCTCCGCTTGCAGCGTGACGGCCACACTGTGTTGCAACACCCCGACCCAGGCCTGCCGGTCGTCCTCACGCTCAACCACAAACCGCGTGCCCAGGGCGCGGGTTTGCCCGCTGGCGCTCTGCACCACGAACGGCCTTTTTTCCTCACCGACCATGGGCGCCACATCAAAGATCGCCGAGCCTTTGATCAGGCTGATGCGCCGCTGCACACCGTCATAATCCAACTTGATCGCACTCGCAGAATCCAGCTGCACGCTGCTGCCGTCCGCCAGGTGCACGGTGCGCACCTCGCCTTTTTGGGTGAGGTAATCGGCCTGCATCCGCAGCAGCGACTCAGGCCCGCGCACCCAGCCGACGCCGGCCACCACCAGCAACAGCGCAACACTCGCCGCCATGCGCCACGGCCTGCGGCGACGAGAGCCGCGCACCGGCGCCGCAGTGGCGGGCGGCCGCTGGCGATGCACCGTCTCATCGCGATGCACCTCGCCCAGCGCCGCCCACGTCTGCTCGGCAAAACGCAGCGCCGCTTCATGGCGGCTGTCCCTGGCTATCCACTGGCGCAGCTCGGCTTGTTCCTGATCGGTCAGGGCACCGGCGTGCAGGCGCACCGCCCAATCGGCAGCCGCCTCGGTAATGCTGTGCTGTTGGGAACCTGGGCTATTCACGTATGAATCTCGAATTTTTCGTTATGTAACGCTGTGACGTTTGACCCCAGGTTTGTCGGTAATTCATTCGTCGGGTGGCCCCGCCTCGCCTTCCTGCAAACGCTGCATGACATACGCCAGCGCCTTGGCCAGGTGCTTTTGCACTGAGCTGTCGGAAATATCCAGGTGCCGTGCAACCTGAGCATGGGTCATGCCCTCAATGCGGTTGAGGCAAAAAATCTGTCGGGTACGCTCCGGCAATTCCGCCAGTGCCTGCTTCAATGCCTGCCGCTGTTGCTGCGCCATTGCCTGAGCCTCCAACCCGGCCATTTCGTCTTCAATCTCGGCCAGCGCCTCGTGGGGCACGGAGTCGGTCTTGCGCCGTGCCTCCTGGCGAATATGGTCGATCAGCAGATTGCTGGCCGTGCGGTAGAGATAGCCCTGGGAGTTGTCGATACGCTCGCCGACCGGCTTTTGTGCCAGGCGCAGGAAACTCTCCTGCACCAGGTCTGCGGCCAACTGCGGGTCCCGTACCTTGCGCGCGAGATACCCGCGCAGGGTATCGGCGTGCTTGAGAAACAGGCCTTTGAGATCCACGTCCGACAAACCGACTCCCTGGAATGTAAAGGAAACAGGCGGGCATCTTAAGCGTTGTCGAGAATTATTTTCAATTGATATCAACTCTGATCTGCACAACGGTGGTTTTCATTCTGCGTTCGGTAATCGAACGGTTCCCACCCGGGTGATTGACCAAATTAACCATTCAGTACATTTTATCGGCATACATAAAAACAACAGTGGAGAACCCTGTATGCCGCCCATCGTGCTGGTGCTCAACGGCCCCAATCTCAACCTGCTCGGCACCCGCGAGCCGGCCACTTATGGCCATGAAACCCTGGCCGACGTCGCCGCCCTGTGTGGCCGCAGCGCCGAACAGCTCGGACTGAAAGTCGAATTCCGCCAGACCAACCACGAAGGCGAATTGCTGGACTGGATCCACGGCGCCCGCGCCCGTTGCGCCGGCATCGTGATCAACCCGGCAGCCTGGACCCATACCTCGGTGGCGATCCGCGACGCGCTGGTGGCCAGTGAAGTGCCGGTGATCGAAGTGCATTTGTCCAACGTGCATGCCCGGGAAGCCTTCCGTCATCACTCCTTTGTGTCACCGATTGCCAAGGCGGTGCTGGCCGGTTTTGGCAGCCATGGTTATCACCTGGCCCTCGAACATTTCAGCAAGACCTTGAAGGGATGAGCCCGGTGTCGAAACGTCGAATTCTCGCCGGCCTGATAGGCGCCGGCATCCAGGCTTCCCGTACGCCGGCCTTGCACGAGCGCGAAGGCGATGCACAGGGCCTGCGTTACCTGTATCGCCTGATCGACCTCGACCAGTTGCAGACGGATACCCGCGCCCTGCCCGACCTGTTGATGGCCGCCGAGCAGATGAACTTCACCGGTCTGAACATCACCTACCCGTGCAAGCAGGCGATCCTGCCGCTGCTGGACGAACTGTCGCCCGAAGCGCGGGGCATCGGCGCGGTGAATACCGTGGTGCTTTGCGACGGTAAACGCATCGGCCACAACACCGACTGCCTGGGCTTTGCCGAAGGCTTTCGCCGGGGCTTGAGTGACGTGGCTCGCAAGTTCGTGGTGCAGATGGGCGCGGGCGGTGCCGGCGCGGCAGTGGCCCATGCGCTGCTGGGCGAAGGCGTGGAACGCTTGAGCATTTTTGACGTGGACGCCGAGCGCGCCCGCAGCCTGGCGGATAACCTCAACCAGCATTTCGGTGCCGGTCGGGCCCAGGCCGGCAATGACCTGAAAAGCGCCATGGCCGAAGCCGACGGCCTGGTGAACACCACGCCGATGGGTATGGCCAAGCTGCCGGGTATGCCCGTACCGCTGGACACCTTGCGCGCCGACTTGTGGGTAGCGGAGATCGTGTACTTCCCACTGGAAACCGAACTGCTGCGCAACGCCCGCGCCTTGGGTTGCCGCACCCTGGATGGCGGCAACATGGCGGTGTTTCAGGCGGTGAAGGCGTTTGAGTTGTTCAGTGGCGAAGTGGCGGATGCCGAGAGAATGCTCGCGCACTTCCAGAGCATGAACATCTAACTGCAGAAACGGGATCAAAAATGTGGGAGCGGCGGTGCGACGATTCGACTTGCTCGCGAAGGCGGTGGATCAGCCAAACATCCGGCGACTGACACTTCGCCTTCGCGAGCAAGTCGAATCGTCGCACCGCCGCTCCCACATTTGCTCAGTGTTGAACTCAGGCCTGCAGGTAGCGCAACACCGACTCGCAGATCATCGCCCGATGCCGCTGCTTGACCGCCTCATCCGACAACTCGATCTGAAAGATCTCGCTGAAGGTGTGGCGGTTGGACACCCGGTAAAAACTGAACGAGTTGATCAGCAGGTGCACGTCCAGCGGCTCCAGCCCTTCGCGGAACAGCCCCATCTCCGCCCCCCGGCGCAACGTAGTGCCGAGGGCTTGGAGGATGTTGCTGTTCATCGCCTTGATCGACGTCGACTGCTTTACGTACTCGGCGTTGTGAATGTTCTCGATGCTCACGATCCGCACAAAATCCACGTTCTGATCGTGGTGATCAAAGGTGAATTCCACCAGCCGGCGAATCGCTTCCCGGGGCTCCAGGGCCGTCAGGTTCATCCGGGTCTCGGTGTTGCGAATGTCGCCGTAGAGCTTCTCCAGCACCTCGACGTAGAGCTGCTCCTTGCTGCCGAAGTAGTAATAGATCATGCGCTTGGAGGTCTGGATACGCTCCGCGATCGCGTCCACCCGGGCGCCGGACAGGCCCTGCTGAACAAATTCGACGATGGCTTCCTGGAGAATGTTCTCGCGGGTCTTTTCCGGGTTGTTCTTGCGGCTCTTGCGCGGCGCAGTGGCCGCGGCGGGAAGCTCGGAAGTCAGGGTCATGGTGCGCTCACGGCCTTAGGTGCAGGCAGTGATTATGGGCCGCACCGCACGCCGAAGGAAGCGCCAGCACCTTACAACCTGGCCTGGCGCGCCGCTCCGCTGCGGGACTTGGCCATGGCCGCCAGGCGCACCGCCACGTTGGCCGCACCGTAACCGGTGTAACCGTTCTTGCGCTGGATGATCTCGAAGAAAAACCGCCCTTCGAACGGCTCGGTGTAGACGTGAAACAGCTCACCGCCCTGGGCATCGCGGTCGTACAGCACGTTGTAGTACGCCAGCTGGCTGAGGAACTCGTCGTCGAAATCAAACCGCGCCGCCAGATCGTCGTAGTAGTTCAGCGGAATATCCAGCAGCGGCACCCCGGCGTCCTTGGCCCGGCTGACCTCGGCGAAAATGTCCGCGCAGTCGAAGGCAATGTGGTGCACGCCCGAGCCGCGATAGCTCGACAGGGCGTGGGAAATCGCGGTGTTGCGGTTCTCGGAAATATTCAGCGGCAGGCGAATCGAGCTGCAACGGCTGCGCAATGCCCGGCTTTTCACCAGGCCGTAGGGGTCGGGCAGCACCACTTCATCGTCGGCTTCGAAATCCAGCAGGCTTTTGTAGAACAGCACCCAGCTGTCGAGGCTGTCGGCGGGCAAGGCCATGGCCATGTGGTCGATACGCAGCAGGCCGCCGCTGGCAGCGCTTGCGGGTTGCAGGTTGAAGTCGGTGTCGTAGAGGCCGCCTTCGTTCTGATCGACGAGGTAGATCAGGCTGCCATCCGGTGCACGAACGGCCGCCAGCTCCAGCTCGTTGGGGCCGACCAGCCCGCGATACGGCTGGCCCTTGTAGGCCACCGCACGCTCCAGGGCTTTGGCGCTGTCCTTTACGCGTATCGCCGTGGCGCACAACGACGGGCCGTGGGCCTCGAAGAAGTTGTGGGCGAAGGAATAGGGTTCGCAGTTGAGGATCAGGTTGATATCGCCCTGGCGCAGCAGGCTGACGCTCTTGGAGCGATGCTGCCCGGCCTTGACGAAGCCCAGGCGCTCCAGCCATGAAGTGAGCTTGGCACCGAGGTTTTCATCCACGGCGAACTCCAGGAACTCGATACCGTCGTATTCGCTGGCGGGCGGGGTTTCAAACAGAATCTCGGGGACAGGTTTGGCTTCCTCCGCCAACCGCTGGCGGGTCTTCTCTTCGAGGTACAGCAGCGAGCGCAGGCCGTCGGCGGCGTTGGCCCGGGTCGGCGCGGCGCGGAAGCCGTCGTTGAAGATTTCCAACGACAACGGCCCGGTGTAGCCGCTCTTGATGATGGGGGCGAGAAAGCCCGCCAGGTCGAACTCGCCCTGGCCCGGGAAGCAGCGGAAATGCCGGCTCCACTCCAGTACATCCATGGCCAGGATCGGCGCGTCAGCCATCTGCACAAAGAAAATCTTGTCGCCGGGAATCTCGGCAATGGCGCTCGGGTCGCCCTTGAGGGACAGGGTGTGGAAGCTGTCGAGCAACACGCCCAGGCTCGGATGATCGATCTTGCGCACCAGGTTCCACACCTGTTGCCAGGTGTTGACGTGTCGGCCCCAGGCCAACGCTTCATAGCCAATGCGCAGGCCACGGCGGCCAGCGTGTTCGGCCAGCAGGCTCAGGTCATCCAGTAGAATGCTTTCATCGCCAACGGAATCGGCTGACGCGTTACTGCACACCAGCACCAGATCGGTGCCCAACTCCTGCATCAAGTCGAACTTGCGCTCGGCCCGCTCCAGGTTGCGGGCCAGGCGATCGCGGCGGCAGCCTTCAAAATCCCGGAACGGCTGGAACAAGGTGATGGCAATGCCGAGGTCGGCGCACATTTGCCTGACTTCACGCGGGCTACCGTCGTAATACAGCAGATCGTTTTCGAAGATTTCCACGCCATCAAACCCGGCAGCCGCGATGGCTTCGAGTTTTTCCGGCAAGGTTCCGCTCAAGGAAACGGTGGCGATAGAGCGTTGCATGGGGCGACTCCCGGCAGATGAAGCAGGTCTTATTTACGGCAAATTATTGGCCGCCAGGTTCATCACAGCAATTGAAATGTACGAACCGGTTAGTTTTATGGGCGATTATCGAACAGAATGGCAATCAGCGAATTGACGATTTTTTAGCCTCTGCGCACCATCGACAACACATTGAGTCCCGCTCCAGTTGAGTGGCCTCGGTTAACCAAGACCCTGAACACACCATAAAAATTTCAAAAAAACGGGTACTTCCTCATGCCTTCGCAAAATCCCGCCGTGGCCGTGCGCCACAGCAATCCCCATAGCGGCATCGGCGACAAAATCCGTGGCGCCATGGCTGTCGG
The DNA here is from genome assembly GCF_000313235.1 of Pseudomonas sp. PAMC 26793. Classification (NCBI taxonomy): domain Bacteria; kingdom Pseudomonadati; phylum Pseudomonadota; class Gammaproteobacteria; order Pseudomonadales; family Pseudomonadaceae; genus Pseudomonas; species Pseudomonas sp. PAMC 26793. The sequence goes on from NZ_AMXG01000036.1 coordinate 319,020, forward strand.
TAAAACCCGCTGGGGCATGCTGGCCCTGGTGTTTTTCGCCACCACCCTGAACTACATCGACCGCGCCGCCCTCGGCGTGATGCAACCGATCCTGGCCAAGGAAATGAGCTGGACGGCGATGGACTACGCCAACATCAACTTCTGGTTCCAGGTGGGTTACGCCATCGGCTTTGTGCTGCAAGGCCGGCTGATCGACCGGGTCGGCGTCAAGCGCGTGTTCTTCTGCGCGGTGCTGCTGTGGAGCCTGGCCACCGGCGCCCACGGCCTGGCCACCTCGGCGGTGGGCTTTATGGTCTGCCGGTTCATTCTCGGGCTGACCGAAGCTGCCAACTACCCGGCCTGCGTCAAGACCACCCGCCTGTGGTTCCCCGCTGGCGAGCGGGCAGTGGCCACCGGGATCTTCAATGCCGGCACCAACGTCGGCGCGATGATGACGCCGATGCTGCTGCCGCTGATCCTCCACGTATGGGGCTGGCAGGCCGCCTTCCTGTGCATGTCGGCACTGGGCGCGATCTGGCTGCTGTTCTGGGGCCTGAAGTACTACAACCCGGAAGACCATCCGAGCGTGAAGCAATCGGAACTGGACTACGTTCAACAGGAAGTCGAACCGGAACAACCCCGCGTGCCTTTCAGCCGAATCCTGCGGATGCGCGGCACCTGGGCCTTCGCCCTCGCCTACTCGATGACCGCACCGGTGTTCTGGTTCTACCTCTACTGGCTGCCGCCGTTCCTGAATCAGCAATACAACCTGGGCATCAACGTGACCCAGATGGGCATCCCGCTGATCATCATTTACCTGACGGCGGATTTCGGCAGCATTGGCGGCGGGATTCTGTCTTCGTTCCTGATCGGCCGTGGGATGAATCCGATCAAGGCGCGGCTGTTGTCGATGCTGCTGTTCGCCTGCTGCATCGTAGGGGTGATCATGGCCGCCGGCTCCAGCCAATTGTGGGTCGCGGTGTTTGCCATCTCCCTGGCCATCGGCGCGCACCAGGCCTGGACGGCCAACATCTGGAGCCTGGTGATGGACTACACGCCCAAACACATGATGAGTACGGTGTTTGGTTTTGGCGGCATGTGCGCGGCCATCGGCGGGATGTTCATGACCCAGATCGTCGGCCATATCCTGACCGTGACCAACAACAACTACACCGTGCTGTTCACCCTGATTCCGGCGATGTACTTCATCGCGCTGATCTGGATGTACTTCATGGCGCCGCGCAAGATTCCGACCGTCGAGGTCTGAATTTCCTACCTGCGCCGCTGCTGCCAGGCAGCGGCCAACCCGCTCAGGCAAATCACCCCGATCCCGACCACCGTGGTCAGGTCCGGGGTGTGATTGAACACCAGCCAGCCCAACAACCCCGCAAACACGATCTGGCAATAGCCGAACGGCGCCAGCAAGGCCGGCGCCGCGAAGCGGAAGGCCTGGGTCAGCATCAAGTGCGCGGTCATCCCGCAACTGCCCAGCGCCAGCATCAACACCCCATGCCACAGGCTCGGCACCTGCCAGAAGAACGGCACCAGCGCACTCATCACCAAGGTGTTGCACAGCCCGGCGAAGAAGTTGCTGGTGGTGGGCGTGTCGTACTTGCTGAGGATGCGGGTGAGCAGTTGGTAGAAACAAAAGAACAGCGCGGACGTCAGCGGCAACAACACCGCCGGGGTGAACAGCTCACCGCCGGGGTGCACAATGATCAACACCCCGATGAACCCGCAAATCACCGCCAGCCATTGGCCACGGGTCACGTGCTCCCCCAGCAGCGGCACCGACAAGGCGGTGACCAGGATCGGCGCAAGAAAGTTGACCGCCGTGGCCTCGGCCAACGGGATAAAGTGCAGCGCCGCGGTGAAGAACAGACTGGTGCCCAGCAGGCACAAGGCCCGTGCCACCTGCAGCAACGGTCGTTTACTGCGCAGCACCCGCAGCCCTGATTGCGGCAGGAAAATCCCGGCCATCAACAGCGTGTGCACCAGGTAACGGGCCCACACCACCATCACGATCGGGTAGAACCCGGCCAGGTATTTGGACAGCGCGTCGTGGCTGGAAAACAGAAAAGTGGCCACCACAATCAGCAAAATGCCTTTGAGCGGGTGGTTGACGCCGGAAAGTGGGGTGCTGAGGGTCATTGCATTCTCTTGAGTGGCAGGCTGAAATGACCGCCGCATACCGCGGCATAATCTAGAACGGGTAAAGCGCCTCGCTCAAGAGCATAACCAAACACTGTTCGAACAGCGCACTAAATTGCGGTTTTCCAGTCCAACGCTTCACGCCGCCCCGCCCACTGCGCGTTTTTTAACCAAGGCCTTCGTACCATGAAAAAAACCCTGTTGATTCTTTCGACCCTGGCGCTGCTCAGCGCCTGCGATAAGCAAGCCGAGACCGCCAAGGCGCCGGCTCCGCCCTCCGTCCAAGCGACGCTGGTACCGGAAGTGCTGCCCACCGACAAATGGGTCGGCAAGTGGATTGGCGTCGAAGGCCTGAACCTGACCATCGCCAAGGATGACAGCATCGGCCGTGGCCACTATGTACTGACCATGAAATACGGCCTGGATGACGATGATTCCGGCACCTTCAAGGGCCAGGCATCCGAAGACGGCATCACCTTTGAACGCCCGGACGGTCCGCAGATCCTGAGCGCCGGCGACGGCGAAGCCACTGGCCTGAAATGGCTGGCCGACAAGAAGGACTGCCTGATCGTCGACACCGGCGAAGGGTATTGCCGCGACTGACACAAGCTTCATACAGGCCGGCCGACACAGCGTTTAGCATCGTCAGACAGCCGGACTGGCGCCAACCCCACACACCAACAACACTGAGCTGCAGAACCATCAAGAGGATTGCCACATGCTATGGAAAAAAGGCCGACGCAGCGACAACGTAGTGGACGCCCGCGATGACAGTGGCGGTGGTGGTGGCGGTGGCATGCGTTTTGGCGGCGGCAAGGGCCTGAGCCTGACGGCCATCGTGCTGATCGTCGGCATCGGCTGGCTGACCGGCCAGGACCCGATGCAGATCCTTGGGCAACTCAGCGGCCAGCTCACCGAGCAAGCGCCCTCCGTCAGCCCGCAAACCCGCCAGGCGCCACCGGCCAATGATGAACAGGCCGACTTCGTACGTGCCATCCTCGGCGACACCGAAGACACCTGGGCCCAGGTGTTCCAGGAAAACGGCCTGAGCTACAAGAACCCCAAATTGATCCTGTTCCGCGGTCGGGTGAACTCCGCCTGCGGTGGCGCCACGTCCGCCAGCGGGCCGTTCTATTGCCCGGCAGACCAACAGGTATACCTGGACCTGGATTTCTTCCGGGAAATGTCCCAACGCTTCAAGGCCGCCGGGGATTTCGCCCAGGCCTACGTGATCGCCCATGAAGTCGGACACCACGTTCAGACGCTGCTGGGCATCTCGGCGAAGATTCAGGCAGCCCGCCAGCAAGGCCGGCAGATGCAAGGCGACGGCGGCCTGTTGGTGCGCCAGGAACTGCAAGCCGACTGCTTCGCCGGGGTGTGGGCCAACCGCGCGCAAAAGCGCCTGAACTGGCTGGAGCCCGGCGACATTGAAGAAGCATTGAATGCGGCCAACGCCATCGGCGATGACCGCTTGCAGCAACAGGGCCAGGGCCGCGTAGTGCCTGACTCGTTTACCCACGGCACCTCGGCACAGCGGGTTCGCTGGTTCAAGACCGGCTTCGCCCAGGGCCAGATCACTCAATGCGACACCTTTACCGCCAAGAGCCTTTAAATGAATAAACGACTGGGTCTGCTGTTAGGTTTGTTGATCACCTGTTCCTCCCCCACCTGGGCCGCCGAGCATGGCGTCAAGGTGGTCAGCCCCGATCGTTTTCACCTGGATGCCGGCGACCTGAGCGTCGGCTTGAGCCAGGACTGGCGCCAGCCGCTGCCTCAAGTCACCCGCGCGCTGATCATCGTGCATGGCCGCCTGCGCAACGCCATGACCTACCTGGACAGCGGCGAAAAGGCCGCCAAAGACGCAGGACAAAACGCCAACACCCTGGTGATTGCGCCGCAGTTTCTCAACCAGACCGACATCAAGCGCAACCAGGTCGACAACCAGACCCTGCGCTGGAACAGCAACGACTGGATGGCCGGCGAGCCGTCCACCGGCCCGGGCCAGATCAGCTCCTACGGCGCGCTGGACCAGATCATCAAGCACCTGGGCAACCGCAAGCTGTTCCCGAACCTGAAGGAAATCGTGGTGGCCGGTCATTCCGGCGGCGGCCAGGTGGTGCAGCGTTTTGCCCTGACCGGGCATGATCACCCGCTGCTGCAAACCGAAGGCATCAGCTTGCGCTACGTGGTGGCGAACCCGTCGTCCTACGCGTACTTCAGCCCGCAGCGTCCGGTGAAGTTCGATGTTTCCAGTTGCCCTGATTTCAATGACTGGAAATACGGCATGCAAAACCTGCCGGCCTATGCCAAGGGGCAAAGTGCCGAGCAACTCGAGCAGGCTTACGTTTCGCGTAATGTCACTTACCTGCTGGGCCAGCAAGACACCGACCCGAATCACCCGGCCCTGGACAAGAGCTGCGGGGCTGAAACCCAGGGCGCGTATCGCTTGATTCGCGGGCACAACTATTTTGACTACCTCAAGCAACGGCACCCGCAGTTGGGCCACAAGCTGGTGGAAGTGCCGGGGGTTGGGCATGACGGGGACAAGATGTTTACGTCGCCTGAGGGGCAGAAAGTACTGTTCCAATAACCACTGAAGAAACCGGATCAACAATGTGGGAGCGGGCTTGCTCGCGAATGCGGTGGATCAGTCAGCATATTTATTGACTGACACACCGCATTCGCGAGCAAGCCCGCTCCCACATTGGATTTTCATCGACCGGACTAAATCATCCGGCGCAATACCGCACAATCTTCGGCATGCCAATCCGCCAGTTCCGGCCACGGGTTATCCGGCAAATTAACCAACACCGTCCTGGTCCCCGCCGCCCGCCCACAATCCAGATCAAAGCGGTAATCACCGACCATCACCATCTCTTGCGGCGCCACTTCCCACGCTCGCGCCAGCTTCAACAAACCACCCGGGTCAGGCTTGGGCGGCGCATCATCACGCCCCAACACATCCTCAACCGCAAAGCAGTCCGCCAGGCCGATCGCCTGCAACGTCACATGGGCCAGCTCCCGCGCATTGCGCGTCAGGATGCCCAGCCGATAACCGCGCCCGGCCAATTCCCGCACCAACTCCACCGCGCCAGTCGCCGCCACCGAGCCCAACGCCAACTCGCGCTCGTGCTCCAGCAACCACGCATGTTTGGCCACGGCTTCATCGGCGGGCAATGCCGCCAGGTGCGTAAGAATGTCGTCAGTCGGCGGAATATCCAGGGCCACGCGAATCGCCGCGAAGTCATGCACGGCCACCGTCAGGGTGCCATCCATGTCGAACACCCAATGCTTCACATCACTCAGGCTCATGCCCAATCCTTGCGATGACGAATCAAGCCTTCCTGGGTGACCGACGCCACCAGCTGCCCCGCGCGGTTGTACACGCTGCCCCGGGAGAACCCACGGGAATTGCCGGCCCACGGGCTGTCCATGGCGTAGAGCAACCAGTCATCGGCACGCAGGTCGGCGTGGAACCACAGCGCGTGGTCGAGGCTGGCGACTTGCATGTCTTTCTGCCACACGGTCTTGCCATGGGGCAGCAGCGATGTGGTCAACAGGCCGAAATCCGAGGCGTACGCCAGCAGGTATTTGTGCAGCGCCGGCGAGTCGGCCAAGGCGCCATCCGCACGAAACCACACGTACTTGACCGGGTCGGACGGCTGCGGGTTATACGGATCTTTCTCGGTCACCGGCCGCACTTCGATCGGCTTGGGGCACAGCAGCTTTTCGCGCATGTGCTCAGGAATCAGGTGCGCGCGCTGTTGGGTCAGTTCCAGCTCCGAGGGCAGGTTTTCCGGGCCGACCACCACGGGCATGGTGGTCTGGTGCTCGAAGCCTGCTTCGTCGTACTGGAACGAAGCGCTGCAGGTGAAGATCGGGTTGCCCTTCTGGATCGCCGTCACCCGGCGCGTGCTGAAACTGCCGCCATCGCGTACCCGGTCGACCGAATACACCACCGGCAACGCCGCATCGCCCGGGCGCAGGAAGTAACCGTGCAACGAATGCACATGCCGCGCCTCTTCAACGGTCTGGCTGGCCGCCGACAGCGACTGGCCGAGCACTTGGCCGCCGAACAGCTGGCGAAAGCCCAGGTCCTGGCTGCGGCCGCGAAAGAGGTTTTCCTCGATCGGTTCCAGGGTCAGCAGGTCCACCAGATCTTCCAACACTTGGCTCATAGAGCATCTCCTACAACAATCTATTGGGCATTCCGGGCTGCTTATCCGTGCAGCGTGTCCAACCATTGGGCGCGGGTGATGCGATACAACACATGATGCCGCACCGGGTCATCCGCTGCGACCTTGGGGTGTTCAAAATCTGCCAGGGGATCGTAATGCATACCGATGGCTTGCATGACTTTTTGTGATGGCAGATTGGCTTCAGTGGTAAACGAAACGATCTCGTCCAGCTTCAGCCGGTCGAAACCACAGCGCAGGGCGGTCCAGGCGGCCTCGCTGGCATAGCCCAGGCCCCAGTGTTCCTTGGCCAGGCGCCAGCCGATTTCCACCGCCGGGGTGAACGGCGCCTCGAAGCTGACATTCAACAGCCCGGTGAGGCCGATGAACTCGCCGCTGTCCTTACGCTGCAATGCCCACAGGCCAAAACCGTACTCGGCGAAATGGCCGCGAATACGCCCGATCAGCGCAGCGCTTTCCAGGCGGCTCAAGGTGGCCGGGAAATAACGCATCACCTGCGGGTCGGCGCACATGCGCGCAAACTCCGGCAAGTCGGCATCGCTCCATTGGCGCAGTACCAGACGTGCGCTTTCCAATTGCAGTATTGGCTCCATTGATCCCCCTCCCTTGCCATGTGCGTGAGTGTAACGCGCTGTTAAGATCCGTCGCTGGTTCCCGTCAGAAATCGCCATGCCTTTGCCACTGATCTACCACGACGACTACAGCCCCGAGTTCCCGGCGGACCACCGCTTCCCCATGGATAAATTCCGCCTGTTGCGTGACCATCTGGTGGAGAGCGGCCTGACCCGGGACAGCCAACTGCTGCGCCCGGAACTCTGCCCAGCCGAGATTCTGGCCCTGGCCCATGAACCTGGGTATATCGAACGCTACATGAGCGGCGAGTTGTCCCGCGAAGACCAGCGGCGCCTCGGCCTGCCCTGGAGCGAAGCCCTGGCCCGGCGCACCGTGCGCGCGGTGGGCGGCTCGTTGCTGGCGGCCGAGCAGGCCCTTGAGCATGGTCTGGCCTGCCACCTGGCCGGCGGCACCCACCACGCCCACTACGATTACCCGGCGGGTTTCTGCATCTTCAATGACCTGGCGGTGATCAGCCATTACCTGCTGGCCAGCGGCCGGGTCAACCGGGTGCTGATCTTCGATTGCGACGTGCACCAGGGCGACGGCACCGCGCGCATCCTCCACGACACCCCGGACGCGATCACAGTGTCCCTGCACTGCGAAAAGAACTTCCCCGCCCGCAAGGCCGAAAGCGACTGGGACATACCGCTGCCGATGGGCATGGGCGACGCCGACTACCTCAAGGTGGTCGACGATGCCCTCAACTACCTGCTGCCGCTTTATCAGCCCGACCTGGTGCTGTATGACGCCGGCGTAGATGTGCACAAGGACGACGCACTCGGCTACCTCAAGCTGACAGACCAAGGCGTCGCCGCCCGCGATGAAAGCGTGATGCGCCACTGCCTGGGCCGCGATATTCCGGTGGTCGGCGTGATCGGCGGCGGCTACAGCAAAGACCGCCCTGCCCTGGCCCGTCGCCACGGAATCCTGCACCACAGCGCGCAGCGGGTCTGGACGTCATCAGGTTGTCATTGAGTTATGCACCTTACCCACAATCGCTGTGGAACTGCCTGTGGATAACCTGAGTGAAAGCCTCTGTAGGCCATAAGCTGCCTGGCCTGCAGGACGCTGTACGTTTTTTGATCAGGCAGCACGGGCATCCTCGGGTAGAATGCTCGGCCTACTTTGCCGAACCGCAGTTATCCCCATGCCCCAGACTCAAACCTCACCTCAACACGCCATCATCATCGGCGGCGGCCCTGCCGGGCTGATGGCCGCCGAAGTGTTGAGCCAGGCCGGGGTCCGGGTCGACGTGTACGACGGCATGCCATCGGTAGGCCGCAAGTTCCTGCTGGCGGGCGTGGGCGGCATGAACATCACCCATTCCGAAGCTTACCCGGCGTTTCTGTCGCGCTACGCCGAGCGGGCACCGTTCATGGCGCCGTTGTTGCGTCAGTTCGGTGCCGAGGCGTTGTGCGAATGGATACATGGGCTGGGGATTGAAACCTTTATCGGCAGTTCGGGCCGGGTGTTTCCTACCGACATGAAAGCCGCCCCGCTGCTGCGCGCCTGGCTCAAGCGTCTGCGGGACCAGGGCGTAGTTATCCACACCCGTCACCGCTGGCTGGGCTGGAATGCCGACGGCAGCCTGCTTATCCACAGCCCCGAGGGCGACAAACATGTGCGCGGTGATGCGGTGCTGCTGGCGTTGGGCGGCGGCAGCTGGTCGCGACTGGGCTCGGATGGGGCATGGTTGAAATTGCTGGAAGACAAAGGCGTGCCTTACGCGGCGTTGCAACCGAGTAACTGTGGCTTCGAGGTGTCGGCCTGGAGCGAATTGATGGTCAGCAAATTCGCCGGGGCACCGTTGAAAAACGTCGCCATCGGGTTAGCGGACGATAAACCTCGGCTGGGTGAATGTGTGGTCACCGCCACGGGCATCGAAGGCAGCCTGGTCTATGCGTTGTCGGCGCCGATTCGTGAGGCGATCAACCGGGATGGATCGACCACCGTGCATATCGACCTGTTGCCGGGCAAGCCACTGGACAAGGTGGTTGCGGCGTTGAGCAAGCCACGTGGCTCACGCTCGATGAGCAAGCATTTGCACAGTCAGTTGGGAGTGGACGGGGTGAAGGCGGCGCTGCTGCGGGAATTGACCCCGGCCGAGCATTTCAATGATCCGGCGCAATTGGCCGTGGATATCAAGGCGCTGCCGATGACGCTGGTGAAAACCCGGCCAATGGACGAAGCCATCAGTACGGCGGGCGGCGTGCCGTTTGAGGTGCTGGATGAACGCTTGATGATCAAGCAACTGCCGGGCGTGTTTTGCGCAGGCGAGATGCTGGATTGGGAAGCACCGACGGGCGGGTATTTGCTGACGGGGTGTTTTGCCAGCGGGCGAGTGGCTGGGCAGGGCGTGCTGGAATGGCTGAAGAACTGATCGTTCCCACGCTCCGCGTGGGAACGCCGCCCTGGACGCTCCGCGTCCGCTTCTGAAGCTGACGCCGAGCGTCACAGGATGCATTCCCACGCAGAGCGTGGGAACGATCCTTAAGGCTTACTTCTTCTTACGCGGGCCAGTATTAAACGCAGGCACCTTGCGCACCGGCTTGATCGACGGCTCCGCCACCGACACTTCACCACTCTCCACCCACTTGCCCAGGTTGCGCTTGCCACCACCGGACGCCTTGGGTTTCTTCGGCTTTTTCGGCTTCTTCACCACCTGACCAGTGGCATCGGTATCCGGCACGCGATGTTCCGGTTCGAAGTCCTGCTCCATCTTGCGGGTCAATGTCTGACGGGTCAGCATCTCGATGGCCGACAGCATGTTTACTTCATCCGCACACACCAGGGAAATCGCCTCACCGGTGTTGCCCGCACGACCAGTACGGCCGATGCGGTGGATGTAGTCCTCAGCCACAATCGGCAGGTCAAAGTTGACCACCAGCGGCAAGTCTTCGATGTCCAGGCCACGGGCCGCCACGTCAGTAGCCACCAGGATCTGCACGTCACTGCTCTTGAAGCGATCCAGCGCGCGCTGGCGAGTGGCTTGTGGCTTGTCGCCGTGAATCCCGTCGGCATTGATGCCCAGGCCCTGGAGTTTTTCCACCAGCGCATCCACGCCGTTGCGGGTCTTGGCGAACACCAGCACTTGCTTCCAGCGGCCCTTGCGCATCAAGTGCACAAACAGCTCCGCCTTGCGCTTCTTGTCCACCGGCACCACCCACTGCTTGACGGTGTTGGCGGCAACGTTGCGCGGGCTGACTTCAACGGTCAGCGGATCAATCAGCATCTGCCCGGCCAACTGGCGGATCTCGTCGGAGAAGGTCGCGGAGAACAGCAAGGTCTGGCGCTTTTTCGGCAGCATGCGGTAGATGTTCGCCAGTTCTTCGGAGAAGCCCAGGTCGAGCATGCGGTCGGCTTCATCCAGCACCAGGGTTTGCAGTTGGTTGAGTTTCAGCGCGTTCTGGCGGAACAGGTCGATCAGGCGGCCAGGGGTGGCGACCAGCACATCAACACCCTTGCGCAGCTTCATCATCTGCGGGTTGATGCTCACGCCGCCGTATACGGCGTACGTGGTCAGCGGCAGGTGTTGAGCGTACTCGGCGACGCTGGCGTGAACCTGTTCGGCCAATTCACGGGTCGGGCACAGGATCAGCGCGCGCACCGAGTTGGCGCTGACTTTCGGCCCTTCCATGGTCAGCAGTTGCAGCAGCGGCACGGCGAAACCGGCGGTCTTGCCGGTGCCGGTCTGGGCCGCAGCCATCAGGTCACGACCGGCCAGCACCGCCGGAATGGCTTGCGCCTGCACCGGCGTCGGGGTCTGGTAGCCAAGCGTCTCAAGGGCGCGCAGCAAGGGTTCGATCAGGCCAAGTGTGGCGAAAGTCATGGAAATACCGTAGGAAAAAGTCAGCGCAAGGTCGCAATGCGCGGCAGTTTACCTTATTTCCGGTTTCGGCTTTCGCCACTGTGGCAGGCTGATCAGCAACACCGCGCTGATGATCACCAACATTGCCAGGGCTTCTTCCATGCCAATGGTCTCGCCGACAAACACTATCCCGAGCAACACCGCCACCGCCGGGTTGACGTAGGCATAGCTGGTGGCCGCCGCCGGGCGTACGTGCTTGAGCAGGTACATATAGGCATTGAAGGCGATGATCGAACCGAACACGGTCAAGTACGCCAAGGCCAGCCAGCCTTCCAGCGGCGGCATGGCTTGCAGGTGTTCGCCACTGACGGCACTGAGCACCAGCAGCACGACACCGGCAATCAGCATCTCCGCCGCACTGGCCATGGCGCCTTGCGGCAGCGGCAAATGCTTGCTCCACACCGACCCGAAGGCCCAGGCCGCCGCCGCAAAAATCAGCAAGGCCGCACCGGTGGGGCTCGATTGCAGGTTGGAGCCCATATTGAGCATGGCGATGCCGATAATCCCCAGCACCACCCCGGCCCATTCCAGACGGGTATTACGCGCGCCCCAGAAATAACCACAGAGCAAGGTAAACAACGGCACCGTCGCCACCGCCAACGCGGCAACCCCGGACGCCACGCCCGTATGCTCGGCCACACTGACCGCACCGTTACCGAAGGTCAGCAGCAAAATGCCGATCTTCGCGGCAGCCTTCCACTGCACCCACGTCGGCGCCGGCGCCCCGCGCCAGCGCAGGAAGGCATACATCAGCGCACCCGCCGTCATAAAGCGAATCCCCGCCAGCAACAACGGCGGCCAATACTCCACACCAATGCGAATCACCAGGTAGGTAGACCCCCAGATCACGTACAACGCAAAAAAGGCAGCGATCAACGGTAAGGGAAAGCGACGTGGGCCAGGCATTGGGCAGCTCTACGGCAGGACAAGGGAGCGTTATTTTAGAAATCCCCGGCCGTAAACATAAGTTACAAAACCTGTTTAAAGCGCCAGTACACTTTTCAAAACATGGTTATCAAGGCTATAAACCGTGCTTTCGAAAGCTATGGATTCCCGGAGCCTTATCATGGACAAATACGACCGCATGCTTCTCAGCGCTCTGCTGGAAGACGGCCGCGCGTCCTACGCGCAATTGGCGCGCACCGTGAACCTCTCGGCGCCCGCCGTGGCCGAGCGGGTGGCGAAACTGGAAGCCAGTGGTGTGATTACCGGGTATCAGGCCAAGGTCGACCTGTCGAAGGTGGGGTTGCCGATCCAGTGCGTGATTGAGCTGCGGTTGACCAACCATGGGAGCCAGAAGGTGTACGACGCGCTGTCGGAAATTCCCGAGCTGACTGAATGCCATCGGGTGACGGGCGATCCGTGCGTGATCATGCAGGCGGCGGTGGGCTCGATGCCGGAGTTGGAGAGTTTGATCAATCGGGTGGCGAAGTTTGGGTTCAGCAAGACCTCGATCATCTTGTCGAGCGCGATAGAGCGGCGAGTGCCGCTGGGGCAGTTGGAGGGGAATGGGAAGAGTGGCAACTGAACACGCCGCTCGACAGCTCGTTCCCACGCTCTGCGTGGGAACGCATCCGGTGACGCTCTGCGTCACGACTTGAAGAGCGGACGCAGAGCGTCCAGGGCGGCATTCCCACGCGGAGCGTGGGAACGATCGCCACGGGCACACTTTTTAGGGCCAGCAAGACGGATCCCTTTCATTTGCAGGACCTTTCCTAGAAAATCCAACCGCCTTGTTTCGGCCGGATCAGGTAGCTAGTCTCGCTCGGTCATCGAACAATCGACGACCGGACGTGCAAGTCCGACTGGCAAGGATATACAGACGCCCTACTCCTCAACGTCCGACGTTATCTGTTATGGCGGCTGTGCGCGGGAGGTCCTCGGATCTGCCGGGTTTTCCTTTGCCCCGGTCTTGCACACCTGCGTACAGCTGCCACCTTCATTCGCGTGCAAGCGAACGGTGATAGCTTCTTACCTCAAAGGAGTTCCACCATGGTCAAAGTCACCCCCGATCCACCAGAGTTTTGCAGCGACAGCCCACTCACCCGCCGCGCCATCGATTACTACCTCAAAGCCTCCGCACCGGACGGCGCACCCTTCGTGCTCAACGACAACATGAGTTTCGAAGACGCCCTGGCACGGGCGGCCGACTTGCTGCATTGCGCCGTGGCAACCGCACAGATACCCGGCGAACCCATGAACGGGCAGCAGCGGGCGGTGATGCATTTGGTGGAGATGGCGAAGGTGGTGGTGGATCGGTCGCTGGACTGCTTACAGCCTCGATAACCACCGCAACTCGTTCCCACGCTCTGCGTGGGAATGCATCCGGTGACGCTCTGCGTCACGACGTTAAGAGCGGACGCGGAGCGTCCAGGGCGGCATTCCCACGCAGAGCGTGGGAACGATCTAGCCGGGAAGATGCCCCAACGGCAACGCCCCCGGGGTCTTCACCGTTTGAATCGCGAAGTTGCTGCGGATATCGCTCACTCCCGGCAACTTCAACAAACTCCCGGTCAGGAACCGCTCATACCCGCGCAAGTCCGGCACCACCACTTGCAGCAGGAAATCCGATTCCCCCGACACCAGAAACGCCGAAATCACCTGAGGCAATGCCGTCACCGCCAACCGAAACGCCTCCGCCTGTTCATCGTTATGCCGCTCCACTTTGACCCCGACAAACACCGTCAGCCCCAACCCGACTTCATCCCGGTCAAGACTCGCCTGGTAACCCCGAATCACCCCGGCCTCCTCCAGCAACCGAACCCGGCGCAAACAGGGTGAGGCCGACAAGCCAATCTCGTCCGCCAGTTGCACATTGCTCAAGCGCCCATCCCGTTGCAGGGCCTCAAGAATCTTGCGGTCAAACGCATCCAGTTTCAGGTTTGGCATAAGTGAAGTATTTCGCCCGGTAAAAGTGGCAGATTGTGCCAAGACTAGACGCTTTTCCGGTTGACTACGCAAGCACCTGCCCCGGCCTTCACCTCTAAAATTGCCCTACGAATCACGTATCGCAAGGGGCAGGCACATGACAGAACTCTGGTTGTTTTTAGTCGCGCTGGCGGTGGTGTACCTGTTGCCCGGCCCGGACATGATCCTGCTGCTGCAAACCGGCGCCCGCCAGGGCAAGGCGATGGCGCTGGCCACGGCAGCAGGTCTGGGGCTCGCGCGGGCCTGCCACGTGGCACTGGCCGGGATGGGCCTGGCGACGTTGTTCAAGGTCGCACCCTGGACCTTCGATGTGGTGCGCCTGGGCGGTGCGGCGTATCTGCTGTGGATCGGCGTGCAGTGCCTGCGCGCCAACCTGCTGCCCAGCCTGAACACCGGGGATGGCCCGGCACCGGCGCATGCCTGGCGTGAGGCCTTCCAACGCGGCCTGCTGACCAACCTGCTCAACCCCAAGGCGCTGCTGTTCTGCTCCGTATTGCTGCCGCAGTTCATTGATCCACACGGCGTTTCGGTGACGGCGCAGTTCGCAACGTTGGGCGCAATTCTGGTGGCCGTCGGCCTCGCATTCGACAGTTGCTATGGCCTGGCCGGCGCCAGGATCGGCCGCTGGCTGCAACGCAGCCCGTCCGCCCAACGCCTGCAACAATGGCTGTTTGGGAGTCTTTTGATCGGTTTTGCGATACGCCTCACCTTCGTACAGCAAGCCTGAGCAAAACGACGTGTTTTGCCGTCATCTTTTGTATTAAAGAGACGTGTAAGATACGCGACACATTGCCAGGGATGCTCACCATGTTTGATTCGTTAAAAGCGACCAGCCGCCGTTTTTTCGGGGCCTTGATCTCAGTGGTGAGTGTTCTGTTCAGCGCCGTTCGATGGGTGGCACGCAGCCTGTTCGGCCAGTGGCAACCGCCGCGCTGGCTGCAAGCCACAGGCAACGGCCTGGTCAACGTCGGCCACAAGGCCCGGGCGTATCCGCGTCAGGCCGCAGGCGGTGTGCTGGCCCTGGCGTTGCTGGTGGCCGCAGGCGTCTATGGCTGGCACTGGTACTCCCACCTGCCGCAACCCCACACCGTGGGCTATTCGCTGCACAAGCCCAACCTGACGGATTACACCCAGCCGCAGCCGGTTGTGGATAACTTGCAGGTGCGCTTCGCCGAATCCGTGGCACCGCTGGCGGCCATTGGCAAGCCGGTCACCGAAGGCATCACCCTCAAGCCGACCATCGCGGGTACCTGGCGCTGGTCGGACGACCGCAGCCTGGTGTTCACCCCGGAAAAAGACTGGCCCGTCGACGCCCACTACACCATCGACCTGGCCAAGAAAAACCTGTTGGCCGACGGCGTACTGCTCAACCAATACACCAGCCAATTCTCCACCCAGCCGTTCCGCGCCACCCTGACGCAAAACGAGCTGTACCAAGACCCGAGCAACCCGACGCAGAAACAGCTGGTCGCGACCTTCCACTTTTCCCACCCGGTGGACGAAGACAGCGTACGCAAGCGTGCTTCGGTCACCCTCGGCAAAGGCCTGGCCTACCGCGACGCACAACTGCCCAACCGTCCGGAAGTCACCTTCGACGAGCACAAGCTCAACGCCTTTGTGCGCTCCGCCGCTCTGGCCACTCCGCTGGAAAGCACCCCGGTCAGCGCCAAGCTCGATGAAGGCCTCAAGGCCCGTGACGGCGGCAATGCCAGCTCGGCGCCGTTGGTGGCCGAAGTCACCGTGCCTGGCCGCTATCGCCTGACCTTTACCGGCGCCGAAGTCAGCTTTGTCGACAACGAACGCGGCGAGCCCGAGCCGGTGTTGATGTTCAGCAGCTCCAGCGCCGTGGCCGACGAGACCATCGCCAACAAGGTGCAGGCCTGGATGCTGCCGGAAAAAGCCGAGGACGATACCCGCCCCTGGAACCTGCAGGACATCGACGACAAGCTGCTGGCCAGCAGCACCAAGGTCAAGCTGACCCATGTGCCGAGCGTCGAACCGCTGAACACCCTGCACGCCTTCAAGTTCAAGGCCCCGCCGGGCCGGGCCCTGTATGTGCGGGTACCGGCCAACCTGGAAGCCATCGGCGGCTACCTGGCGAAAAATCCGACAGCCTCCCTCGTGAGCATGCCGGCCTATCCGCGCACGCTGCAGTTCCTGTCCGACGGCGCCCTGCTCAGCCTCACCGGCGAAAAACGCCTGGGCTTCATGGCCCGTGGCGTACCTGGAGCCCATGTGGAAATCGCCCGCCTGCTGCCCAACCAGTTGCAACACTTGGTGGACCAGAGCAGCGGCAGCTTTGCCCGACCGAATTTTGCCAATGACTACTTCGACCGGATGGTGGAGCGTCAGAGCCTGGACATTCCGCTGTCAGCTGGCGACCCGTCCAAAACCGTCTACGACAACGTCGACCTGAGCAGCTACCTCACAGCCAACGGTGGCCGCCGAGGCATTTTCGTGCTCAAGCTGAGCCCGCAGGACGACCCGGCTGATCGCACCTTCGACTACTCGCGCAATACCACCAGCGACCTGCGTTTCATCGTGGTCACCGACTTGGGCATCATCGCCAAGCGCTCCAGCGATGGCAGCCACGACGTGTACGTACAGTCCATCGGCAACGGCTCGCCGGTGTCCGACGCCCAGGTCGATATCATCGGCCGCAACGGTTTGCCGGTGGCCAGCGGCCATACCGACGCCGAAGGCCACGCGCACTTCGCCAAGCTGGATGAACTGCGCCGTGAGAAAACGCCATTGATGTATGTGGTCAGTCGCGGCAACGACCAATCGTTCCTGCCGATTGCCCGTCAGTCCCAACAGCTGGATTTGTCGCGCTTTGATGTAGGCGGCCTGGAAGAAGACGGTGCGATCAATCGTCTCAGCGCCTACCTGTTTACCGACCGCGGCCTGTACCGGCCCGGCGAGACCGCGCACCTGGGCATGATCGTGCGCAGCGGCGACTGGAAAGGCGCGCTGCAAGGCCTGCCGGTTGAGCTGCAGATCACCGACCCACGTGGCCTTGAGGTGATTCGCCAGCCGTTGAAACTGTCGGCCAGCGGTTTTGAAACCTTCGATTTCCCAAGCAGCGAAGTGGCGCCATCCGGCGATTACACCGCGACCCTGCAACTGATCGGCGAGAAGCAGCGCCGCACTGACCTGGGCAGCGTCAGCTTCAAGGTTCGCGATTTTGAGCCAGACCGGATGAAAGTCAGCCTGAGCTTGCACGATACACCGGTGCTGGGCTGGATCCCGCCAGACCAGGTGGTGGCCAAGGTAACCGCGATGCATTTGTTCGGCGCTCCGGCGGCGGGCCGTCGCGTCACGGCAAAAATGTCCCTGAGCCCGACGCTCGCGGCCTTTGATCGCTACCCGGATTACCGTTTCCGCCTGAATGACTCGCTGGAAGAAGCCAGCTCCGAAGACCTGGCCGAAACCACCGTCGACGACAATGGCCAGGCGCTGCTGGACCTGAACCTGCAACGCTTCGCCAACAGCACCTACCGCCTGCAAGTGATGACCCAGGTGTACGAAGCCGAAGGCGGTCGCAACGTCGCCGCACAAAGCGCATTGCTGGTGTCGGCGGCGCCGTACCTGGTGGGTGTGAAGAGCAAGGATTCGCTGTCCTTCGTCGCCAAGGACGCCCCGCGTGAAGTGCAATGGCTGGCCGTGGCGCCGGACCTCACGCCAGTCGCCGTCGACGGCCTGACCAGTGAAGTGGTCGAGCACCGTTACGTCTCGGTGCTGGTGAAGCAATCCAACGGCACCTACAAATACGAGTCGCGCATCAAGAACATCAACCAGCCGGCCTCGCCGGTGGTGATGACCAAGGACGGCACCAAGCAAACCCTGAATACCGGCACCCCGGGCGATTTCACCCTGCAACTCAAGGACGCCAACGGCAACCTGCTGAACCAGATCGACTACAGCGTCGCCGGCCGGGGCAACACCTCACGCTCCCTGGAACGCAACGCCGAGCTGCAACTGCGCCTGGATAAACGCAGCTACGCCACCGGTGATGAGATCGCCATCAGCATTCGTGCGCCATACACCGGCGCCGGGTTGATCACCATCGAACGGGACAAGGTCTACACCCAGCAGTGGTTCAAGGCCGACAGCACCAACAGCGTGCAACACATCCGCGTTCCTGCGGGGCTTGAGGGCAATGCCTACGTCAACGTGCAGTTCGTGCGGGACATCGGCTCGTCCGAGGTCTACATGAGCCCGCTGTCCTACGGCGTGGTGCCGTTCAGCATCAACCTCGACGCGCGGCGCATGGCGCTGAAAGTCGAAGGCCCGGCGAAGATCGAGCCGGGGCAGACCCTGGATATCAAGGTCAACGCCGACCGCCCTGGCCGCGCAGTGGTCTACGCGGTAGACGAAGGCATCCTGCAAGTGGCGCGCTACCAGACGCCGGACCCGCTGGGCTTCTTCTTCCAGAAGCGTGCACTGGAGGTCGGTACCAGTCAGATTCTTGACCTGATCCTGCCGGAATTCAGCCGCCTGCTCAGTGGGGCAGCGCCGGGTGGTGACACCGAAGGCGCCCTGGCCAATCATCTCAACCCGTTCAAGCGTAAACATCAGCCGCCAGTGGCCTGGTGGTCTGGCTTGGTGGACTTGCCGGCCGGTGAAACGGTGCTGCATTACCAGGTACCGGACAGCTTCAACGGCAAGCTGCACCTGTTTGCCGTCGCGGTGGACAGCGACAGCGTAGGCGTCAGCGAGGCCAACACCGAAGTGCGCGGGCCACTGGTGATCACGCCGAACGTGCCTGCCTTTGTCGCGCCGGGGGATGTGTTCAGCGTCAGCGCCGGGGTGTTCAGCAACCTGGACGCGGCGGCGGACGTGAAGTTTGAAGTGCAGACCAGCGATGGCTTGCAGGTGCAAGGCGACAAGGCCAGCACCCTGGCCCTGCAACCGCGCAAGGAAGGCGTCGCCGAGTTCAAGATCAAGGTTGGGGAAAACCTCGGCTCGGCCGACTTGCGCTTCGTCGCGGTGCTGCCGGATGGCAAGCGGATCCAGGTGGCGGAAACCACGTCGATCCGGCCATTGAGCGAACATCGGGTGGCCCTGAGCCTGGGCCGTTTCGACAGCGCCAGCAAAGAGCTGAAACCGACCCGCGACCTGTTCGGCCAGTTGCGCGATGTGCAATTGGGCGTCGCCGCTTCGCCGCTGGTCTGGGCCAACGGCCTCAAGCATTACCTGGATGACTACGGCTACGCCTGCACCGAGCAATTGGTGTCCAAGGCCATGCCGGCGTTGATCTGGGGCGGTAATGCGCCGGAGGCCGAGCAGGCCTTCAGCGGTGCGGTGCGCATGCTGCGTCAACGGCAGAACCAGGCCGGTGGTTTCGGCTTGTGGGCGGCCAACCCGGATGTGGCGCCGTACGCCAGCCTGTACGCCACCGACTTCCTGATCGAAGCCAGGGAGCGCGGGCTGCCGGTACCGGAAGATCTGCTGCAACGTTCCAACGCGTACCTCACCGACCTGGCCAACGGCCCGAGCGAAGGCCTGTCTGAATTGCGCAACCGCGCCTATGCCAGTTACCTCCTGAGCCGTCAGGGGATTCTGGTGAGCGGCGCCTTGAGCGATATCCGCGAACGCTACGAGAGCTACTTCAAGGACACCTGGCAGAACGACATTGGCGCCGCATACCTCGCCGCCAGCTACAAGTTACTCAAGCAGGATCGTCAGGCCGACACGCTGTTCCGCAAGGTGCCGTGGCTTTCCCTGTCGGATAAATGGAACAGCGACGGCCTGTATTACGACCCGCTGGTGCACGACGCGGAGCACCTGCATTTGCTCGCCCGTCACTTCCCGGAAATGCTCGACGATGTGCCGGCAAGCCTGCTGGATAAACTCGGCAAGCGCCTCAACGAGCAACGCTACAACTCGCTGTCGGCGGCACTGTTGCTGCGGGCCCTGGACAACTATGGCCAGCGCGCGCAAAGCGACATGACCCTCAAGGCCACCGCGTGGCTCAGCGACAAGCAGCAACAGTTGTTGCAGATGGCCGGCCAGCCGCCACGTGCAGCAGTGCCTGCCGGTACGCAAAAACTGCAGATGGAAAAATCCGACGGCCCGGCGGCGTTCTACATGCTGAGCGAAGCCGGCTATGACAAGGGCGCCAACCTCAAGCCGATCAACAACGGCCTGGAAATCATCCACGAATACCTCGACCTCAAAGGCAATCCCGTCAGCAAGGTCGCGGTAGGCGATGAGTTCCTGGTGCGCCTGCGCTTGCGCGCCACCGACCGTGATCAGGTGCAACAAGTGGCGGTGGTCGACCTGCTGCCGGGCGGCGTCGAACCTGTGTATAACTTGCCGCCGGAGCCGGAAGCGGCCAGCAGCGAGGAAAGCGAAGGCGACGATTCGGAGTACGTTGAAACCAGCGAAGACACCGAAGAAGCCGACGCCTGGCAGGCGCCGATCGGCGAGACCGACTTGAGCAACTGGCAGCCGGACTACGTCGATGTGCGTGATGATCGGGTAGTGTTGTACGGCACCGCGCTGCGGGATGTAGGCACCTTCGTGTACCGCGTGCGCGCCACCAACGCCGGTACCTTCAATACGCCACCGGCCTACGCCGAGGGCATGTACGAAACCACCCTGCAAGGACGCGGCAAAGTAGGCCAGCTTGAAATTACCAAGCCTTAAAAGCCTGACGCCGCTGCTGGCGGCGGCGTTGATTCTGGCGGGGCTGCGACTGTGGCCCCATGCACCGCTGGAACAGGCAGCCACCTCCTCACGGGTGGTGCTGGCCGATGACGGTTCGCTGCTGCGCATGACCCTGGCGGCTGATGGGCAATATCGCCTGTGGCTACCCCTGGAACGGATTTCTCCGTCGCTGGTGGAGGCGCTGCTGCTCAAGGAAGACCGCAATTTCTACTGGCACCCGGGGATCAATCCCCCGGCGTTGTTGCGGGCGGCCATGGCCACCTATAGCGGCGGCCAGCGCCAGGGCGGTTCGACCTTGAGCATGCAGCTGGCCAGGCGCCTGTGGGATCTCAATACCCGCCGGGTGCCCGGCAAACTGCAGCAGATGGCCCTGGCGTTGTGGTTGGAGGCGCGTTACAGCAAGCACGACATCCTCGAGGCCTACCTCAACCTGGCGCCCATGGGCGGCAATATCGAAGGTGCCGAGGCGGCCAGCCGGATCTATTTCGGCAAGTCAGCGGCGCAGTTGTCCTTGTCTGAAGCCCTGGCGCTAGCCGTGATCCCCCAGCAACCCGGCCGCCGCGCGCGCTTCGGGCCATCGCTGCAAACCGCTCGGCAACGGCTGATGGCGGACTGGCGGGAAACTTATCCACAAGACCCGCGTAACGAGAGTTTGCTGGACCTGCCGCTGGAAGCCCGCAACCGCCAGCAGATCCCATTTCTGGCGCCGCACCTGAGCGAACAGTTGCTGGCCTCGCAAACTGGCAACGAGTTGAACAGCACCCTCAACCTGCCGCTGCAACAATTGCTGGAACGCCTGATCACCGGCTTTATCGCCGAGCGCCGCAGCAGCGGTGTGGAAAACGCCACGGCGATCCTGGTCGACAGCCGCGACCAAAGCGTAAAAGCCCTGGTGGGCTCGGCGGATTACTTATCCACAGGCATCCATGGCCAAGTCAACGGTGTGCTGTCGCGGCGCTCGCCTGGCTCCACCCTCAAGCCATTCCTGTATGGGCTGGCGCTGGACCAAGGGGTGATCCACCCCATGAGCATCCTCAAGGACATGCCGAGTAACTTCGGCTACTTCCAGCCGGAAAATTTCGACGGCAGTTTTGTCGGGCCGGTGACAGCCCGCGATGCGCTGATCCGCAGCCGCAATATCCCGGCGGTGTGGCTGGCCAGCCAAACCCGCTCGCCGTCACTCTACGGCTTGCTGCAACGGGCCGGGATCAAGGGCCTGCGAGGCGAAAGCCATTACGGTTTGGCCCTGGCCCTGGGCGGCGGCGAGATGACGCCCGAGGAGCTGGCGCGGCTGTACGTGATGCTGGCCGGTGACGGACATCTGCGACCCTTGCGCTATTTGCAGGAACAGCCGCAAACCACCGGCCCCCAGTTGCTCACCCCACAAGCGGCCTTTATGGTGCGCGACATGCTGCGGCGCAACCCGCGCCCGGACGGCCTACCGGGACGCCACTGGCGCACGGCCTGGAAGACCGGCACCTCATGGGGTTTTCACGATGCGTGGAGCGCCGGCATCGTAGGCCCTTACGTGCTGGTGGTGTGGGTGGGCAACTTCGACGGCCGTCCGAATCCGGAATTTATCGGCGCGAAAACCGCCGCACCGCTGTTCTTCCGCATCGCCGACGCCCTGCCCCTGGCCTTGCCCAACGTGGTGATCAAACCCAACAAGCCGCCCGCCGGGCTGATCCGCATCGACGTCTGCGCGGCCTCCGGCGACCTGCCCAACCGCTGGTGCCCGCGCACCCGCAAGACCTGGTACATCCCCGGCGTGTCACCGATTCGTGTGTCCAACCTGCATCGCCCGGTGCTGATCGACACCCGTACCGGCAAGGCCGCGTGCCCGCCGTTCGACCCGCAGTACACCCGTGAAGAAGTCTTCGAATTCTGGCCCAGCGATGTGCAGCGGCTGTTCCGCGCCGCCGGGCTGCCCCGGCGTACGCCGCCCAATGTGCAGAAAAGCTGCCAACCCAACCGCGTCGGCGACCAGAGCGAAGCGCCGCAGATTCGCTCGCCGCTGACCCAGGTCAGCTATCACCTGCGCCTGTCCCAGCCTCAGGAAAGCATTCCGCTGAACGCCAACGCGGCCAGTGATGCGCTGACGCTGTACTGGTTCGCCGACCAGACCCTGATCGGCCAGGGCCCGCCGCAAACCACGCTGAACTGGCGGCCGGGGAAGTCGGGGGAGTATCGGTTGCGGGTGACTGACGATCAGGGACGTAGCGCCAGCCGGGGATTAAAGGTGGAGTTTGTGCCTTGATCAGGCGTCTTCGTCGCCGAAACTCGCAGCGCCTGCGTCTTTCGTAAAATGCTTGTACGCGACCCCCAGCTTGCGTTGCTCAAAGATCGAAAACACCAGGGTGCCCAGCAGAATCATCATCCACACCAGGAACACCTTCATGGTGTCCACCTGAGCCACCACCAGCAGCAACGTCACCACGCCGCCAATCACCATGCCAAAGCCCATCCAGGCGCCCAGCACACGGCCCACCGCCAGGCGCATGCCCTTGGGCAGCAACAGCCGCAGCGCGAGCAACACCACAAACATCGTCAGCAGGAAGCCAAACGCGGCCATGAAAGGAATCACGAAGCCATTGTCACGGTACAACCAGGCCAGAAAACGATAGGCGGGATTCAGCTCTGCCATTTGCTGGTAGGTGGCAGGGCCCGGTAGATGCAGTTGGGCAAAATGTTCCGGGGTCATGGCCATGATGCCGACACCGATCAAGCCCACCACCACCGCATAGAAACCACCGGCACGCCACAACGGCGCCAGCACACGGCGATTCTCCACATCCCTGGTCTCGGCCACGCCGAACACTGCGTCACGTTGCCTGCCCTGGGCAATCACCGTCTTGCCGTCACGCTCGCAGGCGTCGCCAATCAGCATCACCTGCATAGCCTGGGTGAGGAGCAGTTCGCCCTGACGGCGGGAGTTGCTGATCGATTCATGCTCGTCAGGGCGCTTGTTGCCGAACAGGTCGATGCCTTCGGCAATCACCGTCACTTCCCCGGTGGCGTCCTGCACGCGGAAGTCATTGCAGCGAGCCTCGGCCGAGACCTGGCTCCAGCTCCAATCGCCGTCTTTGTCTTTGGTGCCTTCCTCGATGATCCACACGTAACCCGCACAAGGCTTGCCGTTGACCGGGGAAATCAGCGGTGTGTCGACGATCACCTTGCCCTTGACCTCCACCAGGCCCATGGCCAAGGAGCGTATCTGGCTGGTGGCCAGGCGCTGTTCGGTGCGATAGAAGTTGGGGCCGAAGCTGGCCAGCAGGCCAATCAAGATGCAGACGGGGAAAAACAGCGCCACCAGGATCGTCGGGGCATAAACCATCAAGCCGATGAAGCCGGCGAGGAAGACCAGCGCCGCCAAGGTTTTCCAAGCCGGCTTTTTCGCGACAACGCCCGCCTGGGTCGTTTTCATGCTCCCGGCACCTCAAGCTTCACGCCCTCGTAGCGGGTTTCTTCGGCACTGATGGCCAGCAGCGGGATGCGCTGGTAGCCAAGCATCTTGGCGAAGAACAGATCAGGGAAAATCGCGATGGCGATGTTGTAGAGGTTGACCGACTCGTTGAAAAACTCGCGGCGGTCGGCGATGCGTTCTTCAACCGCCGAGATCGCCTGCTGCAACTCGGCCATGTTGGGGCCGGAGATCAGCGTCGGATAATTCTCGGCCACTGCAATCACCGACTTGAGTGCCGTATTGAGCTGGTTGGAGGCATCGACCTTATCGGTGAGGCTGCTGGCGTTGAGGTACGCGGTGCGGGCGTCGCTGAGGCGGGTGAACAGCGCGTTCTCATGGTTCATGGCGGCTTGCACCACGCGCATCAGGTCGGGAATCTGGTCTGCCCGTTTCTTGAGCAATACGTCGATGTTGGCGAAGGCTTTATCCACATCGTTGCGGCGCATCACCAGGCCGTTGTAGACCCCCACCAGCCAGCCGACCAGGCCGACCACAATAATCAGCACCACGATACCGGCGATCAGCAGTTCGATGTTCATGGGGCGGCATTCCCTGGCTAGTTATCCACAGAGCGCATTCTAGGGGTAAAGCGGGGGAATACCTCGGAATTAGTCCACAGAAACGCTAAGAGCTACCTGCAGCAACCATCAGACCCGTTCACTTCCCATCAAAGCCTACATTCGTTGCAGCACGTAACTGTTCTCGAAGCCATGCACGCTGCCCAGCACGTTGAAACCTTGAAAGAACCCTGTTGCTCTCAGCAGGTCGACAGTCGGGCCCACCTCTGGCGAATGCTCAAAGTCGCGGTAGTCGTCCAATACGATAAAGCCGCCCGAGACGACGCTTGGCGAATACAGCAAGAAATCCAGCACCACGTTGCGACGGGTGTGGCCACCGTCGATATGCAACAGCGCAACGTTGGGCGCGAGGTTGTAGAAACGTTCAGCACTCAGTTCCGAAAAGCCACGGATCACCTGCGCATTAGGCAACATCAGGTCCTTGTAGTAACTGAACTCTTCGAACTGGTTTGGCAATTCGAACGGGTCAATACCAATGATACGACGCTCGTGGTTGCATACCTCGTTCATCAGCATCAACGATTTGCCCTTCCACACGCCAATTTCCACCACATCACCCGGCAGCTCGGCAATCAGAAAGGTAAGGTAGCCCAATAGACGTACTTGATCATGGAACGACAACTCGCGACGCTCCATTGCGAGCTCAGCCGGCAAGCTATCTTGCGCCTGCTCGAAATGCTGGCCGATAAACTCCCAGATCTGCGTGATGTTGTCGGTCAATTCCGGGTCGCTGGTAAATTCGTTGAGCGCTTGAATAGTGATCATGGTTTTCTCTGCTTACTTCCAATGATTACGAGGGAAGCTCTGAAAAAGACTTCCAGAATTGATAAAACGTTGAAATAACAAGCGAATCAGTCAATCCCTAAACCATGCATTTCGCCAAGCATCCAAGTGTTCATCCCGGAGCATCCATTTATCGACTACAGCGCTGCGTAGAGCATCTCCGGCAAGAGCACTGGCGCGTGGTTCAGCAAGATGTTCGCGGATAGCGTCAATCCATTCTTTTGACGTGTTCTTGACCCGAGTCACTGGCAAGTCACCACGATAACAAAGGATGTCCGAGCAGATTACGGGGAAGCCGCAGGCGCCATATTCCAACAACCGTAAGTTGCTTTTACAGGCGTTGAAAAAATTGTCTTCCAACGGCGCCAACGCCAGGTCCAGATTCAAGTCGGCCAGCCGTGCGGGATATTTCTCGATATTGACGCCCTTATGGAACTCATGGACATACGGACGAAGCTCAGGTGGGCACATGCCCATAAATACCCATTCCACTTCGCCAGCCAGTTCACGAACGACATCGGCGATCACTTGCAAGTCACCGCCGTGGCTCGACCCGCCCGCCCAACCAACCCGAGGTTTCCGGCCTTGTTGACGGTAGCTCATCAGCCCGCTCCACCACTGACTTGGCAGGCGATTCTCTAGGACACGAATGTCCGCATTAAAACCCTTCAACGCACTGGCCAGTGGCTGGGTCGACACCACCAGCCGGTCGCACATACCGACCGCTTTCTTCAGGCGCTTGGCGATATCCTTGGGGAACAGTTCTCGGCTTGGATTGCTGTTGGGTATCTTAAGAATATAGTCATCCAGCTCGTAAACCTTGAATGCCCTGGAGAATGCCTTGGTGTTCTGGATGGTTTCCAGCTGAGGCGTCGTGCATTGCCGTTGGAAAATGATCGTGTCTGGCGCCAAGCGATGCAGCTCCACGGGATGAAGCAGGCCATCGCTTATCGTACCCTCTATCAGGCGTGCGGCTTCAAGGGCTGCGAAGGGCTGGCGAACCCGATAGTTTCCGCTGCCGAAAGCGTCGGCGGGACAGCACAGCGCGTAAGGCAAAGAGCGACCGGCCAGCGGTTCCCAGGCGACCTCGCTACGGCATTCGTAGCCAAAGCCGCCGCCTTCCAAGGTCAGGTTGGGGTTGTAGGCAGGGTCACTGGCGAGCCGGGGCAGCCAATTCTTGTACATCACCGATTGCTCGCGCTTGAAACGCTCTTGCTTGGCTTTCAACTTCGTCTTGTCGACCTTATTCTGGCTGACGTTAGCTTCGTGCATGAGCACCGCATAAGGCGTCCAAACGATCAGTTGCCCGGCCTGGCCGACTTTCAGGCACAGATCGACATCGTTATAAGAAACCCCCAGGTTGATCTCGTCCATTCCACCCACCTGGCGGTACAGCTCGGTGCGGATCATCAGACAGGCGGCCGTCACGGCGCTGTAATTCTGGTCAACCTGGAGACGGTGCAGGTAGCCATTGGACTGCATTGGAGAGCCGATGAATGCGTGGTCTGCCAAGCCACGTAAGCCGAGCACCACACCTCCATGCTGAATAGTCCCGTCGAGGAATAGCAATTTGGCGCCGACTATCCCAACTTCTGGCCGCTGAGCGTGATGGAGCAGCGAACCCAGCCACTCCCCATCAATGACGGCAGTGTCATTGTTGAGCAACACAAGGTAATCACCACGGGCGTGTCTGACGGCAAAATTATTGATCGCCGAATAATTGAACACGTGGGGATAACGCAAGATGCGCACCTTTTCGCTGTTCAGACGCTCCATACCCGCGAACCAATTTTTTGCTTCAACCGTTTCACTGTTGTTGTCGACGATTATGAGTTCGAAGTTCGTGTAAAGGGTTTTTTCCATCACGCTTTCGACGCAACGCATCAGCATCGGCAGTTGGTCTTTAGTGGGAATCACTATGGACACCAACGGCTGCGAGGTGTGCTGGTAAACCACCCGGTTGACCATCGGTAAAGGTCCCGGGCGCAACTCGTGAGCGACGCCCAGGCGCTGCAGGTGCGCCTCGACTATAGTCGCGGAGTACTTAACGACCTGGGGTTCGACCAGCCACTGGCCCAAGTTGATTGCATGATGCACCAGCACTTCACTGATGTGTCCGACGGTGCCCAGTCCATTAACCTCAATCAACCGATAAAGCAGGTCGTGGGGGGCCAGTTCGGCGAAAGCGAGATCGAAACCATGGACACCCAGCGCGGCGGCTCGGCTGAAGGCCAACGCTCGGCCGACATACGGATAACTGCGCAACAAGTCCAGGTTCAGGTCCGGCTTGAATATCGGGTCTTGGCAACCATTTGCGGTAAGCGTGTCTTCATCGCTGTAGCAAACGCTGATACCAGGGTTCAGGGCTATACCCTCCGCGAGTAGCAGCAGAGCGTGGGGGTCGAGTTGGTCTCCTCCCCGAAGCAAGTAGCACCAGTCGACATCGATCTCATGCAGCAGCTCATTCAGCTGACTTGGCCAGCATTCAGCGAGCGGCAACCACACCAGGTTGTCGGAAGCTTCTACCCCTACAGGCTCGACGTTAGAAAGCACCGCAATGGCTGCCGCGCCGTAAAGCTGGCGATCAATGCTTTCCAAGCTGGAACGTAACTGCGCAATGTCACCTGTGGTATCAGTCAATACCACCAGAATGTTTGTGTGTTGCGGCCAATTCGCAAGCCGTGCGGGTAAACCTTCGAACTCAGCCGCAGACAGTTGCCGGGTATCCAGCCAGCGACGATACAGATTGATATCGCGTTGCTCTTTACCAACATTTGCCAACACGCCGAAAAACCGTTCCACGGCGTGGGCCATGGTGCCGTCCAACTGACCGCATTCAGGCTCAAAGTCTTTGTCGGTCAATTGCATCCGTTCTAAGTGCGCCAGCACCTCGGTACGCACAAAGAACATGGTACCGCCAAAAAAATCGGCCTGGTCCATTCGTTGTGGATCAATGCCAGCACGCTTAGCCAGGAAAAGTAGGTGAGAGCGGTTTTGTCCATTAAGGTTTTGGGTTACGGGCTGCCGGAACGCCTCAGTGCCGATCAGCGGGTGGTGCATGGGATCAGCCAGGTATTCTACCGATTGGCTGAAGCGCGCCGGGTTTAGCAGATCATTGAAAAGGTCTTGGGCCCAGGAGTCTTCCACACCCATGTGCAGCGAGCGCTTGGTGTGGAGTTTGATCAGCGTGTGGATGTTGTCTGCACGTAAAAACGGCAACACTCGCAGGAACGGCAAAATATCCCTGCCGTGATTGGGTACCCGATACAACGAATAGCTCAGCCCGCTCGCTGCCAGCAGGTGGCGCACCTCTTTATCAGCACCTCCCACGCAGGTTACGTACAGGTGCAGGTGTTCATTCAATTTAATCAATCGAAGCAAAATTTCTTGCAGCACATCCGGGTAATACGCATGGATAACGACACCGACTGGCGGCTTACCGTCTTCAAGCGAAGGCTGACCTGAGAAGAGGACTTCGCACTGCTCGGCAAAGGGGGTAATGCTGCTGGCGGTATAGAGGTTCTGGGTATCAGGTGCCAGGTAAGCCTCTCGCAAACGAAACAGTTGAAAGGCCTGATCGGCTGACAACGGCGCACGGCGCACTTGCTTTAACGGCTGTGGGTTATACAGTCCCAGGGCATGTATCTGATTGATAAATCTTGCATGACCCTCTGCGAACAACGCTGGCATGTCTGGCTGTTTCTGGCGCTGTTCGGCGTGATGGCGAAAGAGCGACAGAGGCTCACTTAGAAACGCTAAGTGGCCGCGTTGAAGTAAGTTCACATACAACGACAGGTCGTTGATAGCATCAACGAGCACGCCTCCAAGGGCGCAAATATTCGGAACTTTGTCTACCAACTGAGCCCGTCGAAACATGACGGTGGTGGGTTCGCCGATGAAGTTAACGGGCCAGTCACAGAGCAGTGAAATAAGGTCTGCACCATGGAGGCAGACATCTTCGCCAAATACTTCAGACGTCTCGAGGATGTCTGGCAGCGTCTCACCTTGGGCATCGATCAAACGGCGCCGCGAGGTGACCAGCGAGATGTCCGCGCGAGCATCCAGCACCGCGGCCATGCGCGTTACACAATCTGTCAGTAATACGTCATCGTCGTTGAGAAACTTGATGTACTCGCCCCTGGCTTCTTCCAGCCCACGGGTGAGGTTAAGCAGGCCGCCCAATTGCTGTTCGTTTCGCAGGTAACGGATCGGCACCGTAGTCTGTGCAGCAAGACGTTCGCTGATCAAACGAATACCATCGCCGCGACAATCATCGTTGATCACGATTTCGATATTCGCGTAGCACTGGTTGAGCGCACTGTTCAGCGCGGCTTCGAAGAAGCGCGGGTTGTAAGCCGGTATCGCGATGCTGACAAGCGGCAAGCGCTCAGCCAAGAGGGGATTTGTCATGCTCATACCAATTTGCATAAGGGACGAAGGTAGAACTCGCTTAAGCCGCTTTCACTGCCTGGGCGGTTGCAGGTACGGCCTGATCGCATACACGGTGCCAGTAATTGTTCTTGGGTCATTGGCGTATACCTGAGCGAAGTAATTCCATGAGCTGATGATTTGCCATATTGGCGCCAGTGACTATGACGACCAGAGGCTTTTCACAAGGCATAACGGTCATCAACTCACCTGCTTTTCAGCAAGCAACTCAGCCAGGCAATCGATAACTCTTTGGATGCTTGCATCGTTCAATGAAAGATGGAATGGCAAACCCAACAGACGTTCAGCCAGGAGGTCAACCATTGGCAGCGGGCACTTCGCGAACGCCTGAAAGGCCGGGTGGTCTTGCAGGGGGGGGCAGTACCAGCGGCGGGTTTCGATGTCTTTGCCCAGCAGCCGCAGTTGAATATCAACAGCCCGGAATCCCGGGGGCAGTAGCACCAGCATCAGGCTGTAAACGCCATCCATGGGTTTGACCTGAAGTTTCAGCGCGGGAATTTTTTCCAGAAGCTGCTCGGTGTAGTGTTGATGCAGGTTGCGTCGTGCTTCAGCAGTGGTTGGCCAGTTGTCCAGGGCAGCCAGTGCAACGGCGGCGTGATATTCGCTCATCTTGCCGTTCTCACCCGCCTCGAACACCAGCCCGCCGCTGTGTGCATCGATACCGAAGTTACTCAACGTCCTCATGCTTTGGGCATAGGCATGGTTCCGCGAAGCGACGAACCCCCCTTCTCCACCACCAAGGGCCTTAGTGGCGTGCAGGCTGAAGGCGACTTTGGTGGTCAGGCCGATCTTCTGGTTACCCCAGGCACCTGCGGCGTCGATAACCACAGGGATGCCGGTTTCGGCACTGAACAGGTCCCAGCCTGCGACATCCTGGGGGCAGCCGTAAGTGGATACTGGCATCACTGCGTCAAATGGCATTTCAGCGAGTGCTGCGCGTGCGATAGCAGGCGTCAGTAACCAGCTTTCGGAGTTTACGTCGCTGATCAAGGGAGTGAGCCCTGCCCTGATGATCGCTGTTGCCGTGGCAACGAATGTCAATCCGGGCACCAGGACGCGCGACGCGCGGCGTAGCTTCAAAGCTTCCAAAGCTATTTGCAGCGCACAGGTACCATTCGCCATAGATACGACGTGTACTTGCGTTGGCTCCCGACTAAATGAGAGCGACAGCCGACGTTCGAGCTCGATTACAAGCGGGCCGAAGTTGGTGTACCACTGGTTTTCATCGATTTGCTGCCAGTAAGTGAGGATCTGCTCGACTTTAGGCACCTCAGGAACTAACAACTTGATGATGTTTTTCATGGTACACACTGCCGTCAATGAAATGTCGTCCCGTATTATCCAAAGAAGGCTTAAGCAGAAATCGCGCCAACTTCTAACTACCCTACCGTTGACGGGCTAATGGGCCCTTACACAGAACTGCATTATTTGACATGGGACTGTTGATCCATTCAGCTGCCGCCATCCTTCAGCGAGAAGGCCGGCGACACGCATTACCCTACTGGATGCCAAAGGCGAACCCCGGGACAACATTCCACGGTTGACGTGCTTCTCCAACCCGACAATCAAGCTACGGTATCTGCTATGGGGCGGTGAACACCAGGCAGGCAGAGCATCCATGCTTCCCTATTCAATTCCCTCCGAAATCCACTTCCTGGATGTGGAGCGCTTATTTCGAGGCATCACGGTGTGCCTGCGCGACGGCAACTTCGTCCCGTGCTTGCGCTGGAAAGCGCAATTGCAACATCCAGGGGGTTACGCAATACTCAGCCAACCCAATATGTTTGGAGCGCAAAGCGAGAAGGGATGGTGAGAAAAACTCAACGAATGCTGGAGACGCTTTAATCCGGAAATTATAAGTAAGTTATTTCGAGAACAGTGCACTAGACCACTCCAGACACTGGCAACTTTCGGCTGTAGAGTCGCTCAGACCAGGAATGATTCATAAGAACTCTCAGGAGCTGAGATGAAAATTTACGCAATTGTAGGCGCAGGCGGTTTTGGGCGTGAGGTTGCACCGCTGGTCAACACAATGCCGAGCGTGATAAATCAAGATAACTTCAAAATTATCTTCGTGGTCGATAATTCGAAAGAGAAGACCGTGAATGGCTATGATGTGGTGAGTAGCGAGTCTTTCTTAAGCATGGAGGGGGATAAGTTTTTCAACATCGCTATCGCGGATAGTAAACCGAGGCAGGAAATCTCCGAACGCCTTATTTCGGCGGGCATAACTCCCTTCACTATTTCAGCTCTGAATGCCCTGAATTTAAGCAACAATATTATTGGTCAAGGCGCGATCCTCTGCCCATTTACCACTATCACTGCGAATGCAAAAATCGGTGACTTCTTTCACGCGAACATTTATTCGTATGTTGCCCACGATTGTGTGATTGGTAACTTCGTGACGTTCGCCCCTAACGTGCATTGCAATGGACGCGTTGTAATCGAAGATCATGCCTACATTGGGACTGGCGCGATTATTCGTCACGGCTCTCCCGACAGACCAATCGTCATTGGTGAGGGCGCCGTTGTTGGGATGGGATCCGTTGTTACGAAAAGCGTGGCACCTTACACAACAGTATTTGGTAATCCAGCAAAGCCATTGCGCACGACTCAACAATAATCAACGCGAATAAACCACATAAAAAAGTCTAGTTTTAAGACGTCGCTCTGAGCGATAGCCGGCCGCGTAACTCAGGCTGAATCCCCCGAGCAAGCGCCTCGACGTCATGCTTCGCGCCTCACGTCGCGGATTCATAGATCACTCGTTGAACGAGCCAGCCCTGATTCCAGCTGTGTCACGTGAGGCGCCGCCCGAGATCAAGCGGCACCTGCGACGGTTTTGATTCTCAAAAAACCATGGTTCGGGTGAGGCTTATTCCACCGTCACCGACTTCGCCAGGTTACGCGGTTGGTCAACGTCCGTGCCCTTGAGCACAGCGACGTAATACGACAGCAACTGCAGCGGGATGGTGTAGAGGATCGGCGACAGCGTGTCGTGGATGTGCGGCATGTTGATGACGTGGGTGCCTTCGCCATTGGTCATGCCGGCCTTTTCGTCAGCGAACACGATCAGTTGGCCGCCACGGGCGCGCACTTCCTGCAGGTTGGACTTGAGCTTCTCCAGCAGTTCGTTGTTCGGCGCGACGGTAACGACTGGCATGTCGTCATCCACCAGGGCCAACGGGCCGTGCTTGAGCTCACCGGCTGGGTAGGCCTCGGCGTGGATGTAGGAGATTTCCTTGAGCTTGAGCGAACCTTCCATCGCCACCGGGTATTGCGCGCCACGGCCTAGGAACAGGGTGTGGTGTTTGTCGGCGAACAGCTCGGCGACTTTTTCCACGGTGCTGTCCATGGCCAGTGCTTCGCCCAGGCGGGCCGGCAGGCGGCGCAGTTCTTCGACCAGGTGCGCCTCGACGCCTTCGCCCAAGGTGCCGCGAACCTGGCCCAGGGACAGGGTCAGCAGCAACAGGCCGACCAACTGGGTGGTAAAGGCTTTGGTGGAGGCGACGCCGATTTCACGACCGGCCTGGGTCAGCAAGGTCAGGTCGGACTCGCGCACCAGGGAGCTGATGCCGACGTTGCAGATCGCCAGGCTGCCGAGGAAACCCAGTTCCTTGGCGTTGCGCAGGGCGGCCAGGGTGTCGGCGGTTTCGCCGGACTGCGAGATGGTGACGAACAGGGTGTCGGGCTGCACCACCACCTTGCGGTAGCGGAATTCGCTGGCGACTTCGACCTGGCACGGGATGCCGGCCAGTTCTTCCAGCCAGTAACGGGCAACCATGCCGGCGTGGTAGCTGGTGCCGCAGGCGACGATTTGCACGTTGCGCACTTTGGCGAACAGTTCGGCGGCTTGCGGGCCGAAGGCTTGCACCAACACCTGGTTCTGGCTCAGGCGACCTTCCAGAGTGCGTTGCACCACGGCCGGTTGCTCGTGGATTTCCTTGAGCATGAAGTGGCGGAACTCGCCCTTGTCGGCGGCTTCGGCACCGTCACGGTACTGCACGGCTTCACGTTCCACGGACTGGCCGTCAACGTCCCAGATTTGCACGCTTTCGCGGCGGATCTCGGCGATGTCGCCTTCTTCCAGGTACATGAAGCGGTCGGTTACCTGGCGCAGGGCCAGTTGGTCGGAGGCGAGGAAGTTCTCGCCCAGGCCCAGGCCGATCACCAATGGGCTGCCACTGCGGGCGGCGACCAGGCGGTCGGGCTGGCTGGCGCTGATCACGGCCAGGCCATAGGCGCCGTGCAGTTCCTTGACGGTGGCCTTGAGGGCGTTGGTCAGGTCGCCGAGGTCCTTGAGCTTGTGGTTCAGCAGGTGGGCGATGACTTCGGTGTCGGTGTCCGAGGTGAAGACATAACCCTGGCCCTTGAGCTGTTCACGCAGCACTTCGTGGTTTTCGATGATGCCGTTGTGGACAACCGCCAGGTCACCGGAGAAGTGGGGGTGGGCGTTGCGTTCGCACGGCGCACCGTGGGTGGCCCAACGGGTGTGGGCGATACCCAGGCGGCCTACCAGCGGTTCACCAGCCAGTGCTTGTTCCAGTTCGCTGACCTTGCCCGGGCGACGCATGCGCTCAAGCTTGCCGGCGTTGGTGAAGAGCGCCACACCGGCGCTGTCGTAGCCACGGTATTCCAGGCGTTTGAGGCCTTCGAGCAAAATAGCGGTGATGTTTCGTTCAGCGACTGCGCCAACAATTCCACACATGGTTTCTCTCCTAGATGACTGCCGCGCAAATCAGCGTGATGCCGCGGGCTTGAATCTGGTCGCGGGCCTCAAGCGGCAGGCGATCATCGGTAATAAGGGTATGGACGCTGCTCCAGGGCAGTTCCAGGTTGGGGATCCTGCGGCCAATCTTGTCGGACTCGACCATCACCACCACTTCGCGGGCGACCTCGGCCATGACGCGGCTCAGGCCCAGCAATTCGTTGAAGGTAGTGGTGCCGCGCTCCAGGTCGATGCCATCGGCACCAATGAAGAGCTGGTCGAAGTCGTAGGAACGCAATACTTGTTCTGCGACCTGGCCCTGGAATGAGTCCGAATGCGGGTCCCAGGTGCCGCCAGTCATTAACAACACCGGCTCGTGTTCCAGTTCGCTCAAGGCGCTGGCCACGTGCAAGGAGTTAGTCATCACCACCAAGCCGGGTTGCTGGCCCAGTTCGGGGATCATGGCGGCGGTGGTGCTACCGCTGTCGATGATGATGCGTGCGTGTTCCCGCAAGCGCCGGACGGCCGCACGGGCGATGGCGCGCTTGTAGGCAGAAATGGGCTGGGCCGGATCACCGACCAATTCCTGGGGCATGGTGATGGCGCCGCCGTAGCGACGCAGCAACAGGCCGTTACTTTCGAGGGCGGCCAGGTCCTTGCGGATGGTCACTTCCGAGGTTTCGAAACGTTTGGCCAATTCGTCCACGCTGACTTCGCCTTGCTCGGTGAGCATGGCAAGGATGTTGTGGCGACGTTGGGGTGTATTTCGTTTCGACATGGTGATGATAAGTTTCGTTTCGAAAGATAACGAAGGCAATCAAAACCTATTCACTCAAAATGGTCAAGCATGCGACTGAGTTTTTTGAATCAACGCAGATAAAAATGTGGGAGCGGGGTTGCTCGCGAAAGCGGTGTGTCGGTCAGCACATGTATCAACCGAAAGACCGCCTTCGCGAGCAAGCCCGCTCCCACATGAGTACTACAGCGTTTCAGGGTTGTGGATAACTCAGGTTTTCTTGATTTTGACCGGGCGCTTCCAACCGTCGATGTTGCGCTGGCGGGCGCGGGCTACACCGAGCTGCAACTTATCCACAGCCAGATTGATGGTCGAGCCGGCGGCAGTGGTGGCGCCGTCGTCAACCGTCACGGGTGCTACGAGGGAGTTGTTGGAGCCGATAAACACGTCTTCACCGATGGTGGTCTGGTGTTTGTTGGCGCCATCGTAGTTGCAGGTGATGGTGCCGGCGCCGATGTTGGTGCGAGCACCGATCACAGCGTCACCCAGATAGGTCAGGTGACCCACTTTCGCCTCATCGGCCAACCGGGCGTTTTTCAGCTCAACGAAGTTACCCACATGAGCTTTAGCGCCCAGCACGCTGCCCGGACGCAAACGCGCGAACGGACCGGCATCACTGCCCTCGCCCATCACCGCGCCGTCGATATGGCTGTTGGCCTTGATCACCACGCCTTTGCGCAGGGTGCTGTCCTTGATGACACAGTTCGGCCCGATCACCACGTCGTCTTCAATGACCACGCGACCTTCGAGGATCACGTTGATATCGATCAGCACGTCGCGGCCTACGGTGACATCACCCCGCACATCGAAACGTGCTGGATCGCGCAGCGTCACGCCCAGCGCCATCAGGCGGCGGCCTTCACGCAACTGGTAGTGACGCTCCAGCTCCGCCAGTTGCTTGCGGTCGTTGGCGCCCTGCACTTCCATCGGGTCGTGGGGCTGTTCGGTAGCGACCACCAGGCCATCGCTGACGGCCATCTCGATGACATCGGTCAGGTAGTACTCGCCCTGGGCGTTGTTGTTGGACAGGCGGCTCATCCAGTCCGACAGGCGATCGGCCGGAACCGCGAGGATGCCGGTGTTGCCTTCGGTGATGGCACGCTGGGCTTCGCTGGCGTCTTTATGTTCGACGATGGCGGCGACCTTGCCATCAGCGTTGCGCACGATGCGACCGTAGCCGGTCGGGTCGTCCAGCTCTACGGTGAGCAGACCCATCTGGCCTGGCACTACGTGTTTGAGCAGGCGCTGCAAGGTTTCCACTTCGATCAACGGCACATCACCGTAGAGAATCAGCACGGTGTCGGCCTTGATGAACGGCACGGCTTGCGCAGTGGCATGGCCGGTACCCAATTGCTTGTCCTGCAATACGAAATTCAGGTCATCCGCCGCCAGACGCTCACGCACCACATCGGCACCGTGGCCGATCACCACGTGAATGCGCTGTGGATCCAGCTGCCGGGCGCTGTGGATAACATGGCCAAGCATGGAGTTGCCAGCAACCGGGTGCAGCACCTTGGGCAGGGCCGAACGCATGCGGGTGCCCTGGCCTGCGGCAAGAATTACGATTTCGAGAGACATGAATGGCTACCAATCCTGGGCGGTCAGACTTCAGACCAAAGAAGTGTTTTGCAAAAAAAGAAAAAGGGTAGCCGAGGCTACCCTTTTTAATCAATCACACATGAGGTTTAACGGCTTAGCCGCCAAACTTCTTGCGGATCTGCTGGACGGTGCGCAGCTGAGCTGCGGCCTCGGCCAGACGTGCAGCAGCAGAACCGTAGTCGAAATCTGCGCCTTTTTCGTTCAGGGCCTTCTCGGCAGCCTTGACGGCTTCCTGAGCGGAGGCTTCATCCAGGTCGGCAGCACGTTGCACGGTGTCGGCAAGTACCTTGACCATGTTCGGCTGAACCTCAAGGAAACCACCGGAGATGTAAAACACCTCCCTTTCCCCGCCCAGCTTGGTCAGAGTGATCGGACCAGGCTTCAAGGATGTAATCAATGGCGCGTGGCCAAAGTTAATACCCAGGTCGCCCAGTTCGCCGTGTGCAATCACACTCTCGATCTGACCGGAGAAGATTTCCCCTTCCGCGCTGACGATATCGCAATGGAATGTCATAGCCATCTGCTTGCCTCAACCTGATTAGCGCCCGTTACCGGGCGCCGGAATTACAGTTTCTTGGCTTTCTCGATCGCTTCTTCGATGCCGCCGACCATGTAGAACGCTTGTTCTGGCAGGTGGTCGTAGTCACCGTTGAGGATGCCTTTGAAGCCAGCAATGGTGTCTTTCAGGGAAACGTATTTACCCGAGGCACCGGTGAAGACTTCAGCCACGAAGAACGGCTGCGACAAGAAGCGCTGGATCTTACGAGCGCGGGATACCAACTGCTTGTCGGTTTCCGACAGCTCGTCCATACCCAGGATCGCAATGATGTCCTTCAGTTCTTTGTAACGCTGCAGAACGTACTGGACGCCGCGAGCGGTGTCGTAGTGTTCCTGGCCGATGACGTTCGGGTCCAGCTGGCGCGAAGTCGAGTCCAGTGGATCGACCGCCGGGTAGATACCCAGGGAGGCGATGTCACGGGACAGTACGACTGTGGCGTCCAAGTGGGCGAACGTGGTCGCTGGCGACGGGTCAGTCAAGTCATCCGCAGGTACGTATACCGCTTGGATCGAGGTGATCGAACCGTTTTTGGTCGAAGTGATACGCTCTTGCAGAGTACCCATCTCTTCGGCCAGGGTCGGCTGGTAACCTACTGCGGAAGGCATACGGCCCAGCAGTGCGGATACTTCAGTACCGGCCAGGGTGTAACGATAGATGTTGTCGACGAACAGCAGAACGTCGTTACCTTCGTCACGGAACTTCTCGGCCATGGTCAGGCCGGTCAGTGCTACGCGCAGACGGTTACCCGGCGGCTCGTTCATCTGACCGTAAACCAGTGCCACTTTGTCCAGAACGTTGGAATCCTTCATCTCGTGGTAGAAGTCGTTACCCTCACGAGTACGCTCACCCACACCGGCGAACACGGAATAACCGCTGTGCTCGATGGCGATGTTACGGATCAGTTCCATCATGTTTACGGTTTTGCCTACACCGGCACCACCGAACAGACCGACTTTACCGCCCTTGGCGAACGGGCAAACCAGGTCGATAACCTTGATGCCGGTTTCCAGCAGGTCGTTGCCGCCCGCTTGTTCCGCAAAGGAAGGCGCAGGACGGTGAATGCCCCAGCGCTCTTCGGTGTCGATTGGACCGGCTTCGTCGATCGGGTTACCGAGGACGTCCATGATCCGGCCCAGGGTCGCTTTACCGACCGGGACGGAGATGGCTGCGCCAGAGTCAGTGACTTCCAGACCGCGCTTCAAGCCTTCGGTGGAACCCATTGCAATGGTACGAACCACGCCGTCGCCCAGCTGCTGCTGAACTTCCAGGGTGGTGCCTGCATCGCTTTTGACTTTCAAAGCGTTGTAGATGCTCGGTACGCTGTCGCGTGGGAATTCCACGTCGATAACGGCGCCGATGATTTGAACGATACGTCCGCTACTCATAGCTGGATCCTCTGAATATTTGAACCGTTAAACCGCGGCAGCGCCGCCGACGATTTCCGAGATCTCTTGGGTGATCGCAGCCTGACGCGCCTTGTTGTAGATCAGCTGCAAATCGCTGATCAAATCACCGGCGTTGTCGGTAGCGTTCTTCATCGCGATCATCCGCGCAGCTTGTTCAGCCGCGTTGTTCTCGACCACCGCCTGGTACACCTGCGACTCCACGTAGCGCACCATCAAGCCGTCAAGCAGCTCTTTGGCGTCTGGTTCGTAGAGGTAGTCCCAGTGGTGCTTGAGTTCTTGTTCCGGGGCCGCCACCAATGGAATCAACTGCTCCACGGTAGGCTGTTGCGTCATGGTGTTGATGAACTTGTTGGACACCACGGAGAGGCGGTCAATCCGGCCTTCCAGGTATGCATCCAGCATCACTTTGACGCTGCCGATCAAATCATTGATCGACGGTTCTTCACCCAGGTGGCTGATAGCTGCAACGACGTTACCGCCGAAGTTGCGGAAAAAGGCCGCACCCTTGCTACCGACCACACACAGATCGATCTCGACGCCTTTTTCGCGGTTTACCGCCATGTCCTTGACCAGGGCCTTGAACAGGTTGGTATTCAAACCACCGCACAAACCACGGTCACTGCTCACCACGACGTAACCGACGCGCTTAACTTCGCGATCGATCATGAACGGGTGGCGATATTCCGGGTTGGCGTTGGCCAGATGACCAATAACCTGGCGGATACGCTCCGCGTAGGGACGGCTAGCAGCCATGCGCATTTGTGCCTTGCGCATTTTGCTGACCGCCACTTTTTCCATGGCGCTGGTGATCTTTTGCGTGCTTTTGATGCTCGCAATCTTACTGCGAATCTCTTTTGCGCCTGCCATGTAACACCTATCAGGTTAGCAAGCGGGAGCCTCGCGGCCCCCGCTGCGGCTTACCAGGTTTGGGTGGCCTTGAACTTCTCGATACCGGCTTTGATGCCAGCGTCGATGTCGTCATTGAAGTCACCCTTCACGTTGATCTTCGCCATCAATTCGGCGTGATCGCGGTTGAAGTAAGCAATCAGCGCTTGTTCAAAGCTGCCGACCTTGGTGATTTCAACGTCGGTCAGGAACCCACGCTCAGCGGCATACAGCGACAGCGCCATGTCAGCGATCGACATTGGTGCGTATTGCTTCTGCTTCATCAGCTCGGTAACGCGCTGACCATGCTCAAGTTGCTTACGGGTCGCTTCGTCCAGGTCAGAAGCGAACTGGGCGAATGCCGCCAGTTCACGGTACTGAGCCAGAGCGGTACGGATACCACCGGAGAGCTTCTTGATGATCTTGGTCTGAGCGGCACCACCCACACGGGATACCGAAACACCGGCGTTCACTGCAGGACGGATCCCGGAGTTGAACATGGCCGATTCCAGGAAGATCTGACCGTCGGTGATGGAAATCACGTTGGTCGGAACGAACGCGGAAACGTCGCCAGCCTGGGTTTCGATGATCGGCAGTGCGGTCAGGGAACCGGTTTTGCCGGTCACTGCGCCGTTGGTGAACTTCTCTACGTACTCTTCCGAAACGCGGGATGCGCGCTCCAGCAGACGGGAGTGGAGATAGAACACGTCGCCTGGGTAAGCTTCACGGCCTGGTGGACGGCGCAGCAGCAGGGAAATCTGGCGGTAAGCCACTGCTTGCTTGGACAGATCGTCATAAACGATCAGCGCGTCTTCACCGCGGTCGCGGAAGTATTCGCCCATGGTGCAACCGGAGTACGGTGCCAGGAACTGAAGTGCAGCGGATTCGGAAGCACTGGCGGCCACGACGATGGTGTTAGCCAGGGCGCCGTTTTCTTCCAGCTTGCGAACCACGTTGGCGATGGTCGATTGTTTCTGACCAATTGCTACGTAGACGCAGAAAATCCCGCTGTCTTTCTGGTTGATGATCGCGTCGATCGCCAGAGCGGTTTTACCGATCTGACGGTCACCGATGATCAGCTCACGCTGGCCACGGCCGACAGGAATCATGGCATCGACAGCCTTGTAGCCAGTCTGTACAGGCTGGTCTACCGACTTACGCCAGATCACGCCTGGAGCAACTTTCTCGACCGCATCGGTCTCGGTGTTGTTCAGTGGACCTTTGCCGTCAACTGGGTTACCCAGTGCGTCGACAACGCGACCCAGCAGTTCCTTACCAACCGGAACTTCCAGGATGCGGCCTGTGCACTTGGCGCTCATGCCTTCAGCCAGAGTCTGGTAGGAGCCCAATACAACGGCACCTACAGAGTCTTGCTCCAGGTTGAGAGCCATACCGTAGACGCCGCCCGGAAACTCGATCATCTCGCCGTACATTACGTCGGCCAGACCGTGAATCCGCACGATGCCGTCAGATACGCTGACGACAGTGCCTTCGTTACGGGCTTGGGAGGTCACATCGAGCTTGTCGATGCGGCCCTTGATAATTTCACTTATTTCGGAAGGATTGAGTTGCTGCATTGCTCTGCTGCCCCTTCAAACTCAAGATTTCAATGCTTCGGCAAGAT
Organism: Pseudomonas sp. PAMC 26793; assembly: GCF_000313235.1. Lineage (NCBI taxonomy): Bacteria > Pseudomonadati > Pseudomonadota > Gammaproteobacteria > Pseudomonadales > Pseudomonadaceae > Pseudomonas > Pseudomonas sp. PAMC 26793. Next base: position 360,279 of record NZ_AMXG01000036.1, read on the forward strand.
TCGCGAGTTTGCCGCGAATCGAGCCATCGATAACCAGGTCGCCGGCGCGAATGATGACACCACCAATCAGGGTGGCATCCTCCGCAACTTGCAGGCGCACTTCCCGGTCGAGTCGTGCACTGAGAACCTTGGCGAGTTTGTCTTGCTGTTCTTGGTTCAATGCAAAAGCACTGGTCACTTCAACGTCTACCGATTTCTCTTGTTCGGCCTTGTACAGGTCAAACAGAGCGGCGATCTCCGGCAGAAGCGGGAGACGGTCGTTTTCGGCAACGACGTGGATGAAGTTCTGCACTTTCACATCAAACTTGTCGCCGCACACGTCAATAAACGTGGCGGCCTTGTCTGCGCTCGTCAGTCGCGGGGCCTTGAGCACGCGCTGCATGGTGTCATCTTGCGACACTGCTGCAGCCAGGCCGAGCATGGCTGACCAAGAGGCCAGCTGCTGGTGGGCCTGGGCGTGCTCGAAGGCTGCCTTAGCGTAAGGTCGGGCCAACGTGGTCAATTCTGCCATGATCGCCCTCGCTTAAATTTCAGCAGCCAGTTTGTTTACCAGCTCCGCGTGCGCGTTTTGATCGATTGTGGCACCCAGGATCTTCTCAGCACCGCCGACGGCCAGAGCACCCAGTTGGGCACGCAGCGCATCTTTGACACCGTTCAGTTCCTGCTCGATCTCGGCTTGAGCCTGAACCTTCACACGGTCAGCGTCGATACGGGCTTTTTCAACAGCCTCTTCAACGATCTGGTTACCGCGTTTCTTGGCTTGCTCAATGATTTCAGCTGCCTGAGCTTTCGCTTCGCGCAGTTGTTGACCCGCTTTATCTTGGGCCAACTCCAGGTCGCGAGCTGCTCGTGCGGCAGCGTCCAGTCCATCTGCGATCTTCTTCTGACGTTCGTGCAAAGCCGCGATGACCGGAGGCCATACGAACTTCATGCAGAAAACTACAAAAATCAAGAACGCTAAGGACTGACCAATAATGGTTGCATTAATGTTCACGCCAATACCTCGCTCGTTCGTTGCACAACACACCAATCACTCGAAAAAACGAGTGATTAACCGGCGAGTTGACCAACGAAGGGGTTCGCGAAGGTGAAGAACAGAGCGATACCAACACCGATCATGGTCACGGCGTCGAGCAGGCCGGCGACGATGAACATTTTAACTTGCAGCATTGGAACCATTTCTGGCTGACGCGCTGCGCCTTCCAGGAACTTGCCGCCCAGCAGGCCGAAACCAATGGCAGTACCCAGGGCGCCCAGGCCGATCAACAGTGCAACAGCGATAGCGGTTAGACCAACTACAGTTTCCATCTTTCCTCCCGACTTTTACGTCGTATGGTTTAGGTTTTTTAGATTTTAAAGCGGTAAAACAAATCGTTTCATAGCCCTTCAGGGCTACCCTCCCGTTTGACCGAGAGGGACATCAGACTAGCCGAGACTGGTCTTAATGGTTCTCTTCGTGCGCCATCGACAGGTAGACGATGGTCAGCATCATGAAGATAAACGCCTGCAGGGTGATGATCAGGATGTGGAACACAGCCCACGCCCACTGCAGAACAATGCCCAGGCCGCTAAGCCAGAGCAGACCACTGCCGAACATCACAGCGATCAGAATGAACACCAGCTCGCCGGCATACATGTTGCCGAACAGTCGCAGAGCCAGGGAAATCGGCTTGGCGATCAGGGTCACGAATTCCAGCAGGAAGTTCACCGGGATCAGCAGGGCTTGAACGAAGATGTTCTTGCTGCCGAACGGGTGCAGGGTCAGTTCGCCGATGAAGCCGCCGATGCCCTTGATCTTGATGCTGTAGAAAATGATCAACACGAACACCGACAGGGCCATGCCCAGGGTAGCGTTCGGGTCAGTGGTCGATACGGCACGGAATGGAATGTGCGGATCGCCGGAGATCGCCATGGCCAACTGAGGAATCCAGTCGACCGGAATCAGGTCGACGGCGTTCATCAGGAACACCCAGACGAAGATGGTCAGTGCCAACGGTGCGATCACCGCGCTACGACCATGGAAGCTGTCTTTCACGCTGCCATCGACGAATTCGACCAATACTTCAACGAAGTTCTGCAAAGCACCCGGCTGACCGGAAGTCGCCTTCTTTGCCGCCATGCGGAAAATCAGGACGAAGATCAGACCCAATGCGACAGACCAGCCCAGAGTATCCAGGTGGAATGCCCAGAAGCCCATTTCTTTGGCTTCTGCTGCGGTGTGGGCAAAGCCCCAGCCGCCGTTGGGAAGCTGACCGAAGGTCAGGTTCTGCAAGTGGTGCTGGATATAGCCCGAAGCGGTTGTTTCTGCCATGGTTGCCTCAAACGCCCTAAGGTTTCGAAAGTCTTGTTTTCATTAGCAGGGGAGCGAACCAGCTGACCAGTTGGGTCAACACGAAGACGCCGAATACAGCCAGCGGCGCCAATGGCTTCACACCTGCAAAGGTCAGTGCAAACAGCACTGCCGTCAAAATCAATTTCCCCGCCTCGCCAGCATAAAAAGACCGGACGATGGCTTGGGCTGCTCGGGCGCCGGAAAACCGAAAGGCCCTGTGAGCAAAATACATATTGGGCAGCAAGGCTATCAGGCCTCCGCAGAGTCCCGAGTATCCGGCTACGACTCCATGCCAGTACCAAAACGCCAAAGCGGCGATCAGCAAGATGACAAATTGAGCCACTAAAACCGGGAAAACGGCCAAGCGATGGAACGGCAACGTGTTTGGCGTGCGGGTTTCCATCACTCTTGCTCCTCAATGGTCGGCTGCCGGAAATCAATAACTTGGCATAATTTGTGCCGACAAAATGCGCGCAGAGTATAGGGGCGGTTCTGCCCCTATTCAACTGCCGGGTAGTGATTTCCGACTGCGCGCTACAGAAGCAATTGTTTCAGCGGATGTGGGCAAGGACGCCCTGAAGCTCATCCAATGAGTTATATCCGATGACCAATTGCCCTTTACCTTTCTTGCCGTGACGAATTTGCACCGCAGAGCCTAGGCGTTCGGCCAGGCGCTGCTCCAGGCGCGCAATGTCCGGATCAGGTTTGGCGGTTTCGACCGGTGCAGGTTTGCCACTGAGCCACTGGCGAACCAGGGCCTCGGTCTGACGAACGGTGAGGCCTCGTGCGACAACGTGTCGCGCCCCTTCAACCTGTTGATTTTCCGGCAAACCGAGCAAGGCACGGGCGTGACCCATTTCCAGGTCGCCATGGGAAAGCATGGTTTTGATGACTTCCGGCAGCGCGATCAGGCGCAGCAGGTTGGACACGGTCACCCGGGATTTGCCCACCGCGTCCGCGACTTCCTGCTGAGTCAATTTGAATTCCTGCTGCAAACGCTGCAGGGCGATCGCCTCCTCAATAGGATTAAGGTCTTCGCGCTGGATGTTCTCGATCAACGCCATGGCAATGGCGGTTTCATCCGGCACATCACGCACCATCGCCGGGATGGTGTCCTTGCCGGCCTGTTGGCTCGCGCGCCAGCGGCGTTCGCCAGCGATGATTTCAAAGCGGCCAGCACCAATCGGGCGCACCACGATCGGCTGCATCACGCCCTGGGCCTTGATCGAATTCGCCAATTCTTCCAGCGCCTGAGGGTCCATGTCCCGGCGCGGCTGGTATTTGCCGCGCTGGATCAGGTCCAGCGGCAGGTGTTGCAGCTCGCGCTCGTCGGCCTGCACTGCCTGTTCTTCAAGCGAAGTGACAGTCGGACCACTCAGCAGTGCATCCAGTCCACGTCCGAGACCTCGTTTCTTGACGGCCATGGGGATTCCTTAAGTTGGCTGGGCTGCAGCGGTGCGTGAATTGCGGCGTTGACGACGAACCATCTCGCCGGCCAGCGCCAGGTAGGCAATGGCGCCGCGGGATGATTTGTCGTACGCCAGCGCGGGCATGCCATAGCTTGGCGCTTCGGCCAGGCGGATGTTGCGTGGAATCACGGTGTCGTACAACTGGTCGCCGAAGTGTTCCTTGAGCTGCGCCGACACATCGTTCATCAGGCTCAGGCGCGGGTCATACATGGTCCGCAACAGGCCTTCGATTTGCAGGTTCGGGTTGAGCAACTCGGCAATACGCTTGATGTTATCCACAAGGTCGCTCAAGCCTTCGAGCGCGAAGTACTCGCACTGCATGGGGATAATCACCCCGTCGGCGGCAACCAGTGCGTTCAACGTCAGCATCGACAGCGACGGTGGGCAGTCGATCAAAATGTAGTCGTAATTCTCGCGGATTGGCGCCAAGGCGCTGCGCAGACGGCTTTCTTTCATCTGCATTTCCAGCAGCACCACTTCCGCCGCAGTCAAATCGCGGTTGGCCGGCAGCAGTTGATAACCACCGTGCTCGGAATAGTGCATGGCCTGGGCCAGGTCGCACTCGCCAATCAGCAAGTCGTAGACCGAGTTTTCCAGGCCGTGTTTATCCACACCGCTACCCATGGTGGCGTTGCCCTGTGGATCGAGATCGATCAACAGCACCCGACGCTTGGTAGCGACCAGGGATGCTGCGAGGTTGATGCAGGTGGTGGTTTTGCCCACGCCACCTTTCTGGTTCGCTATCGCGAATACCTTAGCCATTCTTGCTTGTGTTCCCAATCATGCCGTGCGGCGCAGTATCAGCAGATGGCGTTGGCCTTGGCAACCGGGTACGGCCAAGGCGTGTTCGCTATCGAGGTGGAAGTCTGCCGGCAATGCTAACAGCTCGTCGCTTGGATGAACGCCCTTCATTGCCAGCCAACGGGTATCGCGGTCGCCGAGGTGGCGGGTCCAGTTGCTGAAATTCTCCATGCTGCTGAACGCCCGGGAAACAATTCCGTTGAAAGGCTGTTCAGGTGTGAAGGCTTCGACGCGACTGTGGATAACTTGTAGGTTATCCAGCTTGAGTTCGAGTTTGACCTGGGTCAGGAAGCGGGTTTTCTTGCCATTGCTGTCCAGGCAAGTCACTTGCGACTCGGGAAACAGGATCGCCAACGGGATGCCGGGCATGCCGCCGCCGCTGCCAACGTCGAGCCAACGGCCGTTTTCGATAAACGGCATCACGCTGAGGCTATCGAGCAGATGGCGAGAGACCATTTCGTCTGGATCACGCACCGCAGTGAGGTTGTAAGCCTTGTTCCATTTGATCAACAGGGCCAGATAACCCAGCAGCAACTCGTGCTGGGCTTCGGTCAGGTTGACGCCAAGCTGGCGAGCACCTGTGGATAACTCTTCGGCGTGTTGCGAGGTGACCAACGAACTCAAGCGCTTTGCTCCAACTGACGGCCCGCGCCGCGTTTTTTCAAATGAATCATCAACAGCGAAATGGCTGCCGGCGTGACGCCCGGAATACGGGACGCCTGGCCCAGGGTCTCTGGTCGAGTTATCCCCAGCTTGCCTTGAATCTCTTTCGACAGCCCGGAAATGTTTGTGTAATCGATATCCACAGGCAGTTTGGTGTCTTCACTGGCCCGCAGACGAGCGATCTCATCCTGCTGGCGGTCAATGTAGCCGGCGTATTTGGTCTTGATTTCGACCTGCTCGGCGACCTGTGGATCTTCTGCTCCACCGCCGGTGACCGAGATCAACCCAGCGTAGTCGATTTCCGGACGGGACAGCAGGTTCAGCAGGTTGTATTCGTGAGTCAGCGGCGTGCCGAATTTTTCGGCAATCGCGTCGCCTTGCTCGGTGCCCGGGCGAACCCAGGTACTTTTCAGGCGCTGCTCTTCCAACTCGATGCTTTCGCGTTTTTTGCAGAAGGCAGCCCAACGCACATCGTCGACCAGGCCCAGCTCGCGACCTTTTTCGGTCAAGCGCAGGTCGGCGTTGTCTTCCCGCAGGATCAGGCGGTATTCGGCCCGGGACGTAAACATCCGGTACGGTTCCTGGGTACCGAGAGTAATCAGGTCATCGACCAACACCCCGATGTACGCCTCATCGCGACGCGGGCACCAGCTGTCTTTGCCCTGTGCACGCAGTGCCGCGTTGGTTCCGGCCAGCAAACCCTGGGCGCCTGCTTCTTCGTAACCGGTAGTGCCGTTGATTTGGCCAGCGAAGAACAAACCGCCAATAACCTTGGTTTCCAGGCTGTATTTCAGGTCACGCGGGTCGAAGTAGTCGTATTCGATAGCGTAGCCAGGTCGCACGATGTGGGCGTTTTCCATACCGCGAATCGATTGCACGATCTGGATTTGCACGTCGAACGGCAAGGACGTGGAAATCCCGTTTGGGTACAGCTCGTGGGTAGTCAGACCTTCCGGTTCGATAAAGACCTGGTGGCTTTCCTTGTCGGCAAAGCGATGGATCTTGTCTTCGATCGACGGGCAGTAGCGTGGGCCAATACCTTCGATCACACCGGAATACATCGGCGAACGGTCGAGGTTCGCGGCAATGATTTCGTGGGTGCGAGCGTTGGTGTGGGTAATCCAGCAACTGACCTGCTTCGGATGCTGTTCCTTGGAACCCATGAACGACATCACCGGGATCGGTGTATCGCCGGCTTGCTCGGTCATCACCGAGAAATCCACAGACCGGCCATCAATTCGCGGCGGCGTGCCGGTTTTCAGGCGACCAACACGCAGTGGCAGTTCGCGAAGGCGCTGAGCCAGGGCAATCGACGGCGGATCACCGGCGCGGCCACCGGAATAGTTCTGCATGCCGATGTGGATAAGTCCGCCGAGGAAGGTACCGGTGGTCAACACCACGGATTCTGCGAAGAAACGTAGGCCCATTTGCGTGACAACACCGCGTACCTGGTCTTGTTCGACGATCAGGTCATCGGCTGCCTGTTGAAATATCCACAGGTTCGGCTGGTTTTCCAGGGTTTCGCGGACAGCGGCCTTGTACAGGATCCGGTCGGCTTGAGCACGAGTGGCTCGCACGGCCGGGCCTTTGCGGCTGTTCAATACGCGAAATTGAATACCACCCTTGTCAGTAGCCATGGCCATCGCGCCGCCCAGGGCATCGATTTCCTTGACCAAGTGGCTTTTGCCAATCCCGCCAATTGCGGGGTTGCAGCTCATGGCGCCGAGGGTTTCCACGTTATGCGTCAGCAACAGGGTTTTTGCCCCCATGCGTGCTGACGCCAGTGCTGCCTCGGTACCGGCATGACCGCCGCCGATGACGATCACTTCAAACGGGAAGGGAAATCCACCACGCACCTCGTGCCTGCTTCTGTAGGTAATTAGGAATGAGCGTTCGAGATCAGGTTTTCGAACGAGTCGGCAAGTATAGGGACTTCGCCCTTCCTAAAGAACCCTTTGCACAAAATTTAACCAGCTGTGGATGAATCACGAACAATAGAAATTAAAAGAGAGAAATTTATTAAATCTTTGTTTTTATGTTTATTTCTACTGAGGCATGTTTCTGTGGATAGATCTCTACAGGCCTTTATTTACTTTATGTACAGAGCTTCAAAAGTCTGTGGTTAGGTGCCAAGGAGGCCCTTGGATAAGTGGTTTAAGCCTGTGGATTAAACAGGTGGTTATCCACAGATGGGGTTTTACTCAGGTTTCAAGCCTTGTTATCAACCGGGCACAGGGGCGGTTATTCACAGGGCTTAATCCACAGAAAATGCGGATTCCGATAAGTTTCAGGCACGCAGAAGCCTCCGAAAATCCTCGGTCAAGCAGGAAACAGTTCATTTGCATTTGTGAAACGGGTTGATGGCAGGGCTATTGTGAGAAAGCGTCACGGCAGTTAATAATAGTTATTATCATTAACCCACCTTGTCACCTCTCATGGCCCTCCCCTCGCATACCGTTGCAGTCCAGCACATCTATGAGCAGCACCATTCGTGGTTGCACAGCTGGCTCAAGGGAAAGTTGCATAACGCCTGCGATGCAGCGGACGTGGCACACGATACGTTCGTGCGGATCCTGGGCGGCCGCAATGCGACGCAGATCCTCGAACCCAGGGACTATCTGGCCACGGTTGCCAGGGGACTGGTGATTGACCGCTATCGCCGCCGCGCCATTGAGCAGGCCTATCTGCAAACCCTGGCAGACCGGCCAGAAGCGACCGCAATCAGTGAAGAAGACAAGGCCATCATCATTGAAACCCTCGTGGCTGTGGATAAAGCCTTGTATGGGCTGGGTGAGCGGGCCCGGCGAATTTTCATGCTGTCCCAGGTCGAAGGCCTGACTTATCAACAGATCGCCGATCAACTGCGTGTCTCGCTGACTACCGTCAAGAAACATATGGTTCGGGCCCTGACTGAATGCGCCCTGATCATGGCGGGCATGTAATGGCTGCTCCGGATCGCAAGACGTTCGAAGCCGCCGCCAGCTGGTACGTGCAATTTCAATCGCAACCACCCACACCTGCGGAACACAGTGCCTGGCAGCAATGGCTCAACGGCGATCCTTCCCATCAGGCGGCCTGGAACCAGATGGAGCAGTTGCAACGTGACCTCGGTGCGGTCCCCAAGGACTTCACCCGTCGTGCGCTCTCGGCCAGTCAACAACGGCGGCAAGTGCTCAAGCTGATGCTGACGCTCGGTGCCGCCGGGTACTTGGGGTGGAACGTTCAACAACACACGTCCCTGGGCAACCTCTGGGCTGACTATCGAACCAAGGTCGGCGAACGACGGCGAATCGGGCTGGCCGACGGCACTCAAATTGATCTCAATACCCATACCGCCATCGACGTACTTTTCGATGGACAGCAGCGATGGGTCCGTTTGCGTGAGGGGGAAGTACTTATCCACACCGGCAAGTCGGGGCGACAAACACCGTTTTATGTCGAAACCCGTGAGGGTCGTGTTCAAGCCTTGGGGACGCGGTTCACTGTTCGCCAACTGCAAGGGGCGACGCGGGTTGGTGTGCTGGAAGACCGGGTCAGCGTGCAACCCGTCGACCAGCCGGGCCACAGCCGAGTGCTCGGACCCGGTGAGAGTGTCGACTTTGGCACGCAAGACGTAGGCCCCAGCCATATTTATCGCGGGAACCAAGCTGCATGGGTCGACGGCCAATTGATTGTTCTGGACGCGCGATTGGGGGATGTCATCGACGAACTCGCGCGCTATCGGCCGGGCGTTATGCAGTGCGATGCCGCATCGGCACGGCTGCGGGTGTCCGGCACGTTCCGCCTGGATTCCACCGACGCCGTATTGGCCAACCTGCAGGTCACGCTGCCGATCCAGGTGAAGTATTTCACCCGCTACTGGGTTGCCGTCACGCTTACAGGTTGATACCGAAAAAATACTCTCAGCAGGGGTTATCTTTTTTTTACCTGGCGCGGCCCTACAGGTAATCACGATGCTACCTTCAGGGCTTACTCACACATGCGCCTTCCTACAAAACTTCGCCAGCGTATCTCCTATCACGGCATTACGTATGGCTTGCTGCTGGCCTCGGCAGCGACTGCCAGCACCTTGCTATGCAATCGGGCCATTGCTGCCAGCCCAGTGCAACATTACGTGATCGCCTCCGGGCCACTCGACAATGCCTTGAGCCAATTCGCATCGAAGGCCAATGTGATTCTGTCATTCTCGCCGCAGCAGACCGCGCGCTTGCAAAGTCCTGGGCTGGAGGGTGACTACTCGGTGGAGCAGGGGTTTGCGTTATTGCTGCAAAACTCGGGATTGCAGGCGGCGGCTCAAGGCCCCGGCAGCTACGCGCTGCAGCCGGCCACGAGCGGGGGACAACTCATGTTGGCCCCGACAACTGTCAGCACTTATCAACAGACCGGTTTCAATCAGGACATTGCCGGAGACGTCGGTTACAAGGCGCAAAACAGCCGAATCGGTACCAAGACCAGCACACCATTGTCGGAAACTCCGCGCTCGGTATCAGTGGTGACCGGCCAGCGCATCAAGGATCAAAAATCCCAGACGCTTACCGAAGTGTTGGGCTATGTGCCGGGAATCTTTGCCCCACCCTTCGCTGCGGGCGATGGCCTGGCGGGTGATCTGTTCTTCATTCGCGGCTTCAACGCCACGGATTATGGCTACGGCCTGCTGCGCGATGGCTTGCGAGTACAAGGCAACCGGTATGACACCACCAGCGAACCTTATGGGCTGGAACGGGTAGAAATATTCCGTGGTCCTTCTTCCCTGCTCTACGGCGAAAACGCACCCGGTGGTCTGGTCAACCTGGTGAGTAAACACCCGACAGCTACACCCCAAGGCGAGGTTCAGCTGACCTACGGTTCGAATAATCGCCGCCAGATGGGTGTGGATATCTCCGGCCCATTGAACGACAGCGACAATATTCTTGGACGCGTGGTGATGCTCGGCAGGAAGTCCGACACCCAAACCGATCACGTTCCCGATGACCGCCTGTATATCGCACCGTCCCTGACCCTCAATTTCGACGACTACAACACCCTGACGCTGCTGGCCAACTACCAGAAAGACCACACCAATCTAGAACTTGGCCTACCTGCCGCCGGCACATTACTGACCAACCCCAACGGGAAGCTTTCCAAGCACACCATGCTCGGTGACCCGGACTGGAACACCTTCGAACGGGAAACCTGGAGCACCGGCTACGAGTTCAGCCACAGCTTCAACGATGACTGGCAGTTTCGGCAGAACTCGCGCTACATGCAGTCGCGAATCACCCGCCATGAAACCTGGCCAGGCAACCTGAATAATGCGGCGTTCGGCACCCAGCTGAACATGAATGCCTACGACCGCTACAACAAATCGATGGTCTACTCGCTGGATAACCAATTGGAAGGAAAATTCCAGGTAGGCGGCCTGGAAAATACTGTGCTGTTCGGTGCCAGCTATGACCGGACCTCCTTCAGCCAGGATTGGAATGCCGGATTTGCAGGCACGATCAATGTGTATAACCCGGTGTACCTGAGGGACCCATTGACGCCTCTCGCGGTGCAAAACACGTTGCTCGAACAGCAGATGAAAGGTGTTTATGCACAGGTCCAGAGCAAGTATGACCACTGGTTATTCTTGCTCGGCGGACGCCAGGACTGGGTCGACAGCGATTTCCGCGACAAGGTGGCCAAGGCCGGCAACATCAGCTCTGAAGACCGCAAATTCACCTATCAGGGCGGGATCATGTACCAGTTCGACAACGGCCTGACGCCGTATGTCAGCTACTCGACTGCGTTCGTCCCGGTACAGCAGATCTCCAATGCTGGCACGCCACTGGACCCGATCACCAGCAGTCAATACGAAGTAGGCCTCAAGTACGAGCCGATCGGCTGGGACACGGCGATGACGTTGTCGGTCTATGACTTGCGCAAGCAGGACGACACGTACCTCGACGCCACTACCAATACCTACCGCCAGGTGGGCGAAAGCCGGGCCAAGGGCGTGGAAGTGGAGGTCAACAGCAACCTCACCCCTAATTTGAACGTGACTGCGGCCTACACCTACACCGATGCTCGGATTACCAAGGATTCGGCAACGTCGCTCGTGGAAGGTCACCAAATGACCGGTGTCCCACGTAATCAGGCTTCGGTCTGGGGCAAGTACCGCTTTCTTGATGGCCAACTCAAGGGCTTGTCCGTCGGCGGCGGCATGCGCTACTTCGACAGCACTTTCGCTTACACCGCGCCTTCCCTTTACGGGAAGCTGGATGCTGGAAGCGTAACGTTGGTGGATACCGCCATCGGTTACCAGATTGATAAGCACTGGTCGGTGGACGTGAACGCAAAGAACTTGTTCGACAAGGAATATGTGTCCGGCTGCAACGATGCAGGCCGCTGCTATTGGGGTGAAAGCCGGACGCTACTCGGAACAGTTTCCTACAACTGGTGACATGCCAGCCCAGCTGTGGATAACCTGGCTATTTCCCGATACAGAAGCTTGAAAAAATCCGCCCCAACAAATCATCGGAGCTGAATGCCCCGGTGATCTCACCCAATAGCTGCTGCGCCTGACGTAAATCTTCAGCCAGCAGCTCACCGGCGCCTGCCAGCGTGAGCTGTGCGCGGCCATGCTCGAGGGCTGCACTGGCATGCCGCAGCGCCTCCAGGTGCCTGCGACGAGCGCTGAAGCTACTTTCCGAGGTCTGCTCGTAGCCCATGCACGCTTTCAGATGATCGCGCAGCAGTTCCAGCCCCTCTCCCGCTGACTTGGCACTTAAGCTGATCGTCACGTGGCCATCCTCACTGACTTCCAGGGCAATCGCCTCGCCCGTCAGGTCAGCCTTGTTGCGAATCAGCGTGACCTTGGCCGGGTCCGGCCGTTGTTCGAGGAATTCCGGCCATAGCGCGAACGGGTCTTCAGCCTCTGGCGCGGTGGCGTCCACCACCAGCAGCACACGGTCAGCTTCCGTGATGGCCTTCAACGCGCGTTCCACACCGATCTTTTCCACCTGGTCATCGGTGTCACGCAGCCCCGCCGTGTCCACCACGTGCAGGGGCATGCCATCGATGTGGATATGTTCGCGCAAGATATCCCGCGTGGTGCCGGCGATCTCGGTGACGATCGCGGCTTCTCGCCCGGCCAGAGCATTGAGCAGGCTCGACTTGCCGGCGTTCGGCCGGCCGGCAATCACCACCGTCATACCGTCACGTAGCAAGGCTCCTTGCCCCGCTTCGCGCAGTACTGTGGATAACTCGTCGCGGACTTTATCCAGCATTGCCAGGACATGGCCATCGGCGAGGAAGTCGATTTCTTCCTCCGGGAAATCAATCGCGGCCTCAACGTAGATGCGCAAGCTGATCAATTGCTCGGTGAGGTTATGCACACGCAGGGAAAACGCACCCTGCAATGAGCGCAACGCATTGCGCGCGGCTTGTGCAGAACTGGCTTCGATCAGATCGGCAATCGCCTCGGCCTGGGCCAGGTCGAGTTTGTCGTTGAGGAACGCGCGTTCGCTGAATTCACCCGGTCGTGCCAGGCGGCAACCCAACTGCAGGGAACGCTGCAGCAACATGTCCAGAACGATCGGGCCGCCGTGGCCTTGCAGTTCCAGGACGTCTTCACCGGTAAAGGAGTTCGGCCCCGGGAAGTAAAGGGCAATGCCTTCATCCAGCACCTCGTCATCAGCGCCTAAAAATGGCCCGTAATGCGCATACCGCGGCATCAGCTCCCGCCCACTGATGGCCTTGGCTGCCACGCCGGCGAGCGGACCGGAAATACGAACGATACCGACACCACCACGACCTTGAGCGGTGGCGACAGCGGCGATGGTTTCACGAGGAGCGCTCATGGCGGGTACCCGGATAAAAGTGACGGAAAGCAAAACGCCCCACTAGGGGGCGTCTTGAGTGGTGTTATCCACAGAGTAAATTACGCCTCGGCTTTTTTGGTAGCCGCTTCGATTTTACGTGTGATGTACCACTGTTGGGAGATCGACAGGCAGTTGTTGACCACCCAGTACAGCACCAGACCAGCCGGGAACCACAGGAAGAAGAAGGTGAAGATGATTGGCATCATTTTCATTACCTTGGCCTGCATCGGGTCCGGCGGCGTCGGGTTCAGACGCTGCTGGATGAACATCGTCGCGCCCATGATGATCGGCAGGATAAAGAACGGGTCTTTGATCGACAAGTCAGTTATCCACAGCATGAACGGAGCCTGGCGCATTTCCACGCTTTCCAGGAGCACCCAGTACAGCGACAGGAACACCGGCATCTGCACCAGAATCGGCAAGCATCCACCCAACGGGTTGATCTTCTCTTTCTTGTACAGCTCCATCATGGCCTGCGACATTTTCTGCCGGTCATCGCCATGTTGTTCTTTCAACGCGGCCAGTTTCGGGGCCACGGCACGCATACGCGCCATCGACTTGTAGCTGGCAGCCGACAGTGGGAAGAAGATCCCCTTGATCAGCATGGTCAGCAGGATGATCGAGAAGCCCCAGTTGCCGACGATGCTGTGGATATGTTGCAGCAACCAGAAGATAGGTTGGGCAATGAACCACAGAATGCCGTAATCCACAGTCAGTTCCAGACCTGGGGATAACTCTTTCAGCACAGCCTGGCTCTTCGGACCGGCGTACAACGTAGCGCTGGCTTCGGCCTTGGCACCTGGAGCGACGGTCAACGTCGGGCCAGTAAAGCCAATGATGTAGTTGCCTTGGCTGTCTTTGCGGGTTTGAACCAGGTTCGCATCACCCTTGTTCGGGATCCATGCGGTCACGAAGTAGTGTTGCAACCAGGCAACCCAGCCACCTTGAACGGTTTCTTTCAGCGCGCCCTTGTCGATATCTTTCATCGACACTTTTTTGTACGGCTCGCTACTTGTCCACAGGGCGGCGCCCAGGTAAGTCGCGGTGCCGGTGGCGGTGCTGGAAGAAGGATCGGCGCTGTTGTCACGCTTGAGCTGGGCAAACAGGTTGCCAGTCCACGGCTTCGCGCTTTCGTTGTCGATCAGATAAGTGACTTTCAGATCGTACAAACCGCGGGTGAAGCTGAAGCGCTTGATGTAGTTGACGCCGTCGTGACTGAATTTCAGGTCGACGTTCAACTGGTTCTGGCCGTCAGCCAGTTGATAAGTCTTCTGTTCAGTCGAATAAACCGGACGACCGGTAGCACGAGCATCCGGACCGTCAGTGCCGGTCAGGCCACTTTGTGCCAGATATACACGTTCGCCGCCGTTATCGAACAGCTGGAACGGAACATCCGGGTGGTCTTGGCGACGTGGATACAGCGGCAGTTTCAGCTGGGCGATGTCACCACCCTGTGGATCGATTGCCAGGTCCAGTACATCCGTTTTTACATGGATGAGGTCTTTATTGGTGACGACCGGGGTTTCTACCGGGGTGCTGGTATCGGCATTCGCGCTGGGTACATCGGCACTGGCGGCAGCATTGTTACCCAGTGGCGTATCCGGAATAGCCGGCGCCGACTGATTGGTAGCAACATTCTGAGTCGGCAGGGCAGCTTGGCCATAATCCTGGTTCCACTTAAGAACCATAGAGTAGGACACGATTGCCAGGGCGACGATCAGGATCGTGCGTTTAATATCCATGATTACTCGGCCATCGAAGAAGAACGGGAGGTAGGGATAGGTGGAACCGGGTCATAACCACCGGGATTCCACGGATGACAGCGACCTAAACGACGAAAGGTCAGCCAGCCACCGCGCAGAAGGCCATGATTTTCTATGGCTTCCAACGCGTAGCAGGAACAACTGGGGTAGAAACGACAGTGATTTGCCATCAGGGGACTAATGGCATAGCGGTAAAACTGGATCGGAACGAGGGCCAGTTTACGCATCAGTACTGTCTACCCCTACAGTTTCGGTGCTGACAGCTGGTGCTGGCTTGTTGGTACGAGCCAAACGTTTCCAGAGCTTGCCGAAATGCTGAATCAATTCGGGGTTTTCTACGTCCCCCAAGCCTTTGCGCGCGACGATAACAATATCCCAACCAACCAGAGACTCCTGGTGGAGGCGAAACGATTCGCGCATCAGACGCTTGAGGCGATTGCGCTCAACGGAGAGCTTTACGCTCTTCTTGCCGATCACTAACCCGAGACGGGGGTGATCCAGATCGTTGTTACGCGCAAGGAGCAGGAGATTTTTCCCCGGAACCTTGCCGGTGGGGGAGTCAAAGACTGCCTTGAAATGCCGGGGGGTTAGCAGACGCTTTTCCCGACTGAAGTCCTGACTCACCACCAGTACCGGATTATCAAACTGCCAGACGCGCACGACCTTTGGCGCGGCGACGCGACAGGACAGCACGGCCGTTCTTGGTTGCCATGCGAGCACGGAAGCCGTGAGTACGGGCGCGTTTGATGGTGCTTGGTTGGAAAGTACGTTTCATGGCGTGTTACCTGGTTCGTCCACAACGGGCCGGAATGGCCCCCGTTTTAAGAGACCGGCGATTCTAGAGAAAGCAAGCCTCTAGGTCAATTTCCAACCAGCTTTTCCTTTAATTAGATATCTGGAGGCCCTTGGACCGAATCCGAGCGGTTCGGCTTTCACGAGCAATGCCATAGATATAAAAATAAAGAAGGAAGTTATTTAAAGCTTTTCTGTAAAGCTTATAAAAGCTAGGGAGGTGATCTTCTGTGGATAACTGCCTTAAGGCCATATTCCACGTGCTGTACAGGGGATGACAACACGGGGGAGAAACGGTGCTCTGCCTGTGCTGCGCTATCGGATAAGCTGTGTGTGGAATGGCTACTTATCCACAGGCCAGTTACCCACAGACTTTCGACCCCACTTGTACAACGGGCTTAGGGGCGCTTATCCACAGAGCTTATGCACAGACCATTTGTCGCCTTTTTTACGGTTAAGGCATTGATTCTTGGCGCCCTGTGAGCAACCTACATGTGGATAAGTGGACGGCTGGCCGCTACAATGGCGGCTGTTTTTGCCTCACCGGCTTTCAACTTAGGGGATATCCGTGTCAGTGGAACTTTGGCAGCAGTGCGTGGAGCTTTTGCGCGATGAGCTGCCTGCCCAGCAATTCAACACCTGGATCCGTCCGCTACAGGTCGAAGCCGAAGGCGACGAGTTGCGTGTCTACGCACCCAATCGTTTTGTTCTCGACTGGGTCAACGAGAAATACCTGAGCCGCGTTCTCGAATTGCTCGATGAACATGGCAACGGGCTTGCTCCGGTGCTCTCCTTATTAATAGGCAGCAAACGTAGCTCGGCACCTCGTGCTGCGCCGAATGCACCGTTGGCAGCCAGTGCCTCCCAGGCTCAGGCCGCGGCTGCACCTGTTAATAACTCGCCGGCCCCGGTTGCCCAGACGCCTTCGAAATCGTCGTCGCAGAAAAACGCGCCTATAAATGAAGAGCCGTCCCGCGACAGCTTTGACCCAATGGCCGGCGCCAGCTCTCAGCAGGCCCCGGTTCGTGCCGAACAGCGCACTGTCCAGGTAGAAGGTGCGCTCAAGCACACCAGCTATCTGAACCGCACGTTCACCTTTGAGAACTTTGTCGAAGGTAAATCCAACCAGCTGGCCCGTGCGGCTGCCTGGCAGGTTGCCGACAATCCCAAGCACGGTTACAACCCGCTCTTCCTTTATGGCGGTGTTGGCTTGGGTAAAACTCACTTGATGCACGCTGTGGGTAACCACCTATTAAAGAAGAACCCGAATGCCAAGGTCGTGTACCTGCATTCGGAGCGCTTCGTCGCCGACATGGTCAAGGCGCTGCAGCTCAATGCGATCAACGAGTTCAAACGGTTCTACCGTTCCGTTGATGCCTTGCTGATCGATGACATTCAATTCTTCGCCCGGAAGGAACGTTCCCAGGAAGAGTTTTTCCACACGTTCAACGCGTTGCTTGAAGGTGGCCAACAAGTCATCTTGACCAGTGACCGTTATCCGAAGGAAATCGAAGGCCTGGAAGAGCGTCTGAAGTCGCGCTTCGGCTGGGGCCTGACCGTTGCGGTAGAACCGCCGGAGCTGGAAACACGCGTCGCGATCCTGATGAAAAAGGCCGACCAGGCTAAAGTCGACCTGCCTCACGACGCCGCATTCTTCATCGCCCAGCGCATTCGTTCCAACGTGCGTGAGCTGGAAGGCGCACTCAAGCGGGTCATCGCTCACTCCCACTTCATGGGCCGCGATATCACCATCGAGTTGATTCGTGAATCCCTGAAAGACTTGTTGGCGTTGCAAGACAAGCTGGTGAGTGTGGATAACATCCAGCGCACCGTGGCCGAGTACTACAAGATCAAGATTTCCGACCTGCTGTCCAAGCGCCGTTCGCGCTCGGTAGCACGTCCCCGTCAGGTAGCGATGGCGCTCTCCAAAGAGCTGACCAACCACAGCCTGCCGGAAATTGGTGATGTGTTTGGCGGTCGCGACCACACCACGGTCTTGCACGCGTGCCGCAAGATCAACGAACTTAAGGAATCCGACGCGGATATTCGCGAGGACTACAAGAACCTGCTGCGTACACTGACTACTTGATGAACACCAGCGCAGCTTATTAAGGCAAGGGACTAGACCATGCATTTCACCATTCAACGCGAAGCCCTGTTGAAACCCCTGCAACTGGTCGCAGGCGTCGTCGAGCGCCGACAGACCTTGCCGGTGCTTTCCAACGTATTGCTGGTTGTCGAAGGCCAGCAATTGTCCTTGACCGGTACCGACCTGGAAGTCGAACTGGTCGGTCGTGTCCAACTGGAAGAGCCCGCCGAGCCTGGCGAGATCACCGTGCCGGCGCGCAAGCTGATGGACATCTGCAAAAGCCTGCCTAACGACGCACTGATCGACATCAAGGTTGATGAGCAGAAGCTGGTGGTCAAGGCCGGTCGCAGCCGCTTCACCCTGTCGACCTTGCCAGCCAACGACTTCCCGACCGTGGAAGAAGGTCCTGGCTCGCTGACCTGCAGCCTGCAACAAAGCCGACTGCGCCGTTTGATCGAGCGCACCAGCTTCGCCATGGCCCAGCAGGACGTGCGTTATTATCTCAACGGCATGCTGCTGGAAGTCTCCGAAGGCATCATCCGCGCCGTAGCCACTGACGGTCACCGTCTGGCCATGTGCTCGATGAAAGCCGATATCGGTCAGCCGGATCGCCACCAGGTGATCGTGCCGCGTAAAGGTATTCTGGAACTCGCGCGCCTGCTGACCGAGCCGGATGGCAATGTCAGCATCGTCCTGGGCCAGCACCATATCCGCGCAACTACCGGCGAGTTCACCTTCACGTCCAAGCTGGTTGACGGCAAGTTCCCGGATTACGAGCGTGTTCTGCCTAAAGGCGGCGACAAGCTGGTGATCGGTGATCGTCAGGCCCTGCGTGAAGCATTCAGCCGTACCGCTATTCTCTCCAACGAGAAGTACCGTGGTATTCGCCTGCAATTGGCCAACGGCCAGCTGAAAATTCAGGCGAATAACCCTGAGCAGGAAGAAGCGGAAGAAGAAGTGGGCGTCGACTACAACGGCGGTAACCTGGAAATCGGCTTCAACGTCAGCTACCTGTTGGACGTGCTGGGCGTGATGACCACCGAACAGGTTCGCCTGATTCTGTCTGACTCCAACAGCAGCGCCCTGGTGCAAGAATCCGACAACGATGACTCGGCTTACGTTGTCATGCCGATGCGCCTGTAATCATGTTCAGCAGAAGCTAGATGTCCCTCAGTCGCGTCTCGGTCACCGCGGTGCGCAATTTGCACCCGGTGACCTTCTCCCCTTCCCCTCGCATCAATATCCTGCACGGCGCCAACGGCAGTGGCAAAACCAGCGTGCTGGAAGCCATTCACCTGCTAGGGCTAGCCCGTTCCTTTCGCAGTGCCCGCTTGTTACCGGTGATTCAGTACGAGCAACTGGCGTGCACGGTATTTGGCCAAGTCGAATTGGCGGAAGGCGGTCATAGCAGCTTGGGGATTTCTCGTGATCGTCAGGGGGAGTTTCAAATACGCATCGACGGGCAGAATGCTCGCAGTGCCGCGCAACTGGCGGAAATCCTGCCGCTGCAATTGATCAACCCGGACAGCTTCCGCTTGCTGGAAGGCGCGCCAAAAATCCGCAGGCAATTCCTCGATTGGGGAGTGTTCCACGTGGAACCGCGTTTCATGGCCACTTGGCAGCGCCTGCAGAAGGCCCTGCGGCAGCGGAACTCATGGCTGCGGCATGGTACACTTGACGCCGCTTCGCAAGCGGCCTGGGACCGGGAACTGTGCCTGGCCAGCGCTGAAATAGATGAATACCGCCGCGCCTATATCAAAGCCTTGAAACCAGTCTTTGAACAGACCTTGAGCGAGTTGCTTGAACTCGAGGGGCTGACGTTGAGCTACTACCGTGGTTGGGACAAAGATCGGGAACTGAGTGCAGTGCTCGCGACGTCCTTACAACGGGATCAGCAAATTGGTCACACCCAGGCCGGACCACAACGGGCTGATTTGCGCCTTAGATTAGGCGCACATAATGCTGCGGACATCTTGTCCCGCGGTCAGCAGAAGTTGGTGGTCTGTGCCCTGCGTATCGCCCAGGGGCATCTGGTTAGCCAGGCCCGGCGCGGGCAATGTATTTATCTGGTGGATGACTTGCCGTCCGAACTGGACGAGCAGCACCGCCGCGCGTTATGCCGCTTGTTGGAAGACTTACGCTGCCAGGTGTTTATCACCTGTGTAGACCACGAATTATTGAGGGAAGGCTGGCAGACGGAAACGCCAGTCGCTTTGTTCCACGTGGAACAAGGCCGTATCACCCAGACCCACGACCATCGGGAGTGAAGGCATGAGCGAAGAAAATACGAATACGTACGACTCGACCAGCATTAAAGTGCTTAAAGGTTTGGATGCCGTACGCAAACGTCCCGGTATGTACATCGGTGATACCGATGATGGCAGCGGTCTGCACCACATGGTGTTCGAGGTGGTCGATAACTCGATCGACGAAGCTTTGGCCGGTCACTGCGACGACATCAGCATCATCATCCATCCGGACGAATCCATCACCGTGCGCGACAACGGTCGCGGTATCCCGGTAGATGTGCATAAAGAAGAAGGCGTTTCGGCGGCAGAGGTCATCATGACCGTGCTCCACGCCGGCGGTAAGTTCGACGACAACTCCTACAAAGTATCCGGCGGTTTGCACGGTGTAGGTGTTTCCGTGGTGAACGCCCTCTCCGAACTGCTGGTGCTGACCGTGCGTCGCAGCGGCAAGATCTGGGAACAGACCTACGTTCACGGCGTTCCGCAAGAACCGATGAAGATCGTCGGCGAAAGCGAAACCACCGGTACCCAGATTCATTTCCGTCCTTCCGACGAAACCTTCAAGAACATTCACTTCAGCTGGGACATCCTCGCCAAGCGAATTCGTGAACTGTCCTTCCTCAACTCCGGTGTGGGTATCGTCCTCAAGGACGAGCGCAGCGGCAAGGAAGAGCTGTTCAAGTACGAAGGTGGCCTGCGTGCATTCGTTGAGTACTTGAACACCAACAAGACTGCGGTCAACCAGGTGTTCCACTTCAACATCCAGCGTGAAGACGGCATCGGCGTGGAAATCGCCCTGCAGTGGAACGACAGCTTCAACGAGAACCTGTTGTGCTTCACCAACAACATTCCTCAGCGCGATGGCGGTACTCACCTGGTGGGTTTCCGTTCTGCACTGACGCGTAACCTGAACACCTATATCGAAGCGGAAGGCCTGGCGAAGAAGCATAAAGTCGCCACCACCGGTGACGATGCCCGTGAAGGCCTGACCGCGATTATTTCGGTCAAGGTTCCGGATCCGAAGTTCAGCTCCCAGACCAAGGACAAGCTGGTGTCTTCCGAAGTGAAGACCGCCGTTGAACAGGAAATGGGCAAGTACTTCTCCGACTTCCTGCTGGAAAACCCGAACGAAGCCAAACTGGTTGTCGGCAAGATGATCGACGCGGCGCGGGCTCGTGAAGCGGCGCGTAAAGCCCGTGAGATGACCCGTCGTAAAGGTGCGCTGGATATCGCTGGCCTGCCGGGCAAACTGGCTGACTGCCAGGAGAAAGACCCTGCCCTCTCCGAACTGTACCTGGTGGAAGGTGACTCTGCTGGCGGTTCCGCCAAGCAGGGTCGTAACCGTCGTACCCAGGCCATCCTGCCGTTGAAGGGTAAGATCCTCAACGTCGAGAAGGCACGTTTCGACAAGATGATTTCCTCGCAGGAAGTCGGCACCTTGATCACCGCCTTGGGCTGTGGCATCGGCCGCGACGAGTACAACATCGACAAGTTGCGCTACCACAACATCATCATCATGACCGATGCTGACGTCGACGGTTCGCACATCCGTACCCTGCTGCTGACGTTCTTCTTCCGTCAGTTGCCGGAGTTGATCGAGCGTGGCTACATCTACATCGCCCAGCCGCCGCTGTACAAAGTGAAAAAGGGCAAGCAAGAGCAATACATCAAAGACGACGATGCCATGGAAGAGTACATGACGCAGTCGGCCCTGGAAGATGCGAGCCTGCACTTGAACGACGAAGCCCCGGGCATCTCCGGTGAAGCGTTGGAGCGCCTGGTAAACGATTTCCGCATGGTGATGAAGACCCTCAAGCGTTTGTCGCGCCTGTACCCTCAGGAGCTGACCGAGCACTTCATCTATCTGCCTGCCGTCAGCCTCGAGCAGTTGGGCGATCACGCTCATATGCAGAATTGGCTGGCCCAGTATGAAGTCCGTCTGCGTACCGTTGAAAAGTCCGGCCTGGTTTACAAAGCCAGCCTGCGTGAAGACCGTGAACGTAATGTCTGGCTGCCAGAGGTCGAACTGATCTCCCACGGCCTGTCGAACTACGTCACCTTCAACCGCGACTTCTTCGGCAGCAACGACTACAAGACGGTTGTTACCCTTGGCGCGCAACTGAGCACCCTGCTGGACGACGGTGCTTACATCCAGCGTGGCGAGCGCAAGAAAGCGGTCAAAGAGTTCAAGGAAGCCCTGGACTGGTTGATGGCTGAAAGCACCAAGCGCCACACCATTCAGCGATACAAAGGTCTGGGCGAAATGAACCCGGATCAGCTGTGGGAAACCACCATGGACCCAGCTCAGCGTCGCATGCTGCGTGTGACCATCGAAGACGCCATTGGCGCGGATCAGATCTTCAACACCCTGATGGGTGATGCGGTCGAGCCTCGTCGTGACTTCATCGAGAGCAATGCCCTGGCGGTGTCCAACCTGGACTTCTGATCAGGTGTAGGTTCAGAGTTTAACTGCGTTTTTTACAAATAGATGGTTCGGCTAAACCTTACCGATTAGCCGACCATTCCAAAGAGAGCCCGCTGAAAGCGGGCTTTTTTTCGCTTCAATTAAAGTGATTTCAGAGGCAGTGAGCACGGGAAGCTCTCCTGAAGCCGTGCCTGATAAAAGGATGCCGGACCAGGTGGTTTTTTTGCCGACCAAGCCCACAGGACCAGGACCGATCCCAGTGACATCGAATTGAAGCTGCTGGCCGTTAGTTAGCCCGGCAGGCGCGCCTCAGACATCGCTGCACACCGCTAAAACGCTCAGCGAATCTGTTTGCCCATGTTAAATCGAAGCAACATCAGCGCCGCATCGCAAGCATCGCCGGCAAAGTGGCTTTTGCTGAAGGCCTGGGCATTCACCGTGGCCCCGTCGAGCAGCATCATGATGTAGGTCGCGAGGGTCTTCGCCGTATCGGGGGTGTGATGGCGTGCTAATTCGTGCTCTACAAGCGCATGCAGTTTGTGCTTGTA
This sequence comes from Pseudomonas sp. PAMC 26793, assembly GCF_000313235.1. Taxonomy (NCBI): domain Bacteria; kingdom Pseudomonadati; phylum Pseudomonadota; class Gammaproteobacteria; order Pseudomonadales; family Pseudomonadaceae; genus Pseudomonas; species Pseudomonas sp. PAMC 26793. The sequence continues at coordinate 383,251 of NZ_AMXG01000036.1, forward strand.
GTCGAGGGCGATCTCCCGGATGTCGGAGTGCTCCGGGTACTCGGCGACTGCGCGGCCGAACAGGCAGCCGGCGAAACTGGTGGAACAGAACCACTGGCCACGCCAATCGAAGATCGAAATGATCTTTTCTTCCAGGCTGGGCTTTTCATCCATACGCGTCTTCAATTGCTCGATCAGATGTGACGAGCGTTGCGTCAATACGGTTTTGACGAGGTCTTCCTTACCGTTGAAATTACGGTACATCGTCATTCTGGCGACGCCCGACGCTTCGATGATCCAGTCGACCCCTACGGGGTGGAAACCATGCTGGGAAAACAGGCTGGTAGCAGTGTCGACGACATGCTGCTTCTTCGATACGGACAACTCGGAACTCCAGGTTCAAGTAGTTGGGATGGGCGAAAACCGTAACATTATGATATAGACCAGTCTATCTCAGTCTCGATTCGGTGTTTCGCCCATATGTCGCAAAAACTTACGTAAAACTCACGGTATCCCCGCCGTCTACGGCCAGTACAGTGCCGCTGATCATCGGGTTGGTGGCCAGCAACAGGGCCGCCGAGGCGATGTCTTCAGGCCGTGCTATGCGTTTGACAGGAAGTGATTGGCTGCGTTGGCGCATTTTCTGTACCAGTGCATCGGGGTGCATGCCAGTGTCGACAAACCCCGGGGACAGCACATTGACGCGCACCGGCGAGAGTTCGCTGGCCAGCCCTCGGGCAAAGCCTTCGACACCGGCGTTGACCGCGCTGATCAGTGCTGTCTGTGGCCCGGCCCGCTGGGCAAAACGCCCCGAAACCAGGGTCAGCGAGCCGTCCTCGTCGAAAGGTGCCAGCCTGGCAATGTGGTACGCCGCCCAGAACTTGCTGTCGAAGATGCGCTGCGCATCCTCCAGCGCAACGCTGCGCACCGGCCCGAACGTCAGCGAGGCGGCGGTGACAATGATGTGCGTCCAGCGCGTGGGCCGGGCAAAAAAGCGCTCCAGTTCGGCCGGCTGCGTGACATCCAGTGGCACGGTGGCAACATCGGCGCCGATGTCGTGCGCCGCCTGGCTTAGCCGCGCTGCACTGCGCCCCGCCAGTGTGACCGTGGCACCTTGCTGGTGGAACAGTTTGGCGATGGCAAAGCCGATACCGGCGGAGCCGCCGATGACCAGGACCTGGGTGGTAGGCTCAAGCGTAGGCATGGCGGTCTTCCTCCTGTGGCAAAGGGCTTGGGAGCGGGTAGTCGAAAATCAACATCTGGCACAACGCACGCAAGCGGGGGCGAAAGCCTGCGTGCAATGGGTGTTCTCGCCAGCTGGGGAGCACGGACTCGTCGGAAAACGTGAGGATAAAGCCCTGGTCGTAACCCAGCGAACGGTCGCCGCTGTCGGCAATCACCTCCACCGCGACCAGGCCGGGCACACGGCCAGGAAAGCCGTGCAGTTCCTGTAGCAACGCCGAGACGGCCGGGGCGTCAGGGCTTTTGAGCAAAACGATACGCTTATACATGGAGGTTCTCCCATTCGATCAAGTTGCTCAGGCGCGGGCCGCTGTCGAACTCGCACACCACGGTATCGCCGTGGCTAAGGTGGATACCGGCGTCCGCACTGTTGCGATCGGCGCCCATATAGAGGTAGATCAGCGTGCCGGGCAGACGCAGTGATGGGTGCTGCCACAGGGTGTCGAACAGGTCATCGGCGTCATAACACAGGCAGGAAAGGCCGGTGCTGAAACGCTGTTCCCAGTGCAGGTCGCCCGCGCGGTAGATGGAGGTTGTGCCCCTGATCAGGTCGGGCAGAGGCTGCCAGTACAGCAGGTGGGAAATGGCACTGGGCTGCAGCTTGGCGTAGGCCAAGTAGTTGCGTTTGGATTTGGCCAGGGTGATATCGGTAAGGTCGTTGCCGAAGGTGTAGCCGATGTAGTCCGGGCGGCCGTTGTCGGCCACCAGAAACAGCGCCACCACTTCCGCCTCCTCACACGCCGACAGCGCGCCGCGACTCATGCGCAGCACGTCGCCGCTGCGCTTGAGCGTGTCGGCAAAGCCCTTGATAAAAAAGGCCGGGCGCTCGTCGCTTTCCGGTGGCTGCGCGACTTTGCTCTGGTGGGTCAAGCCAAAGCCGCACACCACGCCCTGGCGCGGGTCAGGCGGCAGCAGGCATGGCAGTAACTCAAAGCCTGCGAGGTCGGTAACCGTCAACGGCGCTGGCGAGTGTTCGCGCAGATACGCCAGTGGCCCACCGGGGAATTCATGCGCCGATGTGTCGCGCAACAACGCATAAAGGTTGGAGACCGGGTAGAGACTGTACTGCCCGCTGGTGCTGGGGCTGGTGACATAGCGCTGGCCGTCCCGCATGCATTCAAAAATGATCGACATGGGCAAGCTCCTAGAGGGTCTTGATTTCAAGCAGGGCGGGTTTTCCGTGGGTTTCCATATAGGCCAGGCAGTCGGCGATCTTTTCTTGAATCGCCGCTGGGGTGTCGGCGCTGCCGGGGCTATAGAGGTCGAAGGTTTTCGCCAGGGCGACAAAATCCACTTCGTTTTCAAGGAAGCTGGTGCCCAGGTTGGACAGGTCGCTGGGCCGCTGGCGCAGGTCGGCAATGCGTTCGGCGTGTTGCTTGGAATTGAGGTAAAGGCGGTTATTGATCACCAGCACCAGCAAGGGAATGTCGTAGGCCGACAAGGTCCACAGGGCGCTCGGGGTATAGAGCAAGTCGCCATCGGATTGCAGGTTGACGCTCAGCCGGCCAGTGCCTTTGTGGGCAACGGCCGCGCCGATGGCTGCACCCAGGCCATAACCCAGCCCGGCGCCGCCGCTCATGCCGATGTAAGCCTCGCTACGTTCGATCGGCCAGAGCTGGCGCACCAGGGTGTCGATGGTCACGCTGCCAGTGTTGGTGAGTACCCAACGCTGATGGCCGATGGCCTCATGGATCGCGATCAGCGCCTGGGCGATGGTCAGGCCATCGGCAGGTTGGGTGACCTGCGCAAGCAACGCTTGGCGGCGCACCTGCTTGTGCGCCGTAATACGCGCGATGCGCTCATTGACCAAGGCCTGTGCCGTGCTATCGCGCTGTTGAGCGGATGCCTGCACCGCCTCGGCAATACGTGCGATGGAGGCGACCACGTTGGCGTGCAGGGCCAGGTCGGCGCACACCAGTTTCTGGCTGTCGGCCACCCAACTGCTGATGAGCAGCGAGTGGGTGCTCAGGGTGGCGATGTACAAACCTGGGTGGGGTTTCTGCCCGGAGTTGGCCAGCAGGCCATACAGGTCCTGGACTTCCAGGGCCAACAGAAAGTCGCATTCGCCCAGCAGGTGCGCATCATGGTCCTGGAAGACCAGAGGGTGGGTATTGGGCACGTTATACCGGCCATTGCGTGAAATCACTGCGGCGCCAGTGAGGCTGGCGATGCCCAGCAGCTGTTCGGCCTGCTTATCGTCGAGTGCGGCGTAGTCGATGGCGATGATGGGGTGCCGCGCGTTCATCAACTGGGTGACCAGTTCGGCCAGTTGCTGATCGTCCAGCGCCGGCAAGCGTTCCGGACGCACCGGCCCGGCGGGCAGCGAGAGCCCGTCGGCCAATGACTCTTCCTGAACCGCACTGTCGATGGCGACATAACACGGTGCATGGGGCTCGGCGGCGCAGAGTTTGAGCGCGCGTTGCACCGACTCCAGGGTGGCGGCCTGGGACACGGGCATGTCCGTCCATTTGGTGTAGCCCGAGAGGATTTTATCGATGCTCTGGGATGTGTGAATCCAGTCGATCCACGGGCGACGCAGGGCCGCATCGATCGGGCCATTGCCGCCCAATACCAGCAACGGTACGCGGTCGCACCAGGCGTTGAAGATGGCCATGCTCGCGTGCTGCAGGCCGATATTGGCGTGCACCAATACCGCCATGTGTTTGCCGCTGGCCTTGTAATAACCGTGGGCCATGGCCACCGAGATTTCTTCATGGCAGCACATCAGGATGGCTGGCACGGCAGGGTCGGGGTGATGCACCAGCGAGTCATGAATGCCGCGAAATGATGCGCCGGGGTTGAAGCAGACGTACTCGATGCCCTGGTTGATCAACAGATCCACAAGCAAATCGGAAAAATACTTCATCGCGCACGCTCCATGTGGTGGGGTAAATAGGTGTGTTGGTCTGCGCCGATGGCGCAGCGGTAGGGCTGTACGTGGGCGGTCAGCCGCCCGCCAAGGCCTGGTTGCATTTGAGCTGGCAAGTGAATGGCGTTGTGTTGCCGGTCTATCGCCGGCATGGGTTCGAGCAGGTGGTCGTCGAAAAAGCGGTCGTGCTGGCCGGCCTCCACGCCGATAAAACCGTCGAAGGCCACCAGCAGTGCGCGGTGGGCGGCAATCAGCGGGCCGACTTCAGCGACCTGCACACCCAGGTAAACCGGCAAGCCCCAGCTGCGGCATTGCTCGACCATTTTTGCGCTGCTGAGCAAGCCACCGCATTTGGCAATCCGCAGGTTCACCGCATCCAGCGCCTGGTGTTGCCAGGCGCGCTCCAGGCTCAGGGGCGAGGTGACCGACTCGTCGAGCATGATCGGCACGCCATGCTTGAGGCGCGCCTGGCGGTAATCCTCCAGGCTGCCGCGCGGCAAAGGCTCCTCGAATAACGCCACGCCGAGCTCGCCAAACTGCCGGGCGCTGCTGTGAAGTTGCGTGGGTGACCAGCTCATGTTCGGGTCGACATACAACGCCAGGCTCGGCGCCAGCGCCCTGATGCTGTCCAGGCGCTGTTGATTGGCCCGGGCATCGCTGGCCAGTTTGAGCTTGAGCGAGCGCAATGGTTTGCGCTGTTCGAGGAACGCGTGCACCGGTTGCGACAGGTCGAGCACCTGGGTGATGTTGACCTGGTCGGGCAGCGCGCGGCGCGCCGTCGGGGGCGCCTCGCTGATGCGCAGCAGGAAGGCGGACAAGGGCAGGCCGGCCTGTTGCGCCAGGGTGTCGAGCAGTGCCATTTCTACCAGGCAGCGGGTATTGTTGCCCAGGCTTGCATCGATCTCGCCGGGCAGGCCGTGCTCATAAAGCGCGCGGCCTCGGTCGACCGGATCGCCGCTGGCCAATGCTTTTGCCAAGTACGCGAAGTCAAGGCTGCGCAGTTGGGTCAGCACCGACTCGCAGTCTTCGCCGGTTACGTAGCGGCGCGGCGCGCATTCACCGATCCCGGTAAAGGCACCGAGCGTCCAACTGAGCACCACGCTGTCTGAAGTGAGGCGTCGGTGGGCGCCATGCACGAACGGATTGGCCATGGGCTGGCGCACGAGGTAGACCTCAGGCGGCGTCATAGGCGTAGCGTCCGTTGGCTTTGACGAAGTCGGCGGTGAACTGCACGACCTGCCCCATGGCCGGGGTAAAAAACAGGTAGTGCTTGTCTTGATTCACCAGCAGGGTCGAGCCGTTGCGGCACAGGCGCTGGAAGTGGCCCACCGTGGCATTTACGTCTACCAGCGGATCTTTATTGGCGCAGATAAACAGGCTGGGTGCGTCGATAGGACGGGCGTCGGCCGCCAGGTAAACCTTCTCCAGGGCCAGCAATTTCTTGCGTTCGCGATGCTGCAGGTGAGTGGTCGCCAGTGCATCGTTACGGATAAATTCGACCAGGTGCGGGTTGGCGGTGAAGTCTTCGGCGTCGAGCCCCGAATCCCACAGGCTCTGCCGGTCGTCCAGGTCGATACTGGCGCGCTCCTGCTCACTCAGCCGGTCGTGCATCTTGCCCAGCCACGCCGAGCAGATGACCAGATTGTCATAGGGTAATTGCGGGTAAGTGCTGCTTGCGATGGCGGCCAGCACCGACCCGCCCAGGCAGTGGCCGAACAGGCACAGCGGAATGTCGTCGGGCACTTCACGGCGAATGTGCTCGATGGCCGCCGCCGCATCTTCTTGCAGCGTGCGCACATCCGGGAAGCCATGTTTCTGGCCGCTACTGATGCCGCACCCTTCGCGGTCGAGGGCGTAAAACGCGATGCCCAGGTTGGCGAAGGCGTTGCCCACCGACCACAGCCAGCCAGCGTGGCTTTGCAGGCCATGAAAATACAAAATGGCGCCTTGCGGCCGCTGCGGACGCCAGGCGTGCAGGGCCATGCGCCGATCTGCCTGAGCCAAGTGGTGGACTTCACGCGCAATGCTGTGTGCAAACAAGTGCATATTCATGAGTGCCTCTCAAAGTCAGAAGTGCTGGATGCCCAGCAGGGACAGGTCCGGTTGGAAGGGCTTGTATTTGATCTGCAGGGTTTTTCTCGCGGCCTTCTCGCGCTCGATGGCCATGGAGATCGCGTTGCAAGGCACCGTGATGACCTTGATTTGCCCCAGGCGCTTGCTGGAGCGCTTGGACTCGTACTCGATATTGATCGCCTGCAAGTGCCCGTCGAGCAGCTGGCTGAGGGTCTGCGACTCGGCGCACGACGTGCCGCTGGCCTCGATGGCGACAGCGTAGTAAGGCGTTTCGTGCCAGACCGGGGCGCACAGGTATAGCCCGGCATTGGGAATGCCGCACATCTGCACGGCTTCGTGCAGCTGGGTCTCGGTAATTTTTTCGCCGGTAAAGGAGTGCATGACGCCGTTGCGCCGGCTGAAACTGATGCGCGGTACGCCACGGTAGTAGCCGTGCACGCGGTAGATATCGCCGGTGTACATGCGGACCATGCCGTTGCCCTGCCACATGACCAGGTGGTATTCGTCGCCTTCTTTGAGTTGGTCCAGGGCAACGGTTTCCGGTTGTACCTGGTCGCGTACCAGCGCATCCATGTCCACCGACACGGGGATGAACTCGAAGAACGCCTGATCCACCGCCAGCGGCTGGCTGTCCTGGTCAGCGTCCACCGGTAGGGTCACCACGCCTTCGGTACCGCACGACATGAAGGGCAGCACCTTGGCCTGTCCCATGATCCGTTCCAGCTGAGGCTTGTAGAGTTTGGCCGATGCTGCCGTCCAGCAACTGAAGCGCTCAAGCCCCGGCCATACATCGGTCAGCGACACCCCGTCAGCGGCGAGCACAGCCTCCAGCCGTCGCGCGGCAGCCGGGTCGGCTGCGCGCAAGAGGTTGCCGGTATGGGCGCCGTCATGCAGGTCACGCAGCAGACGCTCGCGGTTTTCCAGCAGGCTGTGGTGCAGGGAAAGTAAGGTGCTAGGGTTGATGGCGGTGAGCAGTCTTACGTCTTCGCCCAAGGTCCACAGCAGCCGCGCGTACATCTTCTGCTCATGGCTGGCATCTTGGGTCGGCGTGAACCACGGGGCTTCATACCAGGGTGGGTTCCAGTCGCCGCTGCCGATTTGCGGGTGGCGGTTGCTGATGGCCTGGTAGGGCAGGCCTTCCACGTACTCGTTACTCGGGTCACGCACGGTCTGGGTGTCCAGCGTGGCCCAGGGGTTTGCATGCAGCGCCGGGTAGTCATGGCCAAAGAAGCCCCACATGGCCTGGATGGCGGGCACCCGGTACTGGCGGATCCAGTGCAACGTGTAAGGAATTCGTTTGGACTGGCCGGTGGTGCCGCTGGTCTTGAGCCAGCGCACCACCGGGCTGCAGCTGAGTATCCCGCCTTTTTGCTGGCCTTCACGCACCAGGATTTCGCGGAACCCTTCGTAGGTCATGACCGGGATGTTGGTGCGGGTGATGCGGCCGTTGCAGTGGCTGACCTGAAAGCCGTTTTCCTTCCAGAACAGTGATTTCTGGCACACCGAAATGATGTCCTCAAGCACGTGCTCCTGCGTCCTGAGGGGTTTGTCGAGCCTTTCCAAATAGTTCGCTTGCGCTTGGGCGCATTCAGCTTTGAAGGTCGGCACCCTGCGTTCCCAATGGCCGATCCAAGAGTCCATCTTGCCCATGCGTTCGTCCTCGATCACGTGAAAGGAAAGAGAGACTGGTATGTCTCTGTTTGGAGTGTTTAGTCTCTCGAAATTTATGTGTCAATATGTTTCTTGTTATTGGATCCAATCATTTGGTTTGTATGACGAGATTAATGAAACGTTTATTTTAGTGACCAACTATTTGTTATTTAGAGATTTTTAGGTGATTTTTCGGGGTGTGCTTTCGACGTTGAGCCAAAAATTAAATTTTATTTATTGAAATTTTGTGTTGACGGAGAAGCGATAATTTGAAAATTATGTAGAACGATCAGTATCACAAGGAGGGCGATTCCATGGTTTCCAGGATCATGTTGGGTACTCAAGGGCTGCGTGTTGGCCGCATTGGCCTTGGCTGCATGGGCATGAGCCAGTGGTATGGCGCGACGGATGACAATGAATCGGTGCGCACCCTGCACCGCGCGCTGGAGCTGGGTGTGGACTTCTTCGATTCGGCCGAGGCGTATGGGCCGTTTACCAACGAGCGACTGTTGCAGCGTGCGTTTGCCGGTCGGCGTGAAGAAGTGGTGATCGCCACCAAGTTTGGTTTCCGCATCGTCGACGGTCAGATCATTGGCGTCGACAGCTCCCAGGGCAATCTGCAAAAGGTTGTCGAGGCCTCCCTCAAACGGCTGGGCACGGACCACATCGATGTGCTGTATCAGCACCGGCTTGATCCCACTATTCCCATCGAAGAGGTGGTAGGCGCGATGGGGCGTCTGGTTGAGCAAGGCAAGGTCAACTACCTGGGCTTGTGTGAGGTGGGGACAAGCACGATCGAGCGCGCCCATAAAACCCACCCGATATCCGTGGTCCAGGGCGAGTACTCGTTGTGGGAGCGCAATGTCGAGCAAGAAATCTTGCCGCTGCTGCACAACCTGGGGATCGGCTACGTCGCATTCTGCCCCTTGGGCCGTGGGTTTTTGACCGGCAAGGCCGTCAGCGCCATGCACTACGACGCCAATGACTTCCGCCAGCAGGACCCGCGCTTTCGCGAAGAAAACTTCGCCGCCAATACCTTCCTGACCGAGTCGATTCTGGCGCTGGCCGCCTCTTGGTCGATGACACCCGCGCAACTGGCGCTGGCCTGGTTGCTGACGCGCAGCCCGCACTTGGCGGTGATCCCCGGCACCAAGCGTGTGGCCTACCTGGAAGAAAACGTAGCTGCCGACGACTGCGTGCTCAGCAATGAGCAGCTTCAGGCGATCGAGGCCTTGCTGGGGCAGTGGGCGGTTGCCGGTGAGCGCTACGAGCAGCGAATGATGCAGTTCATCGACCGATAGGCACTGCCAGGGAGGCTAGCCATGCAATCGCACCGCTTGCTCGACGAAACGGAACAGCGCTTTCACCAGAACTTTTTGCAACGTAACGGCAACACGCAGGTGACCTCGTTGCTGACGGTGCCTGGGTGTGTGAGCCCTGTGCAGGCCCGCAAAGCGTTCGCGCAGTTGGTGGCGGAGTACCCGTTTCTGCACCAGAAGATTGTGCCTGTCGGTGACGGCCAGTACGGGTTCGTGCCGGTCGAAAATCACGTGCAGTCGTCGACCAGCACGACGCCACCGTCGCGGCGTACCGACGTGTTGCTCAAGCTTGAATTGAACCGCTTGCTGGGGGATCAAGAGGGCTGGCGCGCGTTAGTGGTTGCCGATTCCGAGATCAACCAGACCCATATTCTGTTGACGCGTAACCATGCGATCTCCGACGGCTACAGCACTGCCAGGCTGGTCAACAGCCTGGCAGGTTACCTGGGCGCGACGCCCGCGAGTCACGATAGTCGGGTGTCGCAGGCGTTCCATATCCGCCTGAAGCATTGGCGCGGGTCACCCCTTGAAACCGGTAAAGCCAGCTACGCCGATTTTGTCCAGTTGCAGGTCAGCAGCCAGGCCGCAGAACGCCTGGATCAACTGCGCGCGGCGTCTGGCTTCACCACCAATACCATTTGGGGTGGGGTGCTGGCGCACAGTTATCTCAGCTACGCGGATGTGCCGGCGTTCGACTTGTTCACCGCGTATTCATTGCGTGAACCCGCCAGCCATGGCCATCCGTTGACCAAGGCCTGCCTGATCGATGTGCGCAAAACCACGTTTGCGCGCCAAAACCCAGGCGTGCTCGGCTGTATTGAGCGCTATGCGCAGGCGGTCGCCGAAGGCCGGGCGCAACTGGGCGCACCCTCGGCCAGTGCGGCCGACAGCCCGCGGCCCGCGCTGGCCTTTACCAATACCGGGCCGCTGGACCGCTTCTTGACTCACCCCGCGCCGGCCGTGCTCGGGTTTTCAACTTTGGTTAACCGCTCCGGCGGCAACTACGACTTCGTCCTGCACCTGGGCAGATTCAATGGCAACTGGCATGCGGCGCTGGCGTTCAGTTCGCTGAAAGTCGAGCGCGCTACGGCACTGGCGTTCAAGGCGCAGATCGAGGCGACCCTGGAGTCGCTGCCGGCTGCGCTCCACACCTCCTGAGGAATTGATGATGGATACTTCCAGTAACAAGAAGCTGACGCTGTTCGCCACCTGCCTTGGCTTTGTGGTGGTGCTGCTCGACGTGAGCGTAGTCAACGTGGCCCTTGAAAGTTTCAAGGCCGAGTTCGCCACCGACGTGCTGCAACTGCAATGGATCGTCAACGCCTACACGCTGTTGTTTGCCTCGTTTTTGCTGACCGGCGGCGCGTTGGGTGACCGGTTTGGCCACAAGAAAATCTTCTTGTGGGGGTATGCGGTCTTTACCTTGGCCTCGCTCGGCTGCGGCCTGGCGGACACCTTGCCTGCGCTGATCGGCTTTCGCGCGCTGCAAGGCATTGGCGCGGCACTATTGGTGCCTACTTCCCTGGCGCTGGTGCGAATTACCTTTGAGGTGCCCGCCGAACGCAGCAAGGCCATTGCCTTGTGGGCGGGCGTTGCCGGTATCGCGCTGGCCGCCGGCCCGGTGGTGGGCGGCTTGCTGATTGGTGTGTTCGGCTGGCGCAGCATCTTTTTCATCAACCTGCCCATTGGCCTGATCGGCATTGTGCTGTGCCTGGTCAATGCGCCACGTATCCCGGCCAACCACAAAGGCGGGTTCGATTTGTGGGGGCAGTTGCTGGCGTTGTTTACCTTGGCCAACTTGACCTACGCGGTGATCGAGTTGGGCCGCCAGAATGGCGTCGACCTTCGCGTCGCGGTGCATGCCGTGTGCTTTGTCGGCGGCTTGCTCGGGTTTTTGTGGGTCGAGTCGCGCACTGCCCGGCCGATGGTGCCGCTCACGGTGTTCAACAACGCGGCGTTCAGCCTGGCCTCGATCCTGGGCGTGATCGTGAACTTCGTGTTCTACGGGCTGATTTTCGTGTTCAGCATTTTTTTACAGCAGGTAAATCACTACTCGGTGATCAATACCGGGCTGGCCTTTATCCCCATGACCGGCGTGCTGTTTTTCGGCAATCAACTGGCTGCCCGCTGGCTGCCCAAGTTGGGTGAACGGCGCCTGCTGGCGCTGGGCCTGGCCATCGCGTTGCTCGGCGTGGTTGCACTGACACCCTTCGTGGGTGGCGCGCCTTACGTCAACATCGCCGTGCAAATGTTTGTGATCGGCTTCGGTATTTCACTCACGGTGCCCACCTTGACCGCCACCGCTGTCAACCACGTCAGCAGTGATAAGTCCGGCGTGGCCTCGGCCATCGTCAATGCCTCGCGTCAAGTAGGTGGCCTGATCGGAGTGGCCATCTTCAGCCTGTTGATCAACGTGACCGATGCAGCCCAGTTCGGCCACGGGTTCGCCCAAGTTATCGCCTTGTCCTCGCTGCTATTGGCAGCGGGCTGGGCGTTGACGCTCGTGTTGTTGCGCAAGCAACCCCTGGCCGCGCAATCGGCCGCCTGAAGCAGTGCTCAATAAACCCTGGAAGCGATGGAGATTGAACATGCAAGCAGTCATGAAGACCGAGGCAAATTCCGGCTACGCGCCGCGCCAACTGGATGCCCAGCAAATCCTGGATTTTCGGGCCAATGGGTGGATGAAGCTGGAAAATGTGATCAACGCCGAGACGGTGCAGATGTTGCTCCAGGAGGCCAAGACCCGCATGGGCGAAGTGGCGCGCACGGTCGATCGCGACGACCCGGGCAAGCAGATCGAGAATGCCTACCGTTGGTATGCGCGTTGGGATGAAGTCTCCAGCACCTGCCCGCAGATCAAGGCGCTCAGCCATTCGCCTCAGTTGGCCAGCATTGCTTCGCAACTGGTGGGCGAGGAAGTGCGGTTCTATTCCGACCACGTGTTTGCCAAGAACCCCGAGTCCGAGGCCGGTGGCGACACCCCTTGGCATCAGGACTTTCCCCACCATCCTTTGGATCGGCAGGGCGCGCTGAATATCTGGATCGCATTGGTCGACCTGACGCCGGAGATGGGCACCATGCAGTTTCTCAGCCGCAGCCATCGGGCGGGCATGCTAGGGCGTTACTTCAACCGCCGCGATAACGTGACCTTGCTCGACGAGCATCCTTGGGTTCTGGACGAGTTCGAGATGTCGCCGCCGATTGCACTCAAGGCCGGCGATGCCACGGTGCACGACATGAACGTGATCCATGCGGCGCCCGCCAATAGCTCCAATGTGCCGCGCTGGGTGTATTCCACCCTGTGGCTGCCGGTTTCGGCGCGCTACACCGGCGCCTCGAACCATCGTACCGATCCGCTTGGGCTGACGCTCGACATGCCCATGGAGCACCCCAAGTTTCCCGTTATCCCGACCCGTTGACAGCCTTGTACTCCGACCGGCGCTTGCCGGTCGGCGTTCTATTACGTGAGGGGAACTGAACATGCCACATGTCTATCTTGAGTACACCGCCGGGGTGGCTGACGAGGTTGATTTCAAAAGTGCCTGCCAGCGTCTGCATCGAACACTGGTGGAGGTGTCGGGGTTGCGACTGGACCTGGTCAAAACCCGTCTTGTCAGCTACGACCACGCGTTCGTTGGCGATTGTGACGAGCGCCAGCATTTCGTCCACCTCAACGTCTCCACGGTGACCGGCAAGGCCGGTGACGATGAGCAGCGTCGCGCGATCAGCACGGCGCTGCTGGAGGTGATGGCCGATATCTTCGCGCCTGCGTTGTTGCGACATAAAGTTGATCTCTCGGTGCAAGTCACCGAGGTTCCGGCCAGTGGCTATGTGCGCAAACGATCGACGACCTTGCTGCCGTGAGTGCGATGTAAATAACGAAGGCCGTTATTCACAAAATTGTTCAGTCGCAGTCAGTTCGATGAAAAGTTTTTTGGGAGATCTCAAATAGCCGCCGCACACTTTGCCAAGGGGGGAAGGAGTACGCCTTTATTAAGCTACTGACGAGAGATCTTTCGACTGCCTGCCTTCGGAGCAACCATGAGGCGGCGTGCCCACGTTCCACGTGGAACCAAATATTGTGTGAGGCGAACAGGCGTTTCTTATGTATAAATGCTCCACGTGGAACATCTCACTCGTCGGAGGCAGCTGTCACGCTCTCCAACCGATACCCATACCCATAGATGGTGAGCAACTGCCAACCCCGATCCGCAGTCAGCCCGAGCTTATTGCGCAGCCGATAGATATGCGTATCCAGCGGCCGCGAAGACACCATTTCCTCATGGGTCCAGAACCGCTCATACAGATACTCCCGAGACAGCGGCCGCGCCAGATTCTCAAACAGACAGCGAGCCAGGCGGTATTCGCGCTCCGTCAGGCTGATGGGCTTCCCTGCCCTGCTTACCGTGAGCTCAGCATCATCAAAGGTCAGGTCGTTGAAGGTCAGCACTTCGCTCGCCGCGGACTTTTGCAGGCCGTGGCGCCGCAGCACTGCATTGACCCGCGCCTTAAGCTCGTTAGGGCGAAACGGTTTGCTGACGTAATCATCGGCGCCACTGTTCAACGCCTGGACGATATCGCTCTCGGCATCGCGGCTGGTGAGCATGATGGCGGCCGGGGGAGCTTCCATGTGCTCGCGGGTCCAGCGCAATAATGCCAGGCCGCTGAGGTCAGGCAGTTGCCAGTCCAGGATCAGCAGGTCAAAGGTATCCCGGCGCAATTGGCGCAGCAGGTCTTCTCCACGCTCGAAGCAGTGCAGCGTCCATGGCTGATCCGCAGCGCTGGGGATTTGTCGCAGTGTCTGTTCTACCCGCCGCAGTTCAGCAGGTTCGTCATCCAGTATTGCGACACGCATGGCAGGGTCCTTTCTTATTGAAGAATGCGGGCATGAATCTGAACAATTATGGCCAGATTCTCAGGCCGTCTGAATCTCTCGGTACGCTGATATCAAATGGCCGTAGCCATTGGAAATCGTCAATACCCAAGCTGGGAAGATACCGGCTCGAGACCTTCAGGAAAAGGATCAATGGCAATCTGGTTTTATGCTGTTTCGAGACGTGTGATTGTTCTGGAAAAGATTAATGTGTGGGGGCGATTGGTATTGGTGGTAATGGCGGCAACCTTGGGGACCGAAACGGTGGGGGCATCGAAGCCTGTGATACCTGCATCATTCGATGAGCGTCAAACCCTGAGTGAACCCGGTAACGGCATGGGCTTCGCCAGCTCACCCTTTGAGCCGCTCAGCGAACAACAGCAGAACCAACGCTGGGTGTTTTAAGCAACGCCAAATCTGAACAAATGTTGCGAATCGATCCGATGCACCTATCTTGTAGGTAAATTCGCTGTCGCTGGATGACACACGGATTGGAGCGAGGGAATTGCTCCGGCACAGGGATGTGTCATCTTCTGCATAGATCCCACGCCCCAGACATTTCGGCTATCGACTGGATACCTCATCGAGTATCGTAGGCGGTATTCAAGGTCTTCCCGCGCAAGACGCTTCCTGAACGTGCTTTCTGATGACCCATTAGAACTAGAATCTTGATGAGCGCCATGACCTTTTTCCCATGCCGATTCCGCTTTGCCGTTTCTACCCTGTTGGGTTCTGGCTTGATCATTACGCTTGGCGTAGTGAGTCTGTCGGCCTTGGCACGCCCCGCCCCTCCCCGCGCCCCCTATATCGATGACAATCAGATGTGTCGCGCGCAGCCTCTGCCGGCGGCGGTGCAGCACCTGACCGGCGAAGCCTGGAAACTGGATGCCAAGGGGGTGTCCACGGCCCTGGAAGAAGGCATGCTCGTTGATGAACAAGAGAGCGTGAAAACCTCACCCGGCGCGTTTGTCAGCCTGTTGCTGGGGGACGGTTCGCGGATCGTCTTGCCGTCCAGTTCTCAGGTCCGATTGCACCTGGTTGAAGAACAGTCCATTCCCCAGGTGATTCTTGAAGAAGGTCAGGTCGAGGCTTACGTGATCAAGCGTGCCAGCGACTATGACCGTTTCCAGATCATGACCCCGGTGGGCGTCCTGGGTGTGCGCGGCACGCATTTCCGTGTGCGCAACGATGGCGAACAATCGCTGGTGGAAGTGCTCAATGGGCAAGTAGCGGTCAATCGTGATGACGCTCTGCCGACCCCGCGGCCCATCAAGAAGAAGCCGATTACCGGGCCGGTTGCTGGCGAAGTAAAAGTCGACGCGCGACAGGGGCTGGCGTTCAAAAAACAAGGCGAACTCAAACCCGTGGAACTGCTTGATGCACCACGGTTGGTCGGCCAGGACGGCCAGAAGGGCGATGCGCCGGTTTGGACCCTGTTCCTGCGTCCCTTGGCCGGTGCCCAGCGTTACAGGGCTCAGGTCGCGACCGATAAGGAGTTTCTCAACATCAAGCAGGAAAACTTTTCCGACAAGCCGCAAATGCACTTCACTGGGCTCAAAGCATCGTTCTATCACGTTCGTTTGTCAGCCTATGATGAACACGGGCTTGAGGGAGAAACCGGGGTCTATGACATCTTCTATTACCCGCCCGCGAACCGCGTGCAATAGCGCTCCGGACGCTCGCCGGTGAGGCTGTGGCACAGGGCTGAAAAGCGCCAACCGACTCAGGCTCAGCGCCTGTTCAATGGCCTGGTGCGCGAATGGCTCTGGGTCAGCCTGTTGCTGTTACCCATCACGGCATTCCTGTCCCTGAGCCCGGGCTTTTCTCTCAACAACCTGCTGTATGACAGCCTTCGCCGACTGGCGCCTTTGCCGGTGGATCCACGCATTTTGCTGGTGACCATTGATGACCGAAGCCTGAAGGAACTCGGCCAATGGCCGTGGTCCCGGCGCGTACACGCCGACCTGCTTGATCGGCTGAGCGCCGCTAAACCCACGAGTATTCTGTTTGATGTGATCTTTAGTGAGCCCGCCCGGAAGCCGGCCAATGACCTGCGCCTGGCCGAGGCGATGTGCAACGCCGGCACTGTTCTGTTGCCGTTGATTCGCGAAGGCACGCCCCGCTACGACCAACCTGTGGCGCAAATCCTGCCGGTGCTGCCCTTGCGCGATTGTGCCAGGGGCGTCGGCCATATCAACGTTGAAGCTGACGGCGATGGTATCGTTCGAAGCCTGTATTTGCGCGAAGGCCCGCCAGGCAACATGACGCCCCAACTCGCTTGGTTGGCGTTTGAACTGAGTGGCCAGCCATCCGTCATGCCGGGAGCGCTCGGTCTGACGGACATCAACACCTGGCAGCGTGAAAATTCCATTCGAATTCCGTTCATCGCCAGCCATGCCGGCTTTCCCAGCGTGCCATATGTCAGCGTATTACGTGGCGAGGTGCCGCCTGAGCTGCTGAGAGACCGCTTGATCCTGATCGGCGCCACTGCGCCGGGGATGGGCGACCGGTACGTCACGCCGCTGTCAGCCAGCGTCGGCACCACCCCCGGTGTGGAGATCCAGGCCAACATCCTCAATGGCTTGCTGCAAGGGCGTAGCATCGTCGACTTGCCCGCGTGGATGGCGACACTGCTGGCCACTGGCATGGTCGCGCTGCTATTGGGCTCACTGTTGTTTCGTCCGCGTTATGCACTCTGGCTAACCCTCGGTTGCATGGGCGCCGCGCTGCTCGGTTCTTGGGGGCTGTTGCGCCTGGGCCACTGGTGGTCCCCGGCGGCTTGCCTGATCGGCATGTTGCTCAGCTACCTGATCTGGAACTGGCGGCGCCTGAGCGTGATCCTGGCCTACTTCGGTTGGGAGCTGGCACGCCTGGACAACGAACCCAAAGTGCTCCCGGAGCGGCGTAGGGCGCCCGCCAGCCAAGGTGATGTATTACAGGGACGGATCTTTGCCCTGGAACAAGCGGTCAGCCGTACCCGGGACACGCGACGCTTTATGGCCGATGGCCTGGAGTGTTTGCCGGTAGCAACCTTGATTACCGATCCCAAGGGCAACGTCCTGCTGGCCAACCGGATTGCCCGTGATGTATTCGGCAATGAGCTGGTGGCGGAAAACCTCTTGGAACAGCTCGCGGCATTGGGGTACCCACCGCTGCAGGACGGCGTTCGCCCTGCCCTGTCGGCACTGGAAATCGTCGAATTCTGCGACACTCATAACCGTAGCCTGCGCCTCGACCTGGCCCCGCTGCTGCCTGCGGACGGTGACGTGGCATTGGGCTGGCTACTCAGCCTCACAGACCTGAGCATTGAGCGCGATGCCCAGCAGCAGCGGGAAACCTTGCTGCGCTTTCTGTCCCACGACCTGCGTGCTCCGCATTCGGCGATCCTCGCCCTGTTGGATGTCCAGGACACTGCAACGCCAATATTTGCCCAGATCGAACAACAAGTCCGTCGCGCCCTGAACCTGACCGAATCATTCGTGCAGCTGGCGAAAGCCGAATCTGACGGCTACCAATTCCAGCCCAGCCTGTTCGCCATGCTGGTGCTCGACGCATTTGATCAAGTCGCGGTGCACACCCAGTTGAAAGGCATCCATCTGGTTCACGATCTGAATGAAGACGGTGAGGAAATGGTCTGGGCCGATCAATCACTGCTGACCCGTGCCTTGTTCAACCTGTTGGAGAACGCGGTTAAATACAGTCCTTCGGGGACCACCGTGACGTTGAGCCTGACCAGCAGCGAGGATGGTTTGGAATGCCGCATCAGCGACCAGGGGCGAGGAATCGCTGCACAGGACTTGCCAGAACTCTTCGCTCAATACCGGCGCTTCGCCTCCGCTCAAGGCAGTGAAGGATTGGGGTTGGGCCTGACCATGGTCAAAGCCGTCGTGGATCGCCATGGTGGGCGAATTGGCTGCGAAAGTGTGGTGGATAAAGGTACGACCTTCATCCTTCAACTGCCGTTATGGAAAGAGTGAACTGTTGCTTTTTACCTGTGCATAAAAAACCGGTCTCAAGGACCGGTTTTTTAATGCGGAAAAAACTTATGCACCTTTTCTGCTGTTTTATTAGCTTGAGAAATATGTAATCAAATCAGAAGCCTACAGGCGAAAAAGGGCAATTCGCCAACAAACCGTACACAGGTTATCCACAGAAACTCAAATCACCGGAGTGTCGACGACAACCGGCTCCGGCGGCAGCGAACCCATGGCTCTTTGTTGCGCTTCATTCCAAGCCTGGGCACGGTCGTTCAGCGCTGCAATAGCGCGTGGGCCTTCGCCCTCGGCATACATCGGTTCGCCAATCACCACAGTGATGGTGCCTTCACGCTTGGCCCAGCCGGTCTTTGGCCAGAACTTGCCGGCGTTGTGGGCAATCGGCAGCACCGGCAGGCCGGCGTTCACCGCCAAGGCCGTACCGCCACGTGAGAACTTGCCCACAGTGCCGTAGGGCACTCGCGTACCTTCGGGGAAGATCAGCACCCAAACGCCGTCCTTGAGCAGCTCGTCGCCCTTCTTGGCCACATGCTTGAGTGCCGCCTTGGGGTTGTCGCGATCGATGGCGATCGGGCGCAGCATGGCCATGGCCCAGCCGAAGAACGGCACATACAGCAGCTCACGCTTGAGCACCTGGCTCAGGGGCGAGAAGTACGCAGACAGGAAGAAGGTTTCCCAGGTGCTCTGGTGGTTCGACAGAATCACGCAAGGCTGGTCAGGGACGTTTTCGGCGCCCTTGATCTCGAAACGAATGTTCAGGAACACCTTGGTCAACCACAACGCGCAGTTGCACCAAAAGACGTTGATGAAACGATAGCGCGCCTTGAACGGCAGAAAAGGCGCGATAAAAAAGCTCAGGGTGCACCAGAGGAAAGAACTGGTGCCCAGCAGCAGGTAAAAGAAGAAGGTTCTGATGGCCTGCAAAATCGACATGGCGGCATTTACCGTTGCGGGACAACGCCCGCCTGTTAAAAGCGCGCTCCCGAACAATCCTTGGTCAGGAAGTCAGAAGGGCTGCTAGTTGTTGATAAGTTCTGCGGCAACCGCCGCCAGATCGTCAAAAATCAAGGTACCTACCGGCAGGGTTTTAGCCTGGGTCTTTTCGCCTTTCCCGGTTTTTACCAAAACTGGCTGAGAGTCGACGGCTTTGGCAGCTTCCAGGTCACCGAGGCTGTCCCCGACAAACCATAGACCAGCCAATGGCACGTTGTAATGTTCAGCAATAGTTTTAAGCATACCCGGTTTGGGCTTGCGGCAATCGCAGCCTTCATCCGGGCCGTGCGGGCAATACACCACCAGCCCAATTTCACCGCCCTGCTCGGCCACCAACATGCGCAGGCGCGCGTGCATGGCGTCGAGGGTGGCGATGTTGTAGTAGCCGCGGGCGATGCCGGACTGGTTGGTGGCGATGGCCACCGTCCAGCCCGCTTTGCTCAACTGCGCGATGGCCTCGATCGAGCCGGGCAGTGGAATCCATTCCGCCACCGATTTGATGTAAGCGTCGGAGTCGTAATTGATCACTCCGTCCCGATCGAGAATCAGCAGTTTCAACATGATCAGCCCAGTACGGAAATGTCAGCGATATTGATGAACAAGCCACGCAGACGCGCCAGCATGGCGTAGCGGTTTTTCCGCACACCCGCCTCTTCGGCATTGATCATCACCGCTTCGAAGAACGCATCCACCGGCTCACGCAAGGTGGCCAGGCGCGCCAGTGCTTCGGCGTAGTTACGTTCGGCGATCAGCGGCTTCACTGCGTTTTCTGCCTTGGCGATGGCCGAGTTCAGCGAGAACTCCTTGGCATCGGCAAACAGGCCGGGGTCGACTTCGGCATTGCCGAGGTTGTCGGCCTTGCTCAGCAGGTTCGACACGCGCTTGTTCACCGCGGCCAGGGCACCGGCTTCCGGCAGCTTGCGGAAGGCCTGAACGGCCTGCACGCGTTGGTCGAAGTCCAGCGCCGAACCCGGTTGCAGGGCACGTACCGACAGGTACACCGAAACGTCCACGCCTTCGTCTTCGTAACGCGCACGCAGGCGGTCGAAGACGAACTCCAGCACTTGTTCGGCCAGGCCCGCTTGCTTGACCTTGGCACCGAACTGGCCGACAGCGAACACCACGGCCTGGGTCAGGTCGAGGTCGAGTTTCTTGTCGATCAGGATCCGCAGCACACCCAGGGCCGCACGGCGCAGGGCATACGGGTCTTTGCTGCCGGTAGGCAACATGCCGATACCGAAGATACCGACGAGGGTATCCAGTTTGTCAGCGATGGCCACGGCCGCACCAGTGAGGGTGGTCGGCAGCTCGGCGCCAGCACCGCGCGGCATGTACTGCTCGTTCAGCGCCAGGGCGACGTCTTCCGGCTCGCCATCATTGAGGGCGTAGTAGTAACCGGCAACACCTTGCATCTCCGGGAACTCGCCAACCATCTCGGTGGCCAGGTCGCACTTGGACAGCAGGCCGGCACGCGCAGCCCAGGCAGCATCGCCACCAATGCGTGGCGCGATGTAAGCCGCCAGCTTGGAAACGCGCACGGCCTTGTCGTAGACGCTGCCGAGCTTTTCCTGGAACACCACGTTTTGCAGGCGCAGGTTGAAGTCTTCCAGCTTCTGCTTTTTGTCTTGCTTGAAGAAGAACTCGGCGTCAGTCAGGCGCGGACGAACGACTTTCTCGTTACCGGCGATGATCTGCTGCGGGTCCTTGCTTTCAATGTTGGCCACGGTGATGAACCGAGGCAGCAACTTGCCCTCGACGTCCAGCAGGCAGAAATACTTCTGGTTGTCCTGCATGGTGGTGATCAGTGCTTCTTGTGGCACGTCCAGGAAGCGTTCCTCGAACGAGCACACCAGCGGCACTGGCCATTCAACCAAAGCCGTCACTTCGTCCAGCAGGCTTGGCGGCACGATGGCGGTGCCTTCCTGCAGGCGCGCCAGCTCTTCGGTGCGCTTGCTGATCAGCTCGCGGCGCTCATTGGCATCGGCCAGCACGTAGGCAGCCCGCAGGTCAGCAGCGTAGTTGGCCGGCGAGGTGATGCGCACGGCTTGAGGATGGTGGAAACGGTGACCACGGGAATCACGGCCGGCCTTTTGGGCGAGGATGGTGCAGTCGATGACTTGGTCACCGAGCAGCATCACCAGCCATTGGGTCGGACGCACAAACTCTTCCTTGCGGGCACCCCAGCGCATGCGCTTCGGGATAGGCAGGTCGTTCAGGGAATCTTCAACGATGGTGGGCAACAGGCTGGCAGTCGGCTTACCGGTGATGACCTGGCTGAAGCGCAGTTTCGGGCCGCTCTGGTCGATCTCGCTCAGCTCGACGCCACACTTCTTGGCAAAACCAAGGGCGGCTTGAGTCGGGTTGCCTTCAGCATCGAAGGCGGCCTGGCGTGGCGGGCCGTCGAGGTTGATGCTGCGGTCCGGCTGCTGGGTTTCCAGCGCGGTGAGCAACACCGCCAGGCGACGCGGCGCGGCGTAGACCTTCTTCGCTGCGAACTTCAGGCCAGCGGTTTGCAGGCCTTTTTCGATACCGGCCAGAAACGCGTCGGCCAGGGTGTTCAGTGCCTTGGGAGGCAGCTCTTCGGTGCCCAGTTCAACCAGGAAATCTTGAGCACTCATTGTGCAGCCTCCAGCTTAGCCAACACTTCATCACGCAGGTCCGGGGTTGCCATCGGGAAGCCCAGCTTGGCGCGAGCCAGCAGGTAGGCTTGGGCGACGGAACGCGCCAGGGTGCGTACACGCAGGATGTATTGCTGGCGCGCGGTGACCGAGATGGCACGGCGAGCATCCAGCAGGTTGAAGGTGTGGGATGCCTTCAGAACCATCTCATAGCTCGGCAACGGCAGCGGCTGATCCAGTTCGATCAGGCGCTTGGCTTCGCTTTCATAGAAGTCGAACAGCTCGAACAGTTTCTCGACGTTGGCGTGTTCAAAGTTGTAGGTCGATTGCTCCACTTCGTTCTGGTGGAACACATCGCCATAGGTGACCTTGCCGAACGGGCCGTCAGCCCACACCAGGTCGTAGACCGAATCCACGCCTTGCAGGTACATGGCCAGGCGCTCGAGACCGTAGGTGATCTCGCCGGTCACCGGGTAGCACTCGATGCCACCGGCTTGCTGGAAGTAAGTGAATTGCGTCACTTCCATGCCGTTGAGCCAGACTTCCCAGCCCAGGCCCCAGGCGCCCAGGGTTGGCGATTCCCAGTTGTCTTCGACGAAACGGATGTCGTGGACCAGCGGGTCCAGGCCGACATGTTTCAGCGAGCCCAGGTACAGCTCCTGGAAGTTGTCCGGGTTCGGCTTCAGTACCACCTGGAACTGGTAGTAGTGCTGCAAGCGGTTCGGGTTTTCGCCGTAGCGGCCGTCAGTCGGGCGACGACTGGGCTGCACATAAGCGGCGTTCCAGGTTTCCGGGCCAATGGCCCGCAGGAAGGTAGCGGTGTGGAAAGTGCCGGCGCCTACTTCCATATCGTAGGGCTGAAGTACCACACAACCTTGCTCGGCCCAGTATTGCTGGAGGGCGAGGATCAAGTCTTGGAAGGTACGCACGGCTGGCGTAGGCTGGCTCACGAAATTCACCTGTTACTTGGGCTGCGATTTAAAGAGCGGGAGTATACCCGATTCGGCCGCGCCACCATCCCCTGGAGCCTTATGCCACGCTGCTTTTGGTGTTCTGAAGATCCGCTGTACATGGCTTATCACGATCAGGAGTGGGGAACGCCGCTGCGCGATGCGCAGGGACTGTTCGAGTTGCTTTTGCTCGAAGGGTTCCAGGCGGGCCTGTCCTGGATCACCGTTTTACGCAAACGCGAGCACTATCGAAAGGTCTTGTTTGGCTTTGATGCACAGCGTTTGGCCCAACTGAGCGGTGCCGAGATCGAAGCGCTGATGCTCGATCCGGGCATCGTGCGTAACCGCCTGAAACTCAATGCCACTCGGCGCAATGCCGCCGCCTGGCTGGCGCTGGAGGACCCGGTGGGGTTGCTCTGGTCGTTTGTCGGAGGGGTGCCCAAGGTCAATCATTTCAAGGATCGCAGCCAGGTTCCGGCGATTACGCCTGAAGCGGAAGCCATGAGCAAATCCCTGAAAAAAGCCGGCTTTACGTTCGTCGGACCCACCATCTGTTACGCGTTCATGCAGGCCTCGGGCATGGTCATGGACCACACTCAGGACTGCGACCGTTACGCGGACCTGGCCAACGCCGGTTAGAATGGCGGCTTTGCGCACCACACACGATCAGGAGTGACCTGTGGAAAAGTTTAAAGGCGCCTTGCTGGTAGGCGCTCTTCGGTTGTTTGCCCTGCTGCCTTGGCGCGCGGTGCAAGCGGTCGGTTCGGCGATTGGCTGGATCATGTGGAAAACCCCCAACCGCTCCCGCGAGACGGTGCGGATCAACCTGTCCAAATGCTTCCCCGACATGGACCCGGCCGAGCGCGAGCGCCTCGTTGGACGCAGCTTGATGGACATCGGCAAGTCCCTGACCGAAAGTGCCTGCGCCTGGATCTGGCCGGCCCAGCGCTCCATCGATCTGGTACGCGAAGTCGAAGGCCTGGAAGTGCTGCACGAAGCCCTGGCCTCGGGTAAAGGCGTGGTGGGCATCACCAGCCACCTGGGCAACTGGGAAGTGTTGAACCACTTCTATTGCAGCCAATGCAAACCGATCATTTTCTACCGTCCGCCCAAGCTCAAGGCGGTGGATGACTTGCTGCGCAAGCAACGGGTGCAACTGGGCAACCGCGTGGCGGCGTCCACCAAGGAAGGCATCCTCAGTGTCATCAAGGAAGTGCGCAAAGGCGGCCAGGTGGGCATTCCTGCCGACCCGGAGCCGGCAGAGTCCGCCGGGATCTTCGTGCCGTTCTTCGCTACCCAGGCGCTGACCAGCAAGTTCGTGCCGAACATGTTGGCGGGGCACAAGGCGGTTGGGGTGTTTCTGCATGCCCTGCGGCTGCCGGATGGCTCGGGCTACAAAGTGATCCTGGAAGCGGCGCCGGAAGATATGTACAGCACCGACACCGCCACTTCATGTGCGGCAATGAGCAAGGTGGTGGAGCGGTATGTGGCCGCTTACCCAAGCCAGTACATGTGGAGCATGAAGCGCTTCAAGAAACGCCCGCCGGGTGAGGCGCGGTGGTACTGATATACGGCTGACTCAAGGTTGGCACAAAACTGATGTGGGAGCGGGCTTGCTCGCGAAGGCGGTATATCAGACACAAATTCGGTGACTGACACGACCCCTTCGCGAGCAAGCCCGCTCCCACATTGGGGTCTGCCTAAGCCTGGCGGTCGAGTTTCTTCAGGAACACTGTCATTTCTTTTTCGGCCTGCTTATCGCCATGGGCCAAGGCTGCTTCAATACCCTTCTCCCAAGCCAACCGCGCCGCAGCATTATCACCCTGCCCCAACTGCGCCTTGCCCAACAGCTTCCACGCCGCCGAATACTTCGGATCAAACTCGACGCACTTCTGCAAATGCTCCGCCGCCTTGGCATTGTCCTTCAGATCCAGATAACCCTTGCCCAAACCAAACCGCAGCAGTGAATTATCCACACCCTTGGCGAGCATTTTTTCCAGGGATTCGAGCATGTCGGTCACTCCGTTTGATCAGAAAAAGCTCAGGCCCACGTGGAACAGCTTCTCCACATCGCGGATATGTTTTTTATCCACAAGGAACAGAATCACATGGTCGCCGGTGGCGATCACCGTGTCGTCGTGGGCGATGATCACTTCTTCATCGCGAATGATTGCGCCAATGGTAGTACCCGGCGGCAAGCCAATATCGCGGATCGCCTTGCCAATCACCTTGCTCGACTTCGAGTCGCCGTGGGCAATCGCCTCGATGGCTTCCGCCGCGCCTCGGCGCAACGAGTGCACACTGACGATATCGCCGCGCCGCACGTGGGCCAGCAAGGTGCCGATGGTTGCCAATTGCGGGCTGATGGCGATGTCGATATCGCCGCCCTGGATCAGGTCGACATAGGCCGGGTTGTTGATGATGGTCATCACCTTCTTCGCCCCCAGCCGCTTGGCCAGCAACGACGACATGATGTTGGCTTCGTCATCGTTGGTCAGGGCCAGGAAGATGTCGGCATCGGCGATGTTTTCTTCCAGCAGCAGGTCACGGTCCGAGGCGCTGCCTTGCAGGACCACGGTGCTGTCGAGGGTGTCGGACAAATACCGGCAGCGTGCCGGATTCATCTCGATGATCTTCACCTGATAGCGGCTTTCGATGGCCTCGGCCAAGCGTTCGCCGATCTGCCCGCCACCCGCGATGACGATGCGTTTGTAGGTCTCATCCAGACGGCGCATTTCACTCATCACCGCGCGAATATTCGCCTTGGCGGCGATGAAAAATACTTCGTCGTCGGCTTCGATCACCGTATCGCCCTGAGGCAGGATCGGCCGGTCGCGACGGAAGATTGCCGCCACCCGTGTCTCGACGTTGGGCATGTGCTCGCGCAACTGGCGCAGTTGCTGGCCCACCAACGGCCCGCCGTAGTACGCCTTGACCGCCACCAGCTGCGCCTTGCCTTCGGCGAAATCGATCACCTGCAAGGCGCCCGGGTGTTCGATCAGGCGCTTGATGTAGTGGGTCACCACCTGTTCCGGGCTGATCAGCACGTCCACCGGGATCGCGTCGTTGTCGAACAGCCCGGCGCGAGTCAGGTAGGCCGCCTCACGCACCCGGGCGATTTTGGTCGGGGTGTGGAACAGGGTATGTGCGACCTGGCAGGCGACCATGTTGGTCTCGTCACTGTTGGTGACCGCCACCAGCATGTCGGCATCGTCGGCACCGGCCTGGCGCAGCACCGTAGGAAACGAGGCACGGCCCTGTACGGTACGGATGTCCAAACGGTCGCCCAAATCCCGCAGGCGCTCCGCGTCGGTGTCGACCACGGTGATGTCGTTGGCTTCGCTGGCCAAATGCTCGGCCAGCGTGCCGCCGACCTGCCCTGCGCCGAGGATGATGATTTTCATCCGGTCACTCCCTTAAAACCATTCAGCCGCGAGCGGCGGCAATCTTGATCAGCTTGGCGTAATAGAACCCGTCGTGGCCGCCTTCCTGGGCCAGCAACTGGCGGCCATGATGCTGCTTGATCCCGGCCTGGATGTCGAGGTCCAGTTCCCGTGCGCCGCTGGTGCGAGCCAGGAAGGCTTCGATGACTTCGGTGTTTTCGGTGGGCAGCGTCGAGCAGGTGGCGTACAGCAGGATGCCGCCGACTTCGAGGGTCGGCCACAGCGCGTCCAGCAACTCGCCTTGCAGCACGGCCAAGGCGGCGATGTCGTCGGGTTGGCGGGTCAGTTTGATGTCCGGGTGACGGCGGATCACGCCGGTGGCGGAGCACGGGGCGTCCAGCAGGATGCGCTGGAAGGGCTTGCCGTCCCACCAGGTGGCGGTGTCGCGGCCGTCGGCGGCAATCAGTTCGGCGCTCAGGCCCAGACGCGCGAGGTTTTCCCGCACGCGCACCAGGCGCTTGGCTTCCAGGTCGACGGCGACGACGCCGGCCAGGTCCGCTTGCACTTCCATGATGTGGCAGGTTTTGCCACCGGGGGCGCAGCAGGCGTCCAGCACTCGTTGGCCAGGCGCCAGGTCCAGCAGGTCAGCGGCCAGTTGCGCGGCTTCGTCCTGCACGCTGATCCAGCCTTCGGCGAACCCGGGCAAGTTACGGACATCACCCGGTTCTGTAAGAACGATGCCGTCCTGACTGTAGACACAGGCCGTGGCGGCTACACCGGCTTCGCCAAGCAACGTGAGATAAGCGTCGCGGGTGTGATGACGGCGATTGACCCGCAGGATCATCGGCGGGTGCGCATTGTTGGCGGCGCAGATGGCTTCCCATTGCGCGGGCCAGAATGCCTTCAGGGATTTTTGCAGCCAGCGCGGGTGAGCGGTGCGCACCACCGGATCATGTTCCAGCTCGGCCAGCAGCGCTTCGCTTTCGCGCTGGGCGCGGCGTAGCACGGCGTTGAGCAAGGCCTTGGCCCAGGGCTTTTTCAGCTTGTCGGCGCAACCCACGGTTTCGCCGATGGCGGCGTGGGCCGGCACGCGGGTGTAGAGCAGTTGATAGAGGCCCACCAGCAGCAGTGCCTCGACATCGGCATCTGCCGCCTTGAACGGCTTTTGCAGCAGTTTGGCCGCCAGCGCCGACAAACGTGGCTGCCAGCGGGCGGTGCCGAAAGCCAGGTCTTGGGTAAAGCCGCGATCGCGGTCTTCAACTTTATCCAGTTGGGTCGGCAACGAACTGTTGAGGGAAGCCTTGCCGTTGAGTACGGCGGCCAGGGCCTTGGCGGCGGCCAGACGTGGGTTCATTGAGCGTCCACCGCTTGGCCGAGGACGATACCTACGGCAAATTTCTCACGGCGGCTGTTGAACAAATCGCTGAAGTTCAGCGCCTTGCCGCCGGGCAATTGCAGACGGGTCAGGCACAGCGCCTGTTCACCGCAGGCCACCAGCAGGCCGTCCTTACTGGCGCCGATGATCTCGCCGGGGGCTCCTTTGCCATCGGCCAAGGTGGCGGCCAGTACTTTCAAGGCTTCGCCATTGAGGGTGCTGTGGCAGATTGGCCACGGGTTGAAGGCGCGTACCAGGCGTTCCAGCTCAACGGCCGGGCGGCTCCAGTCGATGCGGGCTTCATCCTTGTTCAGTTTGTGGGCGTAGGTGGCGAGGCTGTCGTCCTGTACTTCGCCTTCCAAGGTGCCGGCGGCCAGGCCGGCGATGGCTTGGATTACAGCCGGCGGGCCCATTTCGGCGAGGCGGTCGTGCAGGCTGCCGCCGGTGTCTTGACCGGTGATCGGGGTGGTGACTTTCAACAGCATCGGGCCCGTGTCCAGGCCCGCTTCCATGCGCATCACGGTCACACCACTTTCGGCGTCACCGGCTTCAACGGCGCGCTGGATCGGTGCCGCGCCACGCCAGCGAGGCAGCAGCGAGGCGTGGCTGTTGATGCAACCCAGGCGCGGGATATCCAGCACGGCCTGGGGCAGGATCAAACCATAAGCCACTACCACCAGCAGGTCCGGCTTCAGCGCAGCCAGTTCGGCCTGGGCGTCGGCGTTGCGCAGGGTTGGCGGCTGCAGCACGACAATGTTGTTCTCAAGTGCAAGCTGTTTGACCGGGCTGGGCATCAGCTTTTGCCCACGACCGGCCGGGCGATCGGGCTGGGTGTAGACCGCCACGATTTCATACGGGCTGGCGAGCAGGGCCTTGAGATGTTCGGCGGCGAATTCGGGGGTGCCGGCAAAAACGATGCGCAGTGGCTCGGTCATGGGAAACGTCTCACAAAAGAAAAAGGCT
Source organism: Pseudomonas sp. PAMC 26793 (assembly GCF_000313235.1). Taxonomy (NCBI): domain Bacteria; kingdom Pseudomonadati; phylum Pseudomonadota; class Gammaproteobacteria; order Pseudomonadales; family Pseudomonadaceae; genus Pseudomonas; species Pseudomonas sp. PAMC 26793. The sequence goes on from NZ_AMXG01000036.1 coordinate 411,533, forward strand.
TGCCGGAGCAAGCCTTTGAAAGAAGGGAATCAAGCTTGCTGGCGATGCTTCTTTTCCAGCTTCTTCTTGATCCGGTCGCGTTTAAGCGTGGACAGGTAATCGACAAACAGCTTGCCGTTGAGGTGGTCGCATTCGTGTTGAATGCACACCGCCAGCAGGCCTTCGGCAATCATCTCGAACGGCTTGCCGTCACGGTCCAGAGCTTTGATCTTGACGCGCTGGGGACGGTCGACGTTCTCGTAGAAGTCCGGCACCGACAGGCAGCCTTCCTGATACTGGCCCATCTCGTCGGTCAGGGTTTCGAACTCAGGGTTGATAAACACCAGGGGCTCGCTGCGGTCTTCGGACAGGTCCATGACCACGACGCGCTGATGCACGTCGACCTGGGTCGCGGCGAGGCCGATACCCGGGGCTTCATACATTGTTTCAAACATGTCATCGACCAACTGACGAACCTTGGCGTCCACTACGGCCACTGGCTTGGCGATGGTGCGCAGGCGTGAGTCCGGAAATTCGAGGATGTTCAAAATAGCCATAAGCGTAATTGCTGCACATGTGAGGTAAAGGCAAGTCGGCGCCGGGGATGGACCCCTGCTGTACCGGAGTAAGTGCCGTGGGAGAACGTCCGAGAGCCGCGAAGGCCAAGGCGTTTCACGCGAATGCACATAATAAAGGAGATTCACCCCATGAGGAAATCGCTACTCGTCTTGCTGCTGTGGGCCCAGGCCGTTGTTGGCCAGGTTCCCGCGAGCTTTCCACAGGCGGGTCAACCGCTGCCGCTTCATACGCAACAAGCCATCCAGCGCTTTTTACTGCACAACCGCATTCTCGATTCGCCCCAGGAACTGGACCACGCTCCCTATATTGTTGCAGCAGATGCCGGCCGAGTGTTGGGGGCCAATGGCGAGCGTGTTTATGCGCGGGGCGTACTGGACCCTGCCGTCCCAAGCTATGGAATCTTTCGCCGGGGCAAGGCCTACACCGACCCTGATAGCCAGGAATTGCTGGGCATCAACGCTGACGACATTGGCACCGCACGTTTTGTGACAGCGGGCGACGTCAGCACATTGGGTGTGCAGCGGGTGACCCAGGAGGTGCGTCCCGGGGAACGGTTGCTCAGGCAGCAAGCAGCCACCGACCTGGCCAGTTTGGTGGTTCAGTGGCCTGCCCGCGCCATTGCCGGGCACATCATCGACGTGCCCCGGGGCGTGACGCAGGTCGGCGTGCTGGATGCCGTGACGTTGAACAAGGGACGCCGTGACGGCCTGATGGAAGGCCATGTGCTGGCCGTGGTGAAAGCCGGAGAAACCCTTCGCGATCAAGTGACCGGCGCTCCGGTGAAGGTGCCTGACGAACCTGCCGGGAAGCTATTGGTGTTTCGCACTTACGAAAAGCTCAGCTACGGCCTGGTGCTCAGCGCGTCGCGTTCGCTGGCGGTAATGGACCGTTTTGAGGCGCATGATCAAAGGCAATAATTAGGTTGCTAAATAAGTTACCAACAGAGTTATCCACAGCTTGTTCCGATCAAGGACGATCAAATGTTACCGACGAATAACCGCGAAATTTCCCCGGCAGAGCTGGAAGCCCGACTACGCTTGCACAGGCTGCCGGAACTGGGTCCCAAGGGCTTTAAAAAACTTATCGAGGCCTTTGGTTCTGCGTCAAAAGCCATCAGCGCACCGGCGAGTGCCTGGCGTTCTCTTGGCCTCAAGGTGGCCAGCGTCGATGCCCGGCGTTGCGAGGAAGTACGTGATGGCGCCAGCGCGGCATTGGCCTGGTTGGAGCGTCCAGCCCAGCATTTGCTGATGTGGGACCAACCCGACTACCCGGCATTGCTCGCAGAATTGGATGACGCGCCCCCGCTATTATTCGTCGCCGGCAACCCGGCGATTCTGGAAAAACCGCAATTGGCGATGGTCGGCAGCCGTCGTGCCTCCAGGCCAGGAATGGACACCGCCGCCGCGTTTTCCCGCAGCCTGGCGAGTGCCGGTTTTGTCATCACCAGTGGCCTTGCCCTGGGTATCGACGGCGCTGCTCACCAAGCGGCTTTGGATGTCGGTGGACATACAATTGGCGTACTGGGCACCGGGCTCGAAAATTTTTATCCACAGCGCCACCGACGCTTGGCCGAAGCGATGATTGCCCAAGGCAGCGCCGTGGTTTCCGAGTTTCCGTTGGACGCCCCGCCACAAGCCGGTAACTTCCCGCGACGTAACCGCATAATCAGCGGCCTGTCTCTTGGGGTGCTGGTGGTGGAAGCCAGTATGGCCAGCGGTTCGCTGATCACTGCTCGGTTGGCGGCGGAGCAAGGCCGCGAGGTATACGCCATCCCCGGCTCGATCCATCACCCCGGGGCCAAAGGCTGCCATCAATTGATTCGAGATGGTGCGGTGCTGGTGGAAACCATCGAACACATTCTCGAAAACCTGCGTGGCTGGCAGGCACTGTCCCGCCCGGCGCCGATTGCGGTCACTCACCCACTGGTGGCGCTGCTGCACGCGGCGCCCCAGACCAGTGAAGCCTTGGCGATTGCCAGCGGGAGGGCGTTGTCCGAGGTGCTGGCCAGCTTGACGGAACTGGAGCTGGAAGGCCGGGTAATCTGCGAAAGCGGGCGCTGGCTTGCGCGCGGCTAGGTTTTGTAACGAAGATCGGTAAACTGCGCAGAGCTTTAGTCCGGAGAGTGAGTAATGGTCAACAGGTGGCGTGTGCGAGAAGCCGCACGAGAAATTCGCGCAGGCGCGGTGATTGCCTATCCAACCGAGGCGGTCTGGGGCCTGGGCTGTGACCCTTGGAACGAAGAGGCCGTGGATCGGTTGCTGGCGATCAAGGGCCGGTCTGTGGATAAAGGTCTGATCCTGATTGCCGACAATATTCGTCAGTTCGATTTTCTCTTCGAAGACTTTCCTGATGAGTGGATGGACCGCATGGCCAGTACCTGGCCTGGCCCGAATACGTGGCTGGTGCCCCATCAGAACTTGTTGCCCGAGTGGATTACCGGGGTGCATGACACGGTGGCGTTGCGGGTGACTGATCATCCGCAAGTGCGGGATCTGTGCTCGTTGGTCGGGCCATTGATTTCCACCTCGGCCAACCCACAGGGCCGCCCGGCGGCGCGCACGCGGATTCGTGTGGAGCAGTATTTCCGTGGGCAGGTGGATCTAGTGTTGGGCGGGAATCTTGGGGGGCGGAAGAATCCGAGTCTGATTCGGGATCTGGCGACGGGCGAGGTTGTGCGCCCTTCCTGAGACCGAGTCGCCTGCATTCGCGAGCAAGCCCGCTCCCACATTCGGCCGCATTCCAAAGGCGGAGCGCATTCAAATGTGGGAGCGGGCTTGCTCGCGAAGAGGCCCTCAAACCCGCTGAAAATCCAACGCCCTATGGCAACAGAATGGTCGACCCAGTCGTCCGCCGCGCCGACAACTCAATCTGCGCCTTCGCCGCATCCCCCAGCGAAAACCGCTGATTAATATCAATCTGCAACTTGCCACTGATGATCATCGAAAACAGGTCATCCGCCATCGCCTGCAGGTTTTCCGGGTTGTTGGCATAAGTCGCCAGGGTCGGCCGGGTCACATACAGCGAACCTTTCGCTGCCAGAATCCCCAGGTTAACCCCATCCACAGCCCCCGAGGCATTCCCAAAACTCACCACCAACCCGCGTGGCGCCACGCTGTCCAAGGACGTGAGCCAGGTGTCCTTGCCTACACCGTCGTACACCACCGGGCATTTCTTGCCGTCAGTCAGTTCCAGCACGCGCTGTGCGACGTTTTCCTTGCTGTAGTCGATGGTTTCCCAGGCACCGAGGGATTTGGCCAGCGCTGCTTTTTCCGGCGAACTGACGGTACCGATCAGCTTCACGCCCAAGGCCTTGGCCCATTGGCACGCCAGCGAGCCCACGCCACCGGCAGCGGCGTGGAACAGAATGGTTTCGCCGCCTTTCAACTCATAGGTCTGGCGCAACAGGTACTGCACCGTCAGGCCCTTGAGCATCGCGCCAGCGGCCTGTTCGAAGCTGATGTCGTCTGGCAGGTGCACCAGGTTGGCGGCCGGCAGCACATGCAGTTCGCTGTAGGCACCCAGTGGGCCGCTGCCGTAGGCCACGCGATCCCCAACCTTGAATTGAGTGACTTCACTGCCTACTGCTTCAACCACGCCAGCGCCTTCAGCGCCCAGGCCCGACGGCAAGGCCGGTGGCGCGTACAGGCCGCTGCGGAAATACGTGTCGATGAAGTTCAGGCCAATGGCCTTGTTCTGCACGCGAACCTGCTGCGGGCCGGGTTCTGCCGGGGTGTAGTCCACATACTCAAGTACTTCGGGGCCGCCATGGGCACGGAACTGGATACGTTTGGCCATCTGCACTCTCCTTAAGTCATTTCGCGTAGCCCCCTATCGGACTCCTAAGCTTGATCTTCGTCAACTGTGGCAGTAGTGGGTGCAGTGGTATCCTGTGCGCCCATTTGCCGCCGACGCCCAATGGCCTCGCGTAGCTTTGCCCGATTCAAGGTGATGTCATGACTACCCGCACCGAGGCTGTCAAAGCCTACCTGCTCGACCTGCAAGACCGCATTTGCAGCGCCCTGGAAACCTTTGAGACGGACACTCGCTTTATCGAAGACGCCTGGACCCGGCCTGCCGGCGGCGGTGGTCGTACCCGTGTGATCGAAAACGGTTCGGTGATCGAAAAAGGCGGCGTTAATTTTTCCCACGTGTTTGGCAGCGGCCTCCCACCGTCCGCCAGTGCCCATCGCCCGGAATTGGCCGGTCGCGGTTTTGAAGCCCTCGGCGTGTCGCTGGTGATCCACCCGCACAACCCCCATGTGCCGACTTCCCACGCCAACGTACGGTTTTTCATCGCTGAAAAAGAAGGCGAAGAGCCGGTGTGGTGGTTCGGTGGCGGCTTCGACCTGACGCCCTACTACGGCAACGAAGAAGACTGCATCCACTGGCACCGCGTCGCCGAGCAGGCCTGCGCGCCGTTTGGCCCGGACGTGTACTCGCGCTACAAGGCCTGGTGCGACACCTACTTCCACATCAAGCACCGCAACGAACCCCGGGGCATCGGCGGTTTGTTCTTCGATGATTTGAACGAGTGGGACTTCGACACCAGCTTCGCCTTCATGCGCGCCATCGGCGACGCCTACATTGACGCCTACCTGCCAATCGTCCAGCGCCGCAAGGCCATGGCCTATACCGAGCAGCAGCGCGAATTCCAGGAATTCCGCCGTGGCCGCTACGTCGAGTTCAACCTGGTCTACGACCGTGGCACCTTGTTCGGCCTGCAATCAGGCGGGCGCACCGAGTCGATCCTGATGTCGCTGCCGCCGCAAGTGCGCTGGAGCTATGACTGGAAAGCCGCGCCCGACAGTGAAGAAGCGCGTCTCACCGACTACTACCTGCAAGACCGCGACTGGCTGGGCGTGCTGCCCAAGGCGGCGGTCTGATGGATCGTTATGTCGTTTTCGGCAACCCCATCGGCCACAGCAAGTCGCCGCTGATTCATCGCCTGTTCGCCGAACAAACTGGCGAGCAACTGGACTACAGCACCTTGCTCGCGCCGTTGGAGGATTTCACCGGCTGTGCAAAAGCATTTTTCGCACAAGGCCGTGGTGCCAACGTCACCGTGCCGTTCAAGGAAGAGGCCTATCGCCTGGCCAACACCCTGACCGAACGCGCCCAACGGGCCGGCGCGGTGAATACCTTGAGCAAGCTCGCCGATGGCAGCCTGTTGGGGGACAACACCGACGGCGCCGGCCTGGTGCGGGATTTGACGGTGAATGCCGGGCTCAGCCTGCAAGGCAAACGCATTCTGCTGCTGGGGGCTGGTGGTGCGGTGCGCGGTGCGCTGGAACCGTTGCTGGCTGAGCAGCCGGCTTCGCTGATCATCGCCAACCGCACTGTGGAAAAGGCCGAATTGCTCGCCGAGCTGTTCGACGACCTCGGCCCGGTGTCCGCCAGCGGTTTCGACTGGCTGCGTGAGCCGGTGGACCTGATCATCAACGCCACGTCCGCCAGCCTGTCAGGCGATGTACCGCCGATTGCGGGTAGCCTGATCGAACCCGGAAAGACTTTTTGCTACGACATGATGTACGGCAAAGAGCCTACGGCGTTTTGCCGTTGGGCCAATGATCAGGGCGCCGCGGTAGCGATGGATGGCCTGGGAATGTTGGTGGAGCAGGCGGCGGAAGCGTTCTACCTGTGGCGCGGCGTGCGCCCGGATTCGGCGCCGGTATTAGCTGAACTGCGTAGGCAACTGGCCTGAAGCAAGCCCGCTCCCACAGTTTTAACCGCATTCAGTCTTCGAAATGGAGGGGGCATTTCTCCGCCCCTTCCAGTTTCTTCAACTCTTCCACCACCTGCGGCCGGGCCTTGCGCAACGCCAGGCTGCGCCCCAATCCGTTCAATCGGCGCGCTTCCTGGTGCAGCATCTCCACTCCGGAATAGTCGATAAAGTTGATCTGCTGTGCCTCGATCACCACCCGCTGGCCGTGCAGGCTCTGCAGCCGTACTTGCAGATAATGGCTGGCGCCGAAAAAGATCGACCCGCCGACCCGCAGCACGTCGTCCTCACCGTCACGCCATTGCTGGACTCGCGGTTGCGAGGTGCGCTTGAGGTAGAAAAACAGCGACGCCAGCACACCCGCATAAATCGCCGTCTGCAATTCCAGCAGCAGCGTGGCGATGCAGGTCAGGCTCATCACCGCAAACTCTGCGCGGCTGACCCGGAACAGTGCCCGAATACCGCGATGGTCCACCAACCCCCAGCAAATCAGCAGGATGCTCGCGGCCATGCTCGGGATCGGGATATGCGCGATCAGTGCCGCGCCGAACAGTGCAAACAGCGCCACCCACAGCGCAGAAAACACCCCTGCCAGCGGTGAGCAGGCGCCTGCCTCATAACTCAGGCCCGACCGGGTGAAGGAGCCCGCCGACAAGTACCCGGAAAAAAATCCGCCGACGATGTTGGATAAACCCTGGGCGCGCACTTCCTGATTTGCATCGAGCAATTGCTGGGAGCGGGCCGACAGTGAGCGCGCAATCGACAGGCTGGTCACCAGCCCGAGCATGCCCACCGCCACGGCACTCGGCAGCAGGCGCAAAACCATGTCCAGGTCCATCGGCAGCGGGCTGAAGGGCGGCAGTTTGCCGACAAATGAACTGACCAACGCCACCTTCCCGAACATCGCCGGCCATAGCCATGGGGTGAGGCTACCCAAGACCAGCGCGATCAGCAGTGTGGGCCAGCGCGGCACCCAGAGTTTCAGCAGTACACCCACCAGCAAGGTCCCGAGCCCGAGCACCAGTGGCGGGTGATTCCATTCCCCGGCATGGTTGATCAGCGCCAGCAGGCTGTTGATCGCCGTGGCCTGGCTGGGCAGATCCAGCCCCAACAGATTGGGCAATTGCCCCAGGGCGATTACCACCGCCGCGCCGAGGGTGAAGCCGAGCACCACTGAATGTGAAACGAAGTTCACCAGGGCACCGAAGCGCAGCATCCCCAGCAGCCATTGGAAGACGCCGGCCAGGAAGGTCAGCAACAGGATGAGCGTGATGTAGTCCTGGGACCCGGGCACGGCCAGCGGGCTGACACTGGCGTAGAGCACGATGGAAATCGCCGCCGTGGGACCGCAGATCAGGTGCCAGGAAGAGCCCCACAAGCAGGCGATCAATACCGGGATGATCGCGGCGTACAGGCCGTACTCCGGTGGGAGACCGGCGATCAGCGCGTAGGCAATGGATTGCGGTAATGCCAGGACTGCACCGCTCAGCCCAACGATTGCATCTCGCCCGACGCTGGCGCGGGTTTGGCGCGGGAGCCAGTTGAGGAAGGGGAAGAGTGTGTGGCGGTTGGGCCAGGGCATTGGCAACTCGGTTGAAGAGGTTTGAATCAGAGTATCAGGCTCATGATGATCGTTCCCACGCTCTGCGTGGGAATGCCGTCTTGGACGCTCTGCGTCCGCTCTTGAGTCGTGACGCGGAGCGTCACCGGATGCGTTCCCACGCAGAGCGTGGGAACGATCAGTGCATCAGAGTTTGGCTTTTACGGCGGCCAGCGCATCTTGGCCGTCGACGGTTTTAACCCCGTCCAGCCACTTGTCCAGCACCGCCGGATTCGCCTTGATCCACGCCTTCGCCGCATCAACGTTGCTCACCTTCTTGTTCACCACCTCCGCCATGATGGCGTTCTCCATCTCCTGGGTGAAACTCAGGTTGGTCAGCAATTTGCCCACATTCGGGCAGGCCTGCGCATACCCTTTGCGGGTCAAGGTGTACACGCTGCCGGTGTCACCAAAGTACTTTTCCCCGCCCTTGAGGTAATGCATCTTCAGCTGCACGTTCATCGGGTGCGGCGTCCAGCCGAGGAAGGTCACGAATTTCTGCTTCTTCACCGCCCGGGACACCTTGGCCAGCATCGCCTGTTCACTGGACTCGATCAGCTTCCACTGGCCCAGGTCGAAGTCGTTTTTCTTGATGATTTCCTGCAACGAGATGTTCGCCGGCGCACCCGAACCGATGCCGTAGATCTTCTTGTCGAACTTGTCGGCAAACGTGTTCAGGTCGGCAAAATCATGCACCCCGGCGTCCCACACATAATCCGGCACGGCGAGGGTGAACTCGGTGCCATCGAGGTTTTTCGCCAGTTGCACCACATCGCCATTGGCCACGAACTTGTCGTAGAAGCCCTGCTGCGCAGGCATCCAGTTACCCAGGAACACATCCACCTGGCCGTCCTTGAGCCCGCCAAAGGTGATCGGCACCGCAAGGGTGTCAACCTTGGCCTTGTAGCCCATGCCGTTCAACAGGAAACCGGTAATGGCATTGGTGGCGGCGATATCGCTCCAGCCCGGATCGGCCATCTTCACGGTGTCGCAGCTTGAGTCCGCGTAGGCGCCGGCACTGCTCAATGCCAACAGCGCAACGCTCAACACGGTGGATAACTTTTGCATGGCCTTCCCCTCAGTTTTATTGGTTTTGGCAGGGTTGTGGAAAACGTGCCTTGCGCTCCAGATCGTCGAGGTCGATATGGTTGCGCATGTACTGCTGACTGGCGTCTACCAGTGGCTGGTGGTCCCAGCTCTTCAGCTTGCCTTGGGTCAGCGCCTCGAATACCAGGCGGCGACGGCGTTGGCTGGCGAGCACCTGCTGGTGGATCGCCGGGATGTCCCATTTGGCCCGCGCCTCACGCAAAAACGCCTCGAACAGTGGCCGGTGTTCCGGTGACTGGCTGAGTTCTTCCCGCTCGTGCGGGTCGTTGTGCACATCGAACAATAGGCAAGGATCGTCCTCGCTGTAGATGAACTTGTAGGCGCCTCGCCGGATCATCATCAGTGGGCTGATGGTGCCCTCGGCCATGTACTCGCCGAACACTTCATCGTGCCCGCCCTGCCCTTGAAGGTGCGAAACCAGCGAGCGGCCGTCCAGCGGCAGGTTGGCGTCGAGTTGGCCGCCGGCCAGTTCCACCAGGGTGGGCAGCAGGTCGGCGGTGGACACGGCAGCGGTCACGCGGCCCGCCGCAAACTGCCCCGGCGCGCTGATCAGCAGCGGCACCCGGGCGGCCATCTCAAACCAGTGCATTTTGTACCAGAGCCCGCGCTCGCCGAGCATGTCGCCGTGGTCGCCGGAGAAAATGATGAGGGTGTCATCGGCCAGGCCCGTTTCTTCCAGGGTTTGCAGCAGCTTGCCGACGTTACTGTCGATGTAGCTGCACGCGCCGAAGTAGGCGCGGCGCGCATCGCGGATCTTGTTCACCGGCAGCGGCTTGTCCCACAGGTCATAGACCTTGAGCAGGCGTTGGGAGTGAGGGTCGAGATCTGCTTGTGGCGGCGTTGTGGGCAACGGGATGTCGTTGTCGTCGTACAGGTCCCAGAACGGTTTGGAAATGGTGTACGGATCGTGTGGGTGGGTCATCGACACGGTCAGGCAGAACGGCTGGTCGCCGTCCTCGCGGATATGGTCGAACAGGTACTGCTGGGCCTTGAACACCACCTCTTCGTCGAAATCCAGCTGGTTGGTGCGCACGCATGGCCCGGCTTGCAGCACCGACGCCATGTTGTGGTACCAGGTGGGACGCACGTCCGGCTCATCCCAGTTCACCGCCCAGCCATAGTCGGCGGGGTAGATGTCACTGGTCAGGCGTTCTTCATAACCGTGGAGCTGGTCGGGGCCGCAAAAATGCATCTTGCCCGACAACGCGGTGCGGTAGCCGAGGCGACGCAGGTAGTGGGCATAAGTCGGCACGTCGGCGGGGAAATCGGCCGCGTTGTCGTAGGCGCCGATCTTGCTCGGCAACTGCCCACTCACCAGGGTAAAGCGCGATGGCGCGCACAGCGGGCTGTTGCAGTAAGCGGCGTCGAACACCACGCCCTCAGCGGCGAGGCGGCTCAAGTTCGGCAGTTTGATAGGCGAAGGACCGTAGAACGGAAGCATCGGCGCGGCCATCTGATCGGCCATGATAAAAAGAATGTTCTTGCGCTTCATGGTTTCGCGGCATTCCATAGTCAACGTTTATGCGAACGAGCATGCAGGCCATGGAAATCGTGGTAAAGCCCATGAGAAGCAATGTCTAGGATAAGCCCAGCTTATGTATGAATCCCTCGGTAACCTGTCACTCGATCTGCTGCGCGCGTTTGAAGCCGCAGCGCGCCAGCGCAGCTTTACGGCGGCGGCGATGGAGTTGGGCACCACCCAGCCGGCCATCAGCCAGCAGATCAAGCGCCTGGAAGAACAGCTGAAGGTGCGCCTGTTTGATCGCATTTACCGTGGCATCGAACTGACCGACGCGGGCGCCCTGTTGTTCGAGCAGGTGCAGGCCGGCTTGCAGAGCATCAACCAGGGCCTGAGCGCGATTGCCGAGCAGGACCAGCACGAAGTCCTGCAGGTGGCGACGGACTTTGCGTTCGCCGCCTATTGGCTGATGCCGCGCCTGCACCGTTTCCATGAAGCCAACCCGCAGGTGGACGTGAGCCTGGTCACCAGCGAGCGCAATCACGCCGCGTTGCGCAGCGATATCGATGTGGCGGTGTTGTTCGGCGACGGCCGTTTCAAGCAGGGCGACAGCCTGTGGCTGTTCAACGAGGAAGTGTTCCCGGTGTGCAGCCCGCAGTTGCTCCAGGACCGCAGCGCGCCGCTGCCGGTGCAGAGCCTGCTGGATTTTCCGTTGTTGCACCTGCGCCAGCAAAACAACAATCAGTGGTTCGACTGGAGCGGCGTGTTTCGCGAGCTGGGCATCACCACCGCGCCCACCCCGGGCCAACTGCGTTTCGACAATTACACGCTGTTGATCCAGGCCGCGATCGCCGGCCAAGGTGTGGCCATCGGCTGGCGCCACCTTGTGGATAACTTGCTCGAGCAAAAGTGGCTGTGCCGGCCGATTGGCGACACGGTGATCTCACGCTTCGGCTATTACGTGGTGCTGCCCCAGCGCAAACGTCGCAGCCAGTTGATCGAACGTTTCGTCGACTGGTTGATGACCGAGCAAGCCAGCAGCGCACAATCACTGACCGGCCTGGCCCTGCCGTCCATTGCGGTCTAGGATTTGCCGATCATTGAGCCCGGAGCCTGTCATGCAACGTATCAAGGGCTACCACGCCCACATCTACTTCGACGCCAACACCATCGACCAGGCGCGCAAACTCTGCGAGGACGCCGCGCAGATGTTCCCGCTGCGCATGGGCCGCGTGCATGAACGCCCGGTGGGCCCGCATCCGGACTGGAGCTGCCAGCTGGCGTTCGACCCGGAATACATCGGCGTCGTACTGCCGTGGCTGGCCCTCAACCGCAACGGCCTGGTGGTGTTCCTGCACCCGACCACCGGCGACGACCTCAAGGATCACACCGACCATGCGATCTGGATGGGGGCGATGCGCACCTTGGACCTGTCGAGTTTCTAAGCCTATATATTCCCTATATATGGGACTGATATTTATATATTGAGACTTTGCCGGTCTTGGGTTTATATTCGCCTCATCCGCTCAGAACACTCAGGTGAAGCGATGCAGGCGCAATTGATCGCGCTCGATTGGGGAACCAGTTCCCTTCGTGCTTATAAGCTCGGCCCGGCAGGCGTCGTGATCGAACGACGCACCCTGGCGTCGGGGATCATGCACCTGCCCACCGAACCCCGGGACATTGCCGGTGTTCGCTGCAGCAATGGCTTTGAGCTGGCCTTCGACGCGGCCTGCGGTGACTGGCTCGACGCCCGGCCCGGCCTCCCCGTCATCGCCTGCGGCATGGTCGGCAGCGCCCAGGGCTGGAGCGAAGCGGCTTACCGCGATACCCCGGCCGACGTTGCTACCCTCGGCCAGGCACTACATGTAGTTCGCAGCCTGCGTGGCGCGACGGTGTACATCGTTCCCGGCGTGATTCAACGCGGCGCCTTGCCCAATGTGATGCGCGGCGAAGAAACCCAGGTGCTTGGCGTGCTGCAAAGCTTATCCGCCACTACCGGGAGCGATGTACTGATCGGCCTGCCGGGCAGCCATTCCAAGTGGGTCGAGGTGGTGGAAGGCTGCATCACCCACTTCGATACCTTCATGACCGGCGAGCTGTTTGCCGTGCTCAGCCAACACAGCATTTTGGGGCGTACTCAGCGACCTTCCGAAGCGTTCCAGGCGGCGGCTTTTGATCGCGGCGTGCAGGTGGCGCTGTCGTCGGACGGCCAGGCCGGCCTGTTGTCGACCTTGTTCAGCGCCCGCACCCTGGGATTGACCGGCGAGCTGGCGCCCGAGGAGCAGCCCGACTATTTGTCCGGCCTGATGATCGGTCACGAACTCATGGGCTTGCGCACCCGCCAGAATGCCCAACAGCGCGACATCGTGCTGGTGGGCACCACCCAACTCTGCACCCGCTACCAGCGTGCACTCCAACTTTGTGGCTTCCCCAGCGTGACCCTGGCACAGGAGGCTACCGAGCGTGGTCTTTGGCAGTTGGCCATGGCGGCGGGGCTGCTGCCTGCAACCTGACGAGAGGCCCGACATGCTCAAGCAAGCACTGACACACAACGGTTTGATCGCGATCCTGCGCGGCCTGCGACCGGAGGAGGCGTTGGCGATCGGCGAAGTGTTGTACACCGCAGGCTTCAGGGTCATCGAAGTGCCGCTCAACTCACCGGATCCTTATTCCAGCATCCGCATCCTGCGGGACAGCCTGCCCGCCGATTGCCTGATCGGCGCCGGCACCGTGCTGACCCCGGAACAGGTTGATCACGTCAAAGCCGCCGGCGGCCAAGTGATCGTCATGCCCCACAGCGATGCCAAGGTGTTGCGGGCCGCGAAGGCTGCGGGCCTGTACCTGTCGCCGGGTGTGGCCACGCCCACCGAAGCTTTTGCCGCGCTGGCCGAAGGCGCCGACGTGCTGAAGCTGTTCCCCGCCGAGCAAATGGGCCCGGCGGTGGTCAAGGCCTGGCTCGCGGTACTGCCTGCGGGCACGGTGCTGCTGCCGGTGGGCGGCATCACTCCGGACAACATGCAGGTATTTTTCGACGCGGGCGTCAAAGGCTTCGGTCTGGGCTCCGGGTTATTCAAGCCGGGCATGAGCGTCGCCCAAGTGGCGAGCAACGCCCAGGCCTACGTCGCGGCCTGGCATGCCTTGGGCTGATCAGCGTTCTCCATCTACAAGAGAGATAAGAAGATGAAAATCACCAAACTGACCACCTTCATCGTCCCGCCGCGCTGGTGCTTCCTCAAGGTTGAAACCGACCAGGGCGTGACCGGTTGGGGCGAGCCCGTGGTCGAGGGCCGCGCCCACACCGTGGCTGCCGCCGTCGAAGAATTGTCCGACTACTTGATCGGCAAAGACCCACGCAATATCGAAGACATCTGGACGGTACTCTACCGCGGCGGTTTCTACCGTGGCGGCGCGATCCATATGAGCGCCCTCGCCGGTATCGACCAGGCGCTGTGGGACATCAAGGGCAAGGCCCTCGGCGTGTCGGTCAGCGACCTGCTCGGTGGCCAGGTGCGCGACAAGATCCGCGTGTACTCGTGGATTGGTGGCGACCGCCCGGCCGACACGGCCCGCGCCGCCAAGGAAGCCGTGGCCCGTGGTTTTACTGCGGTGAAAATGAACGGCACCGAAGAACTGCAATTCCTCGACAGCTTCGAAAAAGTCGACCAGGCCCTGGCCAACGTTGCCGCCGTGCGTGACGCGGTAGGCCCCAACGTCGGCATCGGCGTCGACTTCCATGGCCGGGTGCACAAGCCCATGGCCAAGGTGCTGATGAAGGAACTCGACCCCTACAAACTGATGTTTATCGAAGAACCGGTGCTCAGTGAAAACTACGAAGCACTGAAAGAACTGGCGCCGCTCACCAGCACCCCGATTGCCCTTGGCGAGCGTCTGTTTTCGCGCTGGGACTTCAAGCGTGTGCTCAGCGAAGGCTACGTCGACATCATCCAGCCGGATGCCTCCCACGCCGGCGGTATCACCGAAACCCGCAAGATCGCCAACATGGCCGAAGCCTACGACGTGGCCCTCGCCCTGCACTGCCCGCTCGGCCCGATTGCCCTGGCGGCGTGCCTGCAGCTGGATGCGGTTTGCTACAACGCGTTCATCCAGGAACAGAGCCTGGGCATTCACTACAACGAGAGCAACGACCTGCTGGATTACGTACGTGATCCGGGCGTTTTCGACTACGACCAGGGCTTTGTGAAAATCCCCAACGGGCCAGGCCTGGGCATCGAGATCAACGAGGAATACGTGATCGAGCGCGCGGCCATCGGGCATCGCTGGCGCAACCCGATCTGGCGCCATGCCGACGGCAGCTTTGCGGAGTGGTAAACACCGCTAATTTGAGGTGAAAACCCGATCAATGTGGGAGCGGGCTTGCTCGCGAAGGCGGAGTGTCAGTCAACACATCCGCTGCTGGTAGACCGCTTTCGCGAGCAAGCCCGCTCCCACATTTGATTCGGTTTCTTCAGTAAGACCTGTCCTCAATAACCATAAGAAGAGGCAACCCCCATGCAATCCGAGTCCTTCACCGGGCAGGCTTCTTTAGTCACGCCCAGCCGAAAGCGCTTCTTCATCATGGTGCTGCTGTTTATCACTGTGGTGATCAACTACCTGGACCGCAGCAACCTGTCGATTGCCGCCCCGGCCCTCACCAGTGAGTTGGGGATCGACCCGGTGCATGTCGGGCTGATCTTCTCCGCGTTCGGCTGGACCTACGCCGCCATGCAGATTCCCGGCGGCTGGCTGGTGGACCGGGTGCCGCCGCGCATTCTCTACAGCGTCGCCCTGCTGTTGTGGTCGGTGGCTACGGTGATGCTCGGCTTCGCCGCCAGCTTCATCGCGCTCTTCGTATTGCGCATGGCGGTGGGTGCCCTGGAAGCCCCGGCCTATCCGATCAACAGCCGCGTGGTCACTACCTGGTTTCCCGAGCGTGAGCGGGCCACGGCGATTGGCGTCTACACCTCCGGGCAGTTTGTCGGGCTGGCGTTTCTCACGCCGGTATTGGCCTGGCTGCAACACGCTTTTGGCTGGCACATGGTGTTTGTCGCCACCGGCGGCGTGGGCATTGTGTGGGCGTTGATCTGGTACGCCGTGTACCGCGAGCCACGGGATTTCAAAGGCGCCAATGCGGCGGAAATCGAGCTGATCCGCGAAGGTGGCGGGTTGGTGGACATCCAGGCGCAGGCGGCCAAGGCGCCGTTCAGTTGGGTCGATCTCGGCATCGTGCTGAGCAAGCGCAAGCTGTGGGGTATCTACCTGGGGCAGTTCTGCCTGAACTCCACGCTGTGGTTTTTCCTGACGTGGTTCCCGACCTATCTGGTGAAATATCGCGGCATGGACTTCATCAAATCCGGCCTGCTGGCGTCGCTGCCGTTTCTGGCGGCGTTTGTCGGGGTGCTGTGTTCGGGGGTGTTTTCCGATTGGCTGATTCGCCGGGGAGCGTCGGTAGGGTTTGCGCGCAAGTTGCCGATCATTGGCGGGCTGTTGATCTCCACGGCGATCATCGGCGCCAACTTTGTTGACTCCACGGCGTGGGTGATTGCCTTTCTGGCGGTGGCGTTTTTCGGCAATGGCCTAGCGTCGATTACCTGGTCGCTGGTGTCGACCTTGGCGCCGGCAAGATTGCTGGGGCTGACGGGTGGGGTGTTTAACTTCATCGGCAATCTGTCGGCGATTACCACGCCGATTGTGATTGGCTTTCTGGCGACAGGGGATTCGTTTGCACCGGCGATTACCTATATCGCGGTGCTGGCGTTGCTGGGGGCGCTTTCGTACATCTTGTTGGTGGGCAAGGTCGAGCGCATCGAACTTTAGAGGACTGATAAGTATCTGTGGCGAGGGAGCTTGCTCCCGCTGGAGTGCGCAGCGCTCCCAGGATTTTGGGGCCGCTGCGCAGCCCAGCGGGAGCAAGCTCCCTCGCCACACTAGGTCCCTCGCCACAGCAAGCTCCCTCACCACAAAAGCAGTCCGGCTTCTAGTACAGCGCGCCATCCAGAATCTGGTAGACGATGCTGGTGCCAATCGCGATCAGCACGATGTCCCCGCCCGAGCGGCGCCATTCGTAGCCAGGGTATTGCGGCAGGTGCGACAGGGCCCGAGGGTCAAGACGCTCGCCGTAGTAGTTCGGCGGCAGGCGTTGGCCGCGCACCAGGTGGATACCGGGAGGCGGCGGAGCACCACGGCGGAAGTCGCCATGGTTATCGCGGATCACTTGCCGAACAGGGCCGAAGTCCTGAGGAGGCCCGCCACGGTGATTGCCCTGGGGCCCGCGGCGGTCATCGCCACGGTGATCGTTCTGTTGGCCTTGAGGGCCGCCACGGTCAGGTCCGCCACCTTGGTCGTACGGTGCGGCTTGCACCAGGGCGCTGGCGCCGAGCAACAGCACACCCAGACCGGCTATCACACGTTTAGGCATCTTCATCAGGGGTTTCCTCAACTGCACAAACAACAAAAAGGGATTTCGAACCGGGTTCGAAATCCCTTGGTCTTGTCAGTTTAGGTGCTGATTTGCCAGCATGATTCCTCTGTATCAGAAACTTTACCTACGGCTTACGAGCCGCTTACTTACGTGCGTTGCGCACACCTTCCGAAAGCGCCGAACACAGGGTCAATACACCGTCGATGGCCTGCTGATCATTGCTGGCGTTGGCGATGTGATCGATCAGTGCCGAACCCACCACCACACCGTCTGCCAGGCGGGCGATTGCAGCGGCCTGCTCCGGGGTGCGGATACCAAAACCGATGCTGATCGGCAGGTCGGTATGCCGACGCAGGCGGGTCACGGCTTCTTCGACGTGTTCCAGGGTCGCGGCGCCGGCACCGGTCACACCGGCCACCGAGACGTAGTACACAAACCCGGAGCTGCCGTTGAGCACGGTCGGCAGGCGCACGTCGTCGGTGGTCGGGGTGGTCAGGCGGATAAAGTCGATACCGGCAGCCTGGGCCGGGTCGCACAGCTCGCCGTTATGCTCGGGCGGCATGTCGACCACGATCAGGCCGTCGACGCCGGCTTCTTTGGCATCGCTGATGAAGCGTGGCACGCCGTACATGTGGATCGGGTTGAAGTAGCCCATCAGCACCAGCGGCGTATCGCTGTTGTCCTTGCGGAACTCGCGAACCATTTGCAGGGTTTTCGTGAGGTTCTGCTTGGCGGTCAGTGCACGGATGTTGGCCAGTTGAATCGCCGGGCCGTCAGCCATCGGGTCGGTGAACGGCATGCCCAGTTCGATCACGTCGGCGCCGGCCGCCGGCAAGCCCTTGAGGATCGCCAGCGAGGTGTCATAACCCGGGTCGCCGGCGGTGACGAAGGTCACCAGGGCGGCGCGGTTTTGTTCTTTCAGTTGCGCAAAACGTGTTTGCAGGCGGCTCATCAGTGTTTCTCCTGCTTGGACTGTTCCATGTGGTGCATCACGGTTTGCATGTCTTTGTCGCCACGACCGGACAGGTTCACCACCATCAGGTGATCCTTCGGCAAGGTCGGTGCGCGTTTGAACACTTCAGCCAGGGCGTGGGCGCTTTCCAGTGCAGGAATAATCCCTTCCAGGCGGCAGCATTTGTGAAAGGCGTCGAGGGCTTCGTCGTCGGTCACCGAGGTGTACTGGACGCGGCCGATGTCATGCAACCAGGCGTGTTCAGGGCCAATGCCCGGGTAGTCGAGGCCGGCGGAAATCGAGTGGGCGTCGATGATCTGGCCATCGTCGTCCTGCAACAGGAAGGTGCGGTTGCCGTGCAGCACGCCCGGCACACCGCCGTTGAGGCTGGCCGCGTGCTTGCCGGTCTCGATGCCGTAGCCGGCGGCTTCAACGCCGATGATTTCGACGCTGGTGTCATCCAGGAACGGGTGGAACAGGCCCATCGCGTTGGAACCGCCGCCGATGCACGCCACCAGGCTGTCGGGCAGACGGCCCTCCTGGGCTTGCAGTTGGGTACGGGTTTCCTTGCCGATCACGGCCTGGAAGTCGCGAACCATGGCTGGGTACGGGTGCGGGCCGGCCACGGTGCCGATCAGGTAGAAGGTGCTGTCGACGTTGGTGACCCAGTCACGCAGGGCTTCGTTCATCGCGTCTTTCAGGGTGCCGGTGCCGGCGACTACCGGGATCACTTCAGCGCCCAGCAGCTTCATGCGGAATACGTTGGCCTGCTGGCGCTCGATGTCGGTGGTGCCCATGTAGATCACGCATTGCAGGCCAAAACGCGCGGCGACGGTGGCCGTGGCCACACCGTGCATGCCGGCGCCGGTCTCGGCGATGATGCGCTTTTTGCCCATGCGTCGTGCCAGCAGGATCTGGCCGATGCAGTTGTTGATCTTGTGGGCGCCGGTGTGGTTCAGCTCTTCGCGCTTGAGGTAGATCTTGGCGCCGCCGCAGAACTCGGTCAGGCGTTCGGCGAAGTACAGCGGGCTTGGGCGTCCGACGTAGTCGCGCTGGAAGTAGGCCAGTTCTTCATTGAAGGCCGGATCGATTTTGGCCGCTTCGTATTCGCGGGCCAGATCAAGGATCAACGGCATCAGGGTTTCCGCCACGTAGCGGCCGCCGAACGAACCGAACAGGCCATTGGCGTCTGGGCCGTTGCGTAAATCGGTCTGGGTCTGAGTCATGGGACGCTCCAGGTAGAAAATGTGTAAGAGGCAATGACGGTCACTCTACCCCTGACGCTTGCACGTGAAAACCGATAAGATCGCCACAACCTGTCAGGAAAACTCACAGATGAGCCGAGACTTACCACCGCTGAACGCCTTGCGCGCTTTCGAGGCGACTGCACGCTTGAACAGCGTGAGCCAGGCCGCTGAGCAACTGCATGTGACCCATGGCGCGGTGAGCCGGCAGCTCAAGGTATTGGAAGAACACCTTGGCGTCAGCCTGTTCGTCAAGGATGGGCGCGGCCTCAAACTCACAGATGCCGGTGTCCGTCTGCGGGATGCGAGCTTCGAGGCGTTCGAGCGTCTGAGGGACACCTGCGCCGAACTCACACAGAGCAGTGCAGATGCGCCGTTTGTGCTCGGCTGCTCCGGCAGTCTGCTGGCACGCTGGTTTATTCCGCGTTTAGGGCGCCTGAACGCCGATCTGCCGGATTTGCGCCTGCACCTGTCAGCGGGCGAAGGCGATCTCGACCCGCGCCGCCCCGGGCTGGATGCGCTGTTGGTGTTCGCCGAGCCGCCGTGGCCGGCGGATATGCAGGTGTATGAATTGGCCAGTGAACGCATCGGACCGGTCATGAGCCCGCGATTTGCCCATTACGAGCGTTTGCGCCAGGCACCTGCCCAAGCCCTGCTGAATGAAGCCCTGTTGCACACCACATCACGCCCACAAGCCTGGCCCAGTTGGGCGCAGCACCATGGGATCGAGGCTGGCGCGTTGAAGTACGGTCAGGGTTTCGAGCATTTGTATTATTTGCTGGAGGCGGCGGTGGCGGGTCTGGGGGTGGCGATTGCGCCAGAACCGCTGGTGGCAGAGGATCTGCGAGCGGGTCGCCTGGTTGCGCCATGGGGTTTCAGTGAAACCCCGGCACAACTGGCGTTGTGGCTACCCAAGCGCGCCGCAGATGGGCGCGCCCGGCAACTGGCGCAGTGGCTCAAGGCTGAGCTTAAGCGCCAGGACGTTTAGTCGCCGCGTTTGCACAGCAAGTAAGCCGCCAACAGACCCAGCGCGCCGACGGCGACGCCAGCGGTAGTCCATGGGTGCTCTTGCGCGTAGTCCCGTGTCGCTACACCGGTTTCGCGGATTTTGACTTTGCTTTCTTCGTAAGCATCGCTGATCAGGTGACGGGAATGCTTGAGGGCGTTCTCGGCATTGCTTTTCAGGGCCTTCAAGGTTTTTCGCGACTCGTCAGAGGCATCGTCCTTGAGGCTTTCCAGAGATTTGAGCAGGCTCGAAATCTCGGCTTCCATGCTTTCCAATGACGCTTTGCGTAAAGAGGTGTTGGCCATGTGGGCTCTCCTGGAGTGATTGAGTGGCGTGTGTTGTTTCCGACTGCGGCGGTTTCAGAAAGTGCAGTAAATCTGAACTTTCATATGGGAATGGTCGCCAGAAGCAGTACGAGAATTCACTGCTAGGCTTTATTAACGACCCCAGGAGAAAACCTTATGAGTGATCATCACACCTACAAGAAAGTCGAACTGGTGGGCTCTTCCACCACCAGCATCGAGGACGCCATCAACAACGCCCTGGCTGAAGCCCACAAGAGCATCAAGCACTTGGAGTGGTTTGAAGTGACCGAAACCCGCGGTCATATCAAGGACGGCAAGGCCGCGCATTTTCAGGTCACCCTCAAGGTGGGGTTCCGAATTGCCAGTAGTTGACTGAGCCTGTTGAACTTGCGCGCTGGCCGATTGCCATAAACTCCGCTACAACCTTTAGGCACGTCGGCGTGACGAGCGGCGACGTGCTTCCTTTCGATCAACCCAAGGAAGTGACGGATGAAGAACTTTTTGTTGGCGGTAGGTTTGTTGAGCATTGCGGGCACAGCCCTGGCGGCGGGCAAGCCTTGTGAAGAGCTGAAAAGCGAGATCGCGGCGAAAATCGACGCGAAAGGCGCTTCGGGCTACTCCCTGGAAATCGTGGACAAAGGTGCTGCACCTAGTGACCACACGGTTGTCGGCAGCTGTGAAGCCGGTACCAAGGAAATCGTCTACAAACGCGGGTGATCCCGTGTTGCAGACGTAAAAAACCGACGCAAGTGCGTCGGTTTTTTTTTGATCGTTCCCTCGCTCCGCGTGGGAATGTCGCCTGGGATGCTCTGCGTCCCGCCTCACTCCTGGATTCAGCCCTTCATGATCTGGGCCAGCAGTTCGTAGGAATGAATCCGGTCGGCATGTTCGTACAGGTCACAGGTGAAGATCAGCTCATCAGCGCCGGTCTGCTCCACCAGCACCTCCAATTTGGCGCGGATCTTCTGCGGGCTGCCCACCATCGCCAGGCCCAGGAAACTGCCTACGGCGTCTTTTTCATGGGGCAGCCACAGGCCGTCCATGGTCTTGACCGGCGGGCGCTGCACCAGGCTTTGCCCACGCATCAGCGCGAGAATTCTCTGGTACACCGAGGTGGCCAGGTAGTCGGCCTGCTCATCGGTGTCGGCGGCTACCAGCGGGATACCGAGCATCACGTAGGGCTTGTCCAGCACGGCCGAAGGCTTGAAGTGGTTGCGGTAGACGCGAATCGCTTCATGCATCAGGCGCGGTGCGAAATGTGAGGCAAAGGCGTAGGGCAAACCGCGCTCACCTGCCAGTTGCGCGCTGAACAGACTGGAACCCAATAGCCATACAGGGACGTTGGTGCCGGTACCGGGTACGGCGATCACTCGCTGGTCCGGAGTGCGCGGGCCGAGGTAGGCCATCAGTTCAGCCACGTCTTCCGGGAAATCATCGGCGCTGCCGGAGCGTTCACGGCGCAGGGCGCGGGCGGTCATCTGGTCGGAGCCGGGCGCGCGGCCCAGGCCCAAATCGATACGGCCCGGATACAGGCTTTCCAGGGTGCCGAATTGCTCGGCGATCACCAACGGTGCGTGGTTGGGCAGCATCACGCCACCGGAACCGACACGAATCGTCGAGGTGCCGCCCGCCAGATAACCCAGCAATACCGAGGTCGCCGAGCTGGCGATACCGTCCATATTGTGGTGTTCGGCCACCCAGAAGCGGTTGTAGCCGAATTTTTCCACGTGCTGGGCCAGGTCCAGGGAATTGCGCAGCGACTGCGCCGGACTGCCGTTGGCGCGCACTGGCACGAGGTCGAGGGTCGAGAATTTTACGTCGGACAGCGATTTCATAAGCCTGCTTCTCCAATGGGGGCGCAGGCTTCTAAGACGAACCAAAACCTGCCGCTTCATGTGCATGTCTATGCAATGAGGGCATATACCCGAGATTCAATAGCGATGGCGAAATTTCCTACTTAATTGCTAGGTTTCTCCGACAAGATGAACTTTGCCGTGGCGTCTATCCTCAGAACCCTTACTGACGCAAAACCACCGTTCGAGGAGACCGCTATGAGTATCGTTAAAAAAGCATCCGCGCATTGGGAAGGCGACCTGAAGACTGGCCTGGGTTCCATTTCCACGGAAACCGGCGTGCTGCGCGAAGCGCCCTACGGCTTCAAGGCCCGTTTCGAAGGGGGTAAGGGCACCAACCCTGAAGAACTGATCGGCGCAGCCCATGCCGGTTGTTTCTCCATGGCGTTTTCCATGATTCTCGGCGACGCCGGGCTCAAGGCCGACAGCATCGACACCCAGGCCGAAGTGACCCTGGACCAAGTGGACGGTGGCTTTGCGATTACTGCTGTGCACCTGACCCTCAAGGCGAAGATCCCGGGCGCCAGCCAGGCGCAGTTCGACGAACTGAGCAAAAAGGCCAAGGAAGGATGCCCGGTGTCCAAGGTACTGAATGCAACCATTACCCTGGATGGCACGCTGATTAGTTGATGCAACCCTCTTGCAGGTGCGAGCTTGCTCGCTCCTGCAGGTGCAAATGTGGTCGAATAGCCGATTGCAGACTTAGCGCACACTCGTGCGCGTGCATTCAGGGAGCTTCACACATGAAACGTATTGCCTTGGCGGTTATCTGCGGTGCACTGGCCACGTCGGCGCTGGCCGCGCCGAAAGACTGTGAAGAGCTCAGGAAAGAGATTGAGGTCAAAATCCAGGCGAATGCCGTTCCGTCCTACACCCTCGAAATCGTCAGCAAGGAAGAAGCCGACAAGCACGACAGCGCCATGGTTGTAGGCACGTGTGAGTTCGGCACCAAGGCTATCGTCTACCAGAAGAACAACGACTGATCAGATGCAGTTGACGCTACGTTCTTGCGCCAGTAACTGACCCGCTTTGTTGTACAGCCGGATATTCGGGTTGTAGCCCAGTGAGCGCCCTTCCAGGCGATAGCGCTGGCCTGCCTCGAAACGGTCGTATTGCAGGGTCATGAAGCAGGTTCGGTCGGTGGTTTGCCCCATTCCGCCGAAGCTGCCGCCGGTAGGCACCTCGAAATCAAAACGCACCATCAGTTCATGGCTGCCAGGCGGCACCTGGAAGAAGCGCCCGTCGTTCAGGTTTTTTCCGTCCAGGCGTTGTGCCATCACCAGCTTGGCGCCGGGTGTCGGGGTGGCGAAGTCGACCCAGGCTTGTTGCGGATCAACCGCCGGTAGCGGCGTCGACGTGCAGGCACTGAGAAAGACTGCGGCGATGGGAAGCAGTAGCTGACGCATGTTAAGCACTCAACGGTAGGAATGGTTTTTTAAGCGGCTGCGTTCGGCAGCACGCTCCCTATGAGTATAAACACGCCACGCCATGGAAAAATTCCCCACAGGCGAGATAGTCTGGCGGGATAGTTACCGGCGAGAGGTTTGAATGGTCAGGCGTTTATTTCCCGGGTTGATGCTGCTGTTGCTCAGTGGCTGCTCCAGCGTCAGTTATTACAGCCAACTGGCAGACGGCCAATGGCAATTGCTGCGGGCCCGGGAGCCTGTCTCCGAGGTCGTCGCCGACCCGTCCCGGCCACAGGTGCTGCGGGACCACTTGGCGCAGTCGCAGAAAGCCCGCACCTTCGCCAGCAAACACCTGCACCTGCCGGATAACCAGAGTTACCGTCTGTATGCGGACATTGGCCGCCCTTATGTGGTCTGGAACGTCTTCGCCACGCCGGAATTTTCCCTGTCGCCGCAGACTCACTGCTTCCCGATTGCCGGGTGCGTGGCCTATCGCGGTTACTACAATCAGGGCGCCGCACGCGGCCAGGCGGCGTTGCTGAAGCAGCAAGGCATGGATGTGTCGATTGGTGGCGTGGAGGCCTACTCCACCCTCGGCTGGTTCAATGACCCGATCATGAGTTCGATGATGAGCTGGGGCGATGAGCGCCTGGCCACGCTGATTTTTCATGAGTTGGCGCACCAGCGGTTTTATGTGAAGGACGACACCGAGTTCAACGAGTCGTACGCCACCTTCGTCGAGCAGGAAGGCACCCGGCAATGGCGCGCAGCCCAAGGCTTGCCGCCTGCCAGCGAGTCAGCGTTGAAACAGCGCGACCAGTTCACCCGGCTGGTACTCGACACCCGCAAACGCCTGGAGCAACTGTATGCGCAGCCACTGGCGGCCGATGCCATGCGCCAGGCCAAGGCGGCCGAATTCGAGCGCCTGCGCAGTAACTATCGGCAAATGCGTGATAGCCAGTGGGGTGGTGACAAGCGCTACGACGCCTGGATGAACTTGCCGATGAACAACGCAAGGTTGTTGCCGTTTGGCCTGTATGACCAGTGGGTACCGGCGTTCGCCGCGTTGTTCCGGCAGGAAGGCGGGGATTGGCCGAAGTTCTTTGCGGCGGTGGAGAAGCTGGGCGGATTGCCGGTGGATCAGCGCAAGGCGGCCCTGAGGGCGTTGGAGGGATCCGGGCAAGTGGTTGGCCGGTAGGGCCTCATCGCGGGCAAGCCCGGCTCTCACATTTGACTGAGTTGTCTTGGCCGACCGTGATCAAATGTGGGAGCTGGCTTGCCTGCGATAGCGCATTCAAGGCCGTTGCAAAAACGCCTGATGCATCTCGGCCAATGTTTCAAAGTGCCAGGTCGGCGCCTCGGCACTCAGTTCTTCATAGCTGCCAAACCCATAACCTACCGCCGCCGCATCCAGTCCATTGCTGCGGGCGCCGATCAGGTCGTGCTTGCGGTCGCCAATCATCAAGGTACTGGCCGGGTCCAGGCCTTCTTCGGCCATCAGGTGGGCGATCAGCTCGACCTTGTTGGTGCGGGTGCCGTCCAGCTCGCTGCCGTAGATCACCTTGAAGTGTTTGGCGAAATCAAAATGCCGGGCGATTTCACGGGCGAACACCCAAGGCTTGGAAGTGGCCACATACAGCTGGCGACCTTGGCCATTCAACTCCTCAAGCAGCGGCATCACGCCGTCGAATACGCGGTTTTCGTACAGGCCGGTGACCTTGAAGCGCTCGCGGTAAAAATTCACCGCCTCCCACGCCTTGGCTTCGTCGAAGCCATAGAACTGCATGAATGCTTGTAGCAGCGGCGGGCCGATGAAGTGTTCAAGCTTGGTCAGGTCCGGCTCATCGATCCTCAGTTTGGCGAGGGCGTACTGGATCGAGCGGGTGATGCCTTCGCGCGGGTCGGTGAGGGTGCCATCGAGGTCGAACAGAACGGTCTGGTAATGCATGGGTGTCCTTGTCATTGGTCGAAGCCTTCGGCCAGGTGCAGGTCTTTGAGCTTTACGTAGTTCGCGGCGCTGTAGGTGAAAAACGCCCGCTCCTTGTCAGTCAGCGGGCGGATTTTTTTAACCGGGCTGCCGACATACAAAAAACCGCTCTCGAGTTTCTTGCCCGGCGGCACCAGGCTGCCGGCGCCGATGATCACATCGTCTTCCACCACGGCGCCGTCCATCACAATGCTGCCCATGCCGATCAGAATCCGGCTGCCTACCGTGCAGCCATGCAGCATGACTTTGTGGGCAATGGTCACATCGTCGCCGATCAACAGCGGGAAACCATCAGGATTGAAGGGCCCGGCGTGGGTAATGTGCAGCACGCAGCCGTCCTGCACGCTGGTGCGCGCTCCGATGCGGATGCGGTGCATGTCGCCGCGAATCACCGTCAGCGGCCATACCGAGCTGTCGGCGCCGATTTCGACGTCGCCGATCACCACCGCCGATGCATCGACGAAAGCCCCGGCGGCCAAGGCCGGCGTGTGATTCTGGTAGGTGCGAAGGGTCACGATAGGCTCTCTCTCTTCTGCTGATAGCTGCGGTGGGCGTTGATTGTAATTAAGATGGCCCCATCTTTGTTCTTACATGTTTCTTCAGCCAAGGTACCCACCGTGAGCGCGAACAACCCTCTTCTGCAGCCCTACGACCTGCCGCCGTTCTCGGCGATCCGTGCCGAGCATGTACAGCCGGCCATCGAACAGATCCTCGCCGACAACCGCGTCGCCATCGAAGGCATCCTGCAAAGCCAGGGTAAAAATCCGACCTGGGCCGGCCTGGTCCTGGCCATGGACGAACTCAATGACCGCCTGGGCGCCGCCTGGAGCCCGGTCAGCCACCTGAACGCCGTGTGCAACAGCACCGAGCTACGCGAAGCCTACGAGGCTTGCCTGCCGGCATTGAGCGCCTACTCCACCGAGATGGGCCAGAACCGCGAGCTGTTCCAGGCCTTCGAAGCCCTGGCCAACAGCCCGGAAGCCGCCGGCTTCGACGTGGCGCAAAAAACCATTCTGGAACACTCCCTGCGGGACTTCCGCCTGTCGGGTATCGATTTGCCGCCTGAGCAGCAAAAACGTTATGCCGAAGTGCAGAGCAAGCTCTCCGAACTGGGCAGCAAGTTCTCCAACCAATTGCTCGACGCCACCCAGGCCTGGACCAAGCACGTCACTGACGAAGCGACCCTCGCCGGCCTGACCGATTCGTCCAAGGCGCAAATGGCTGCGGCTGCCCAGGCCAAAGGCCTGGACGGCTGGCTGATCACCCTGGAATTCCCGTGCTACTACGCGGTGATGACCTACGCCCACGACCGCGCCCTGCGTGAAGAAATCTACGCCGCCTACTGCACCCGTGCGTCGGACCAAGGCCCGAATGCCGGTCAGAACGATAACGGCCCGGTCATGGAACAGCTCCTCGACCTGCGTCAGGAGCTCGCTCAACTGCTGGGTTTCGCCTCGTTCTCCGAACTGAGCCTGGCTACCAAAATGGCCGAGTCCAGCGACCAGGTGCTGAGCTTCCTGCGAGACCTGGCCAAGCGCAGCAAGCCGTTTGCTACCCAGGACCTGCAACAGCTCAAGGCCTACGCCGCTGAACAAGGCTGCCCGGACCTGCAAAGCTGGGACAGCGGTTTCTACGGCGAAAAACTGCGTGAACAGCGGTACAGCGTTTCCCAGGAAGCCCTGCGCGCCTACTTCCCGATCGACAAGGTGCTCAGTGGCCTGTTCGCTATCGTGCAGCGCCTGTACGGCATCGAGATCGCCGAGCAGAAAGGCTTCGACACCTGGCACCCGGACGTTCGCCTGTTCGAAATCAAGGAAAACGGCCAGCACGTCGGCCGCTTCTTCTTCGACCTGTACGCTCGCGCCAACAAGCGCGGCGGGGCCTGGATGGACGGCGCCCGTGACCGTCGCCGCACCCTTGATGGCGTACTGCAGAGCCCGGTGGCCAACCTGGTGTGCAACTTCACCCCGGCCGACAGCGGCAAGCCTGCCCTGCTGACCCACAATGAAGTGACTACGCTGTTTCACGAATTCGGCCACGGCCTGCATCACCTGTTGACCCGTGTCGAGCACGCTGGCGTGTCCGGCATCAACGGCGTGGCCTGGGATGCGGTGGAGTTGCCAAGCCAGTTCATGGAGAACTGGTGCTGGGAGCCGGAAGGCCTGGCGCTGATTTCCGGCCACTATGAAACCGGTGAGCCGCTGCCTCAGGACCTGTTGGAAAAAATGCTCGCGGCGAAGAACTTCCAGTCCGGCCTGATGATGGTTCGCCAGTTGGAGTTCTCGTTGTTCGACTTTGAGCTGCACGCTACCCACGGCGATGGCCGCAGTGTGCTGCAGGTGCTGGAAGGCGTGCGTGATGAGGTGTCGGTGATGCGTCCGCCCGCCTACAACCGCTTCCCCAACAGCTTCGCGCATATCTTCGCTGGCGGTTACGCTGCGGGTTACTACAGCTACAAGTGGGCGGAAGTGTTGTCGGCGGATGCCTTCTCCAAGTTCGAAGAAGACGGCGTGCTCAATGCCGAGACTGGCCGGGCGTTCCGCGAGGCGATCCTGGCCCGTGGCGGTTCCCAGGCACCGATGGTGCTGTTCGTCGACTTCCGCGGACGTGCGCCCTCGATTGACGCACTCTTGCGCCACAGCGGCCTGAGTGAGGACGCGGCAGCATGAGTGAAGCGCCTGTGAAAACCAAAAAACGCTTTATCGCCGGGGCAGTCTGCCCGGCGTGCAGCGAGCCGGACAAGTTGATGATGTGGAGCGAAGACGATGTGCCACATCGCGAGTGTGTGGCTTGCGGCTATTCCGACACGCTGAATGAACAAGGCCTGTCAGTGCCCAAGGAATTGGGCACGCGGGTCAATACATCGGCGTTGAAAGCACCGGATCCCAAGGTGCAGGCAGTGCAGTTCTTCCCCAATCCGAAGCTGAAAAAAGACTGACCGGCATGCGCCCCCTGAGCTGATGGCTCAGGGGGCGATCACCAGGGCGGTTTTTTCTGCCGCCGCGTCCTTGGCGTTGTCCGCGGTATTCAGCCAGCTTTTCATCGAGCACAGTGCAAAGGCGCTGGTGCTGCAATCGCCATTGGCCAACGCCGTGCGTAACTTGTCGATATCCGCCTTCATCATGTAGCGAACGCCGTCCTTGAAGCCTTTGCTGGCTCCAAAGCCACCGAGGGTCATTTCGTTCAGCGCTTCCTCTTTACTCCACCCCTGGACTACCACTCGGTACATCGCCGCCATCAACCCGGTGCGATCCGAGCCGTGCTTGCAATGCATCAATACCGGGCCGTTGGCCTGTGCGTCCTGAATGGCGCGCAGGGCTTCCAGTACATCGGTGTCGTCAACATGGTTGGTTCGGTAGGTCAGTTGCACTTGCTTGATATCAGACGACTTCAGCCAGTTGGCATCAGATTCGGGCAGGAAGTTGATGACCGTACCGATCTTGAGTTTTTCCAGGACAGGAACGGCGCTGCTATCCGGTAGCGCGCTGCGATAGAGGGTGGGCGACATCTGATACAGGTTGTATTGGTTTCCCACGGGCTGTGCCCATTCCAGTGAGCGAATGGAAGCAGTGTCGTCGGCGTGCGCCTGGACGGTGGTAAACAGCGCCATGAATGCCAGGCTGATGGCAGGCAGCAATTGGTGATTGAACATGGGCGATGTAACCGAATAGGGAAATGGCTGATGGGGCACAGATTCGCCTACAGGGGATCAATGCCTCGTGAGGCACTCGTCAAAGAAACGTGAACGCCCGCTATTTTTTTCCCGCTGAATCGATTCCCCTCGATCCTTAGCCTGCTATCCTTTGTAACTACTGATTTCTGCCGTGTTCTATCCTTTTGGGTCCTTTGGATCCCATTTGCTGCCAAAACTATAAGCCGCTCCCCGAAGCGGCTGATAAATCCGTGACCACATGATGAGGTGCCACCATGTCTGATCAAGATCAAGACAACCCCCGGCGTGAGTTTTTGCGCAAATCCTTGACCTTGATCCCCGTGGTCACTGTCGCCAGCACGGGCCTGGGCGGTTCGATGCTGATGGCGGTTCCCGAGCCCGCTCAAGCCAGCCCTGAAAAGGCACCTGTCAGCAGCAAGGCCTATGAGCCGAGCTATTTCACTGCCGAGGAATGGGCGTTTATCAACGCGGCCGTTGCCCGCCTGATCCCGGCGGACGACCAAGGCCCAGGCGCCCTGGAAGCCGGCGCGCCGGAATACATTGATCGTCAGATGAACACGCCCTACGCGGCGGGTGCCCTGTGGTTCATGCAAGGCCCGTTCAATGCCGACGCGCCGCCTGAAATGGGCTGGCAGAGCAAACTGGTGCCCAAGGAGATCTATCGCCTGGGCATTGCTGCCACGGATGCCTGGTCGAAAGCGATGAACGGTAAGTTATTTGCCGAGCAAGACAGCGCTACCCAGGACAAATTGTTGCAGCGCCTGGAAGCCGGTGACGCGCAATTCGACAGCGTGCCACCGAAGATTTTCTTCAATCTGTTGCTGCAAAACACCAAGGAAGGGTTCTTCTGCGACCCGGTCCACGGTGGCAACAAAGGCATGGTCGGCTGGACCATGATCGGTTTCCCCGGCGCCCGCGCCGATTTCATGGATTGGGTTGAACGCAACGAGCAATACCCCTTCCCGGCTGTATCGATCCGTGGCGAGAGGGCATAAACGTGGCGACCATCATGAAGAAAGTGGATGCGGTGATCGTCGGCTTCGGCTGGACTGGCGCGATCATGGCCAAGGAGCTGACGGAAGCGGGCCTCAACGTGGTAGCGCTGGAGCGCGGCCCGATGCAGGACACCTACCCGGACGGCAACTATCCCCAGGTCATCGACGAACTGACCTACAGCGTGCGTAAAAAGCTCTTTCAGGACATCTCCAAGGAAACCGTGACCATTCGCCATAGCGTGAATGACGTCGCCATGCCCAACCGCCAACTCGGCGCCTTCTTGCCCGGTAACGGTGTTGGCGGTGCCGGTCTGCACTGGTCCGGCGTGCACTTCCGGGTGGACCCGATCGAGTTGCGCATGCGCAGCCATTACGAAGAGCGCTACGGGAAAAACTTCATTCCCAAGGACATGACCATCCAGGATTTCGGCGTCAGCTATGAAGAGCTGGAGCCGTTCTTCGACTATGCCGAGAAAGTCTTCGGCACCTCCGGGCAAGCCTGGACGGTGAAAGGCCAACTGGTGGGCGAAGGCAAGGGAGGCAACCCTTATGCGCCGGATCGCTCCAATCACTTCCCGCTGGAATCGCAGAAGAACACTGTCTCCGCACAGCTGTTCCAGAAAGCCGCCACGGCCGTGGGCTACAAACCCTACAACCTGCCTTCCGCGAATACGTCGGGTCCTTACACCAATCCCTACGGTGCGCAGATGGGGCCGTGCAACTTCTGCGGCTTTTGCAGCGGTTATGTCTGCTACATGTATTCCAAGGCTTCGCCGAACGTGAACATCCTGCCGGCCTTGCGGCTGGAGCCCAAGTTCGAACTGCGGCCCAATTCTCACGTGCTGAAGGTCAATCTCGACAGCACCAAGCGCAAGGCGACCGGCGTGACGTATGTCGACGCCCAGGGGCGGGAATGCGAGCAGCCGGCGGACCTGGTGATCCTCGGTTCCTTCCAGTTCAACAACGTGCGCCTGATGCTGCTGTCGGGCATTGGCAAACCCTACGACCCGATCTCCGGCGAGGGCGTGGTGGGCCGCAACTTCGCCTACCAGAACATGGCGACCATCAAGGCGTTCTTCGACAAGGACGTGCACACCAACAACTTCATCGGTGCCGGCGGCAATGGCGTGGCGATCGATGACTTCAACGCGGACAACTTCGACCACGGGCCTCACGGCTTTGTGGGCGGCTCGCCAATGTGGGTCAACCAGGCAGGCAGCCGGCCGATTGCTGGCACCTCAAACCCGCCGGGCACGCCGGCCTGGGGCAGCGCGTGGAAGCGCGCCACGGCTGATTACTACACCCACCAGGTGTCGATGGATGCTCACGGCGCCCATCAATCCTACCGTGGCAACTACCTCGACCTGGACCCGGTTTACCGCGATGCCTACGGCATGCCGCTGCTGCGCATGACCTTCGACTGGCAGGAAAACGACATCAAGATGAACCGCTTCATGGTCGACAAAATGAGCAAGATCGCCGAAGCGATGAACCCCAAGGCAATCGCCTTGCTGGGCAAAAAGGTGGGCGAGCACTTCAACACCGCCTCTTACCAGACCACCCACCTCAACGGTGGCGCGATCATGGGGACCGACCCGAAAACCAGTGCCTTGAACCGCTACTTGCAGTGCTGGGACGTACACAACGTGTTTGTCCCGGGCGCTTCCGCGTTCCCACAAGGCTTGGGCTACAACCCTACGGGTCTGGTGGCGGCATTGACCTACTGGTCGGCGCGGGCAATTCGCGAGCAGTACCTGAAAAACCCCGGCCCACTGGTTCAGGCATAAGGAGCGATGACCATGAAAGCATTTGTGATTGCCTCGCTCGCCTTGATCAGCAGCTGCTCGGTCAGTGCGGCTGAAACCGACCTGGTCAAACAGGGCGAATACCTGGCGCGTGCCGGTGACTGCGTGGCCTGCCACACCGCCAAGGGCGGCAAGCCGTTCGCCGGTGGCCTGCCGATGGAAACCCCGATTGGCACTATTTACTCCACCAACATCACCCCGGATAAAACCGGCTTGGGCGACTACAGCTTCGAGGACTTCGACCAGGCCGTGCGCCATGGCGTCGCCAAGAACGGCAGTACCCTTTACCCGGCGATGCCCTATCCGTCTTATGCGAAGGTCAGTGAAAGCGACATGCAGGCGCTGTACGCGTACTTCATGAAGGGTGTAGAGCCGGTGGTGCAAGCTAACAAGGACAGCGACATTCCCTGGCCGTTGAGCATGCGTTGGCCGTTGGCCGGTTGGCGCTGGATGTTCGCGCCCAAGGTCGAGGCCTATCAGGCCCAAGCGGGCGCGGACCCGGTGATCAGCCGTGGCGCGTATCTGGTGGAAGGTCTTGGCCACTGTGGTGCCTGCCATACGCCACGGGCGCTGACCATGCAGGAAAAATCCCTGAGTGCGTCGGACGGCAGCGCTTTCCTTTCCGGCAGCGCACCGCTGGAAGGCTGGATTGCCAAGAGCCTGCGGGGCGATCACAAGGACGGCCTGGGTAGCTGGAGCGAAGACCAACTGGTGCAATTCCTCAAGACCGGCCGCAGTGATCGCAGCGCAGTGTTTGGCGGCATGAGTGACGTTGTGGTCCACAGCATGCAGTACATGTCGGAAGATGACCTGACGGCTATCGCCCGTTACCTCAAGAGCCTGCCGGCGGTGGATCCCAAGGATCAGCCGCACCAGTACGACAAGCAGGTCGCCGATGCGCTGTGGAAAGGCGATGACAGCAAGCCCGGGGCATCGGTGTATATCGACAACTGCGCGGCGTGCCACCGCACCGATGGCCATGGCTACACCCGGGTATTCCCGGCGTTGGCGGGCAACCCGGTGTTGCAGACGGCGGATGCCACCTCGTTGATCAACATTGTGTTGAACGGCGGTACGCTGCCGGCGACCCACACCGCGCCTTCGACCTTCACCATGCCGGCGTTTGCCTGGCGTTTGTCGGATCAGGAAGTGGCGGATGTCGTCAGTTTCGTGCGAGGCAGTTGGGGTAACAAAGGCCAGCCGGTGAAAGCCAGTGACGTCGCGAACCTGCGCAAGAATGATATGCAGACGACCTCTGGCGATGACCTTGGCCAGGTGACCTCCAAGCACTGATTGGAGGTTGACCGCCAAACGGCACTGGTCAGAAACCTTGCGCCTCTATACTGTATAAAAAAACAGTATAGAGGCGCGTTCATGTCCACTCCTCTGCCGCCTCGCGGGCGCGGCACGGCCACCAACCTGCACAACCGTTTTGCGCCCACTGTCAGTGTGGCGGAAGACGACGGCTGGTATCAGGAAGTGCCACAGACCCAGGGCACCGAAGTCCGTATCGAAACCGCGAAAACCATCATCACCCGCAACAGCTCGCCGGATATCCCGTTTGATCGGGCGATCAACCCGTATCGTGGCTGCGAGCATGGCTGTATCTACTGCTATGCGCGGCCCAGCCACGCGTATTGGGACCTGTCGCCGGGGCTGGATTTCGAAACCAAGCTGATCGCCAAGACCAACGCCGCTGATGTGCTGGAGCAGCAATTGTCGAAACCGGGCTACACCTGCGCGCCGATCAACCTGGGCTCCAACACCGACCCGTACCAGCCTATCGAACGCGAATACAGGATCACCCGGCAGACCCTCGAAGTGCTGCTGCGCTATCGCCACCCGGTGACGATCATTACCAAGGGTTCGCTGATTCTGCGGGACCTCGACCTGCTGACCGAGCTGGCGCAGCAACGGCTGGTGGCGGTAATGATCAGCCTCACCAGCCTGGACGACGAGCTCAAGCGCATCCTGGAACCACGCACGGCTGCGCCCAAGGCGCGGCTGCGGGCGATTCGGGTGATGCGTGAGGCGGGGATCCCGGTGGGCGTGTTGTGTTCACCAATGATTCCGATGATCAACGACAGCGAGCTGGAAAGCCTGCTGACCGAAGCGCATGCCGCTGGCGCACAAAGTGCGGCGTACATGATGCTGCGCCTGCCCTTGGAGGTGGCGCCGTTGTTTGAGGAATGGTTGGCGGCCCATTACCCGCAGCGCGCGGCCCATGTGATGAGCCTGGTGAGACAGGTGCGCGGTGGTGAGGTCTATGACAGTCGCTTTGGTGTTCGCATGCGTGGCGAAGGGCCGTTTGCCGATCTGTTGGCGCAGCGTTTCGCCAAGGCGATCAAACGGCTGGGGCTGAATCGCCGGGAAGGGTTTAATCTGGATTGCACGGCGTTTTGCCCACCGGGCAGACAGATGGCATTGTTGTAAACTGCTGGGTAAGGCGCGCGACCTTGTAGGAATAGTCGCGTTTTGATATCACTGAAAGCCCCGATCTAGAGCGGTTCATTCAGTTTGAGTTAAGTTTCGGCGGGTACCTTGTTTATCGAGTGACTAATGAGTCGGCGCTTCGGTTTGGGCGCCAGCCGCACTGGAAAACTCCCCTGCTCCAACCAAGAGGATGAATCATGAGTGACAAGGATAAACAGCCGTTGGCTGCGTCGGCTTCAGCCCCTCACGAGGCGGAGTCCGCCGATGCAGCGCTGCAGCACATCGTTGAAGGCTTTTTGCATTTCCATAACGAGATCTTTCCGCAGCAGGAAGAACTCTTCAAAAAACTCGCCACGGCCCAAAGCCCACGAGCGATGTTCATCACCTGCGCCGACTCGCGCATCGTTCCCGAACTGATCACCCACAGCTCCCCAGGGGATTTGTTCGTGACCCGTAACGTCGGCAACGTCGTGCCGCCTTATGGGCAGATGAACGGCGGTGTTTCCACGGCCATTGAGTACGCGGTACTGGCCCTCGGCGTGCAGCACATCATCATTTGCGGCCACTCCGATTGCGGCGCCATGCGCGCAGTGCTCAACCCCCTGAGCCTGGAAAAAATGCCCACGGTAAAGGCCTGGCTGCGCCACGCCGAGGTCGCCAAGACCATGGTCCAGGACAACTGTGACTGCGCCAACGAACACGAAAGCATGCATGTGCTGACCGAAGAAAACGTGATCGCCCAGTTGCAGCATCTGCGCACGCACCCGTCGGTAGCCTCGCGCATGGCCAATGGGCATCTGTTTATCCATGGCTGGGTCTACGACATCGAGACCAGCGAGATCAGGGCCTACGATGCGGATCAGGCGGCGTTCCTGCCGTTGAACGGTACCCAGCCGATCCCATCCGCGACGCCTAAAGCGCGCTTCTAAAACAATCCCCTGTCGGGTAACGCTATGGCTGCCATTCGAGCAGCCAGGCGTTGCCACGCCCGGCAAATGCCTCGGGAGAGTCATCATGCGTGCTGCTCAATTAAAAGCTGTGCTGCCACGGGAGCTGCTGGCCTCTGTGGTTGTGTTTCTGGTTGCCCTGCCGCTGTGCATGGGGATCGCCATCGCGTCAGGGATGCCACCTGCCAAAGGCCTGATCACCGGGATTATCGGTGGGCTTGTGGTGGGTTGGTTGGCGGGATCGCCGCTGCAAGTCAGCGGCCCGGCTGCCGGCTTGGCGGTGCTGGTGTTCGAACTGGTGCGCCAGCATGGCATGGCCATGCTCGGGCCGATCCTGTTGCTGGCGGGTTTCCTGCAGTTGGTGGCCGGGCGTTTGCGCCTGGGCTGCTGGTTCCGTGTTACGGCGCCTGCGGTGGTCTACGGGATGCTGGCGGGTATCGGGGTGCTGATTGTCCTGTCGCAGGTCCATGTGATGCTCGACGGTGTGCCAAAACCCTCCGGGCTGGATAACCTCGCCGGCTTTCCCGCCGCGTTGATTCAGGCTATTCCTACACTGGGCGGTGGGCTTGGCTGGCAGGCTGGCCTACTCGGGCTGTCGACGATTCTGGTGATGTGGTTGTGGGACAAATTCCGCCCGCAAAAGCTGCGCTTCGTCCCCGGCGCCTTGCTCGGCGTGGGTTTGGCGACAGTCACCAGCCTGGTGCTGGCGTTGCAGGTCAAGCGTGTGGAGGTGCCGGAAAACCTGGCGGACGCCATCGACTGGCTACGCCCCAGCGACCTGCTGAACCTGGCGGATCCCAACCTGTTGATCGCCGCGTTCGCCGTGGCCTTTATCGCCAGTGCGGAAACGTTGCTTTCGGCAGCGGCGGTTGACCGCATGCACAGTGGCCAGCGTTCCGATTTCGACAAGGAATTGTCGGCGCAAGGCGTGGGCAACATGCTGTGTGGCCTGGTCGGCGCCCTGCCGATGACCGGTGTGATCGTGCGCAGTTCGGCCAACGTCCAGGCCGGCGCTACCACGCGTTTGTCGGCGATGTTCCACGGCTTGTGGCTGCTGGCGTTCGTGCTGTTGCTGTCCAGTGTGCTGCAAAGCATTCCGGTGGCGAGCCTGGCGGGTGTGCTGGTGTACACCGGGATCAAGCTGGTGGACATGAAGGCATTTCGTGGCTTGGCGCGTTACGGGCGGATGCCGATGTTTACCTACGCAGCGACAGCCCTGGCGATCATCTTCACCGACTTGTTGACGGGTGTGCTGGTGGGCTTTGGACTGACACTGGTCAAGCTGGCGTTCAAGGCTTCACGCCTGAAAATAAGCCTGGTGGACCTGCCGCAGGATGGCGAGATGGAGTTGCGATTGACGGGGGCTGGGACCTTTCTCAAGGTGCCGGCATTGACTCAGGTGCTGTCGACGGTACCCGCCGGGACCACCTTGCATGTGCCACTCAATAACCTGAGTTACATCGACCACTCCTGCCTTGAATTGCTGGAAGAGTGGGGGCGGGCCAATGCGGCCAAGGGCTCGAAGCTGATGATCGAGGCGCGGGGGTTGAAGCGCAGGTTGGAAGGACGGGTGCGGACGACGACCGGGATAGGTTCGGCGCCGTCTGTTGGCTGACGAAACTGGATCAAAATGTGGGAGCGGGCTTGCTCGCGAAGGCGGTGTATCAGAAACACATTCAGTGACTGACACTCCGACTTCGCGAGCAAGCCCGCTCCCACATCTGATCTATGCAGGCCGGGACATTCAGGCTGGCTGGTCCAGCTCAAGGCCCACACCTAACTGCCGCGACAGGCACGGCCAGCGCTTCCACGCCGCTTCCGTGTCCGGGCTCTTGAGCTTGTCGCGGTACGTCTCGACCGACTCCAGGGCAAAGCTCTCTTCGTTGAGCATCTCATCCACGGCGTGGTGCACGGCTTCATCCAGCTGGTTGGCAAAGGTCTCGCCGATCAATTGGTGGGCAATCACGTTCGCCACCGTGGTATCCAGCGGAATCAACGGCTGGCCGAAGTGCTTGATATACAGATCGTTGACCTCTTCCACCAGGCGATGAGCCAGATAAGCCTCGTCCAGCAAACCGTCCAAACCTTCATGCCCGGCCAGGATCGCTGGCGGTTGCAGGAAGAAATGCTCGGCGATTTTCAGCACCGGTTTGATCTGGCTTTCAATACCGGCTTCGCGGGCAACATCATTGGCTGCGTCCAGCAGATCCGGGACCTGGTCGATGTAGGCACTGACAAAACGCGTCATCACGCCCTTGGCGTCGACGTCAGGCAGGGAAATCGCCGGGTGCAGGTGCGGCAACTGGACTTCCAGCTGCAGAGCAAGCTGGCCAGTGCTGGATTCGTGTTGATGGGCACGGGAAATCTGCTCGCGCAATGCGGCGGTGTTCATGAAAGCTCCAGTGATGCAGGCGTAGGAAATAGGGAGAGAATAAGGTAGCTCGTTTATACGAGCGCCTAAGACGCATTTGTCATAATTATTTCACGGTTATGCACTGTCGTTATATCAAATCGCCATCGTTCGTCGGATAACGGGCGCCATCGGTCTTGTTGTGTGGTCTGTTTCCTCATTTTCGTTCATTTGCCCGATGACATTGCGGGGTGGCGGTCGCTGTCTATACTCGGTTTTGTACGCAATTAGCTGATGACGCCCGACTGCATGAGCAGGCAAGGCTTGGCGGTTGTAAGCAGTATGGAAGCCGCTCCCTTGGCCGCAGGTGCAAACCGGCGGGATAACAAGAATGATAAGGGGAACCCGCAATGACGCGACATCCACATGTTTGGATGGGCCTACTGTTGTGGTCAGTATTCAGCCAGGCGCAAGCCGCCTGGACGACGAATATGGCGCCAGGGGCCACTGAAGTCAGTCACGCCGTGTTTGACCTGCACATGACCATTTTCTGGATATGTGTGGCGATTGGCATTGTCGTGTTTGGCGCGATGTTCTGGTCGATGATCGTTCACCGGCGCTCCACGGGCCAGGTGGCAGCCAAATTTCACGAGAGTACGACGGTAGAAATTCTCTGGACCGTGGTGCCCTTGCTGATCCTGGTGGCGATGGCCATTCCGGCCACCAAGACGCTGATCAACATCTACGACAGCACTGAATCGGATATCGATATCCAGGTCACGGGCTACCAGTGGAAGTGGCATTACAAATACCTGGGCCAGGACGTCGAATTCTTCAGCAACCTGGCTACGCCCGCCGAGCAGATCCATAACCAGGCCGTCAAAGGCGAGCATTACCTGCTGGAAGTCGACCAGCCGCTGGTGCTGCCGGTGGGGGCCAAGGTGCGTTTTCTGGTGACCGCCGCCGACGTGATCCACTCCTGGTGGGTGCCTGCGTTTGCGGTGAAGCGTGATGCGATTCCAGGCTTCGTCAACGAGGCCTGGACCCGGGTCGAGAAGCCCGGCATCTACCGTGGCCAGTGCGCCGAGCTGTGTGGCAAGGACCATGGCTTCATGCCGATCGTGGTGGAGGTCAAGTCCAAGGCCGACTACGACACTTGGCTTGGCGAGCGGAAAGCCGAAGCCGCCAAGCTCAAGGAGCTGACCACCAAGGAGTGGACCCTGGATGAGCTGGTGGCCCGTGGCGACAAGATTTACCACACCACTTGCGTGGCCTGTCACCAGGCTGAAGGCCAGGGCCTGCCGCCGATGTTCCCGGCGCTCAAGGGCTCGCCGATTGCCACCGGGCCCAAGGAAGACCACCTGCACCGCGTGTACTTCGGCAAGCCCGGCACCGCCATGGCGGCGTTCGGCAAGCAGCTGTCGGAAGTCGATATCGCAGCGGTCGTGACCTACGAGCGTAACGCCTGGGGCAACAACAAAGGCGACATGGTCACTCCCAAAGATGTGCTGGCTCTGAAACAGGCGGAAAGCAAATGACTTCCTTCATTGCGTATTCCCTGAACCGTCCCGCCCACTCGTTCGCAGGAGAAAGGCCATGAGCGCTGTGATCGATGACCACGGTCATGCCGGTGAGCACGCTCACGGCCCTGCCAAGGGCCTGATGCGCTGGGTGCTGACCACCAACCACAAAGACATCGGGACCATGTACCTGTGGTTCAGCTTCGCCATGTTCCTGCTCGGTGGCTCGTTCGCCATGGTGATCCGTGCCGAGCTGTTCCAGCCCGGCTTGCAGATCGTCGAGCCGGCGTTCTTCAACCAGATGACCACCATGCACGGCCTTGTGATGGTGTTCGGTGCGGTGATGCCGGCGTTTGTCGGCCTGGCCAACTGGATGATCCCGTTGATGATCGGCGCGCCCGACATGGCCCTGCCGCGCATGAACAACTTCAGTTTCTGGCTGTTGCCGGCGGCGTTCCTGATGCTGGTGTCCACCCTGTTCATGCCCGGCGGCGGGCCGAACTTCGGCTGGACCTTCTACGCCCCGCTCTCCACCACCTACGCACCGGAAAGCGTGACCTTCTTCATCTTCGCCATCCACCTGATGGGCATCAGTTCGATCATG
Organism: Pseudomonas sp. PAMC 26793; assembly: GCF_000313235.1. Lineage (NCBI taxonomy): Bacteria > Pseudomonadati > Pseudomonadota > Gammaproteobacteria > Pseudomonadales > Pseudomonadaceae > Pseudomonas > Pseudomonas sp. PAMC 26793. Next base: position 451,477 of record NZ_AMXG01000036.1, read on the forward strand.
GGCGCGATCAACGTCATCGCCACTATCCTCAACCTGCGTGCCCCTGGCATGACCCTGATGAAAATGCCGTTGTTCGTCTGGACCTGGCTGATCACCGCGTTCCTGTTGATCGCGGTGATGCCGGTCTTGGCGGGTTGCGTGACCATGATGTTGATGGATATCCATTTCGGAACCAGCTTCTTCAGCGCTGCCGGTGGCGGTGACCCGGTGTTGTTCCAGCATGTGTTCTGGTTCTTCGGCCACCCCGAGGTGTACATCATGATCCTGCCGGCCTTCGGCGCCGTCAGCTCGATCATCCCGACCTTCTCGCGCAAGCCGCTGTTCGGTTACACCTCGATGGTGTACGCCACGGCGAGCATCGCGTTCCTGTCGTTCATCGTGTGGGCGCACCACATGTTCGTGGTGGGCATCCCGCTGGTGGGCGAACTGTTCTTCATGTACGCCACGCTGCTGATCGCGGTGCCTACCGGGGTGAAGGTGTTCAACTGGGTCAGCACCATGTGGCAAGGCTCGCTGACCTTCGAGACGCCGATGCTGTTCGCCGTGGCCTTCGTGATTTTGTTCACCATTGGCGGTTTCTCCGGGCTGATGCTGGCGATCGCTCCGGCGGACTTCCAGTACCACGACACCTATTTTGTGGTGGCGCACTTCCATTACGTACTGGTGCCCGGCGCGATCTTCGGGATCTTCGCTTCGGCCTACTACTGGCTGCCGAAATGGACCGGCCACATGTACGACGAAACCCTGGGCAAGCTGCACTTCTGGCTGTCGTTCGTGGGGATGAATATGGCGTTCTTCCCGATGCACTTCGTAGGACTTGCCGGCATGCCGCGTCGTGTGCCGGACTACAATCTGCAGTTCGCCGATTTCAACATGGTCTCCTCCATCGGCGCCTTCACCTTTGGTGCGACGCAGATTTTCTTCCTGTTCATCGTCATCAAGTGCATCCGTGGCGGCCCGCCTGCGCCGGCCAAGCCGTGGGACGGTGCCGAAGGGCTGGAGTGGAGCATCCCTTCGCCTGCGCCGTACCACACCTTCACCACGCCGCCGGAGGTCAAATGAATACCTCCCTATCCTGTGGGAGCTGGCTTGCCTGCGATGCTGACAGCTCGGTCTTTCAGGTACACCGAGGTGATGCCATCGCAGGCAAGCCAGCTCCCACAGAAAAGCCATTCAAAGAACATTCATTCGCAGGTGGCCGCCATGCTTGAGTCCGTGCCTATCAAGCGCCTGGTCACACGGCTGCTGATTCTGGTGGTGGCAATGTTCGCCTTCGGTTTTGCCCTGGTGCCGATCTACGACGTGATGTGCAAGGCGTTCGGCATCAACGGCAAGACCGCCGGGCAGTATGAAGGCGAGCAGGTGGTGGACCCGACGCGCCAGGTGCGGGTGCAGTTCCTGTCCACCAATGCCATCGACATGGTCTGGGAATTCCACTCCAAGGCCGACGAGGTGGTGGTTAATCCCGGCGCGGTCACCGAGATGCTGTTCGTGGCCTACAACCCCACTGACAAGCCGATGACCGCCCAGGCGGTGCCGAGCATTTCGCCTGCAGAGGCGGCGATGTACTTCCACAAGACCGAGTGTTTTTGCTTCACCCAGCAAGTGCTACAGCCAGGTCAGCGCATAGAAATGCCGGTGCGCTTCATTGTCGATCGCGCCATGCCGAAGGATGTGAAGCATTTGACCCTGGCGTACACGCTGTTCGATATCACCGCGCGCCAACCGCCCGTGTCTGTCCATACCGGCGGCTAGGCGTTGCTTGCGGGCTCGATTAGGAGAACGAATACATGTCGACTCATGATACGTACTACGTACCAGCGCAAAGCAAATGGCCAATAATTGCCACGTTGGGCATGCTGATTACGGTGTTCGGATTGGCTACCTGGTTTAACGATCTGAAGGCAGCACGCCCGGAATCCCACGGCCCGCTGATCTTTTTCGCCGGCGGCCTGCTGTTGGCCTACATGATGTTTGGCTGGTTCGGCGCGGTGATCAAGGAAAGCCGTGCCGGTTTGTACAGTTCGCAGATGGACCGCTCCTTTCGCTGGGGCATGACCTGGTTCATCTTCTCCGAGGTGATGTTCTTCATCGCGTTCTTCGGCGCACTGTTTTATGTGCGGCATATGTCGGCGCCGTGGCTGGCGGGCGAAGGCCATAAGGGCATCGCGCACATGCTGTGGCCGAACTTCGAATTTGCCTGGCCGCTGCTGAACAATCCTGACCCGAAACTGTTCCCTGCACCCAAAGGCACCATCAGCCCCTGGGGCTTGCCGCTGATCAACACGATCTTGCTGGTCAGCTCCAGCGTGACCATCACCATCGCCCACCACGCTTTGCGCAAGGGCCATCGCGGCGCGCTGAAGATCTGGCTGGCGATCACCGTACTGCTGGGTTGGGCATTTCTCGGGTTCCAGGCCGAGGAATACATCCATGCCTATAAGGAGCTGGGCCTGACCCTCGGGTCCGGCGTATACGGCGCGACCTTCTTCATGCTCACCGGCTTCCACGGCGCCCACGTGACCATCGGCACCATCATTTTGTTTGTGATGCTGATGCGCATCCTGAAGGGGCATTTCAACAACGAACACCAGTTCGGGTTCGAGGCGGCCAGTTGGTATTGGCACTTTGTGGACGTGGTGTGGATCGGGCTGTTTTTCTTCGTTTACGTGCTTTGAGGTCGTTCACCAAGGCGCTTGAGACACCAGCTGGCCGCTGAAGAAACCCCAGGTGATCAACCCCAGGGTGATCACGGCCAGCACCACACGCACGGTCAAGGCAGTGACGAGGCGGTTGGAGTTGCCCTCGTCCTTGACCAGGAAGAACAAGCCACTGAACAGGCTCACGACGGTAGCAATCAGCATCAGGGCAACGGCTGCTTTGAGCATGGTGGGCTCCGGGGCTCTTTTTTGGAGGGGGCGAGCAATGAGATTCAGTATAGCCAGCGCAGCACCGACCTCTGCGGCAATGCCATGAAACCCTTTCGCCCCGGTATTGCGCCGACGCTGGTGGTGCTCGTGCTGCTGCCGTTGCTGGTATTTCTCGGATTCTGGCAGCTGTCCCGCGGCCAGGAAAAACAGGCGCTGCTGGAAACCTACGCCGAGCGCCGCGCCGCCGAGCCCATGAGCAGTACGCAATTACAGGCCACCGAAGATCCGGCGTTCCGTCGCGTGCACTTGCGCGGGCAATTCGACGCCGAGCACAGCGTGCTGCTGGATAACCGCTTTCGTGATGGCAAGGTCGGTGTGGAAGTGCTGCAACCGTTCCATGATCAGGCCAGCGGTCAGTGGCTGCTGCTCAATCGCGGCTGGTTGCCCTGGCCAGACCGTCGCACACCACCGGTTTTCACCACCCCCGAGCAACTGCTGAATCTCGACGCCTGGGTCTATGTGGCTCCCGGCGAGACCTTCCAGCTGCACGCCGATCCGGCGGGCGCACAGTGGCCGCGATTGCTGACTGCACTGCATCCCGAAGCGCTTTGGAAAGAGTTGGGCCGCAGCGGATTCGCCTATGAAGTGCGGGCTGAAGCGGGCCCCGGCACTTACGAAACCAACTGGCCCGTGGTCGCCATGGGCCCGGAAAAGCACCTGGGCTATGCCGTGCAGTGGTTCGCCATGGCAGTGGCGCTGTTCGGTCTTTACCTCTACCTCGGATGGCACAACACAAAGGAGAAGCGCCATGGGAGCGGCCATGAATCCACTCAACATGTCTGACGCGCCAGCAGCGCCCAACCGGCGCAAGGGGCGCTGGCAACTGATCCTGATTTTGCTGATGGTGATCGGCCCGATGGTGCTCGCCACCTTCATGTACAAGTTGCAGTTCTGGGTGCCGGACAGCCGCAGCTACCACGGTGAGATGATCGGCAACGGCCAGACCCGTGCCGACATTGGCGTGCAGGCCGACGAAGACCGCTGGCAACTGCTGGTCACTGCGCCCACCGCCTGCACTGCCGATTGCCAGCAGCTGGTGTACCTCGCACGCCAACTCCAGATCGGCCTGGGCCGCGATGCCTCTCGCGCCAGCCACGCCCTGGCCAGCGCACAACCGGTAAGCACTGACTACGACGCCAAGCTCAAGGCTGAATACCCGCAACTGCAGCGCTATTCCCTCGACCTCTCGACTTTCAATAAAGACGCTGCCGCCCGAGGCACTGGCGATGCCCAGCTGTGGATCGTCGACCCCCACGGCAACCTGGTGTTGCGCTACGACGCCCAGGTCAAGGGCAAGGACTTGCTCAACGACCTGCGCCTGCTGCTGAAACTGTCGAACATCGGATAAGGACACCGTCATGGCCAAACCTGGATTTCGCCTCGCGCTGTTTGCCACCCTGCTGGCCCTGATCGTGGTGCTGCTGGGGGCCTATACCCGGCTGACCCACGCGGGCCTTGGTTGCCCGGATTGGCCGGGCTGTTATGGCTTTATCAGCGTGCCGAAAAGCGAAGCCCAGCTGGCTCATGCCGAACTGCATTACCCGGACACACCGGTGGAGGCGGACAAGGGCTGGAACGAGATGACCCATCGTTACTTTGCCGGCACCCTGGGGCTGTTGATCGTGCTGCTGGCGGCGCGGGCCTGGACCCATCGTCATCATCCGGGGCAGCCGTTGAAGTTGCCGTTGTTTCTGTTGGCTGTAGTGTTTGCCCAGGCGGCGTTTGGCATGTGGACGGTGACGCTGAAGCTCTGGCCGCAAGTGGTTACCGGGCATTTATTGGGCGGGTTTGCGACGTTGAGCCTGCTGTTTTTGCTGACACTGCGGCTGTCCGGTGTATTGCCGGCGCTGATCGTGCCCAGGCGTTTGCAGTATTGGGCGACGGCTGGCCTGGTGCTGGCGATCGGCCAGATTGCCCTGGGTGGATGGGTCAGCTCCAACTACGCGGCCGTGGCCTGTATCGACCTGCCGACTTGTCACGGGCAGTGGTGGCCGGCGGCGGATTTCGCCAATGGCTTTCACCTGACCCAGCATATCGGCCCCAATTACCTCGGTGGGCAGCTGGACAGTGATGCACGCACGGCGATTCACCTGACCCATCGGATTGGCGCGCTGCTGGTCACCGTCGTGCTGCTGGGCCTGGCCTGGCAACTCAAGGTGGTCGGCATGACCCGCTTGGCCGGCCTGTTGCTGATCGCCCTGGCGGCGCAAATTTGCCTGGGCTTGAGCAACGTGTATTTCCACCTGCCGCTGCCGGTTGCGGTCGCGCATAACGCCGGCGGCGCGGCGTTGCTGCTGACGCTGGTGCTGGTCAATTACCACGCCCGCACCAGCCTGGTTCGAGTGCGACATCAGTTACCGTTCGGCTGGCGCTTCAGCCCGCGTAAACACGTGTCGGGCCTCATGACCCTAAAAGGAGAGATGCCATGGCGACCTTGATCGGCGAGCGTCATAGCCAGGCGATCTGGCGTGACTACCTGGAGCTGACCAAGCCCAAAGTGGTGGTGCTGATGCTCATCACCTCGCTGGTGGGCATGTTCCTCGCCACCCGCGCCGGGGTGCCTTGGCCGGTGCTGATTTTCGGCAACCTGGGGATCGCGCTGTGTGCCGGCGGCGCGGCGGCGGTGAACCATGTGGTGGATCGGCGCATCGATGCGCTGATGGCGCGCACCCATAAGCGTCCGCTGGCGGAAGGGCGCGTATCGCCTGTGGCGGCGCTTGTTTTTGCGCTGGTGCTGGCGGTTGCCGGGCTGGCGCTGTTGCTGGCGTTTACCAATCCACTGGCCGCCTGGCTGACCCTGGCCTCGCTGTTGGGCTACGCGGTGATCTACACCGGTTTCCTCAAACGTGCGACGCCGCAGAACATCGTCATCGGCGGCCTGGCCGGCGCCGCGCCGCCGTTGCTGGGTTGGGTTGCCGTCACTGGCTACGTCAGCGCCGAGCCGCTGCTGCTGGTGCTGATCATCTTCGCCTGGACCCCGCCGCACTTCTGGGCCCTGGCGATTCACCGCAAGGAGGAATACGCCAAGGCCGACATCCCGATGCTGCCGGTGACCCACGGCGAGCACTACACCAAGGTGCATATCCTGCTCTACACCTTCGCCCTGTTGGCGGTCAGCCTGATGCCGTATGTCATCCACATGAGCGGCTTGCTGTACCTGGTGTGCGCGCTGGTTCTGGGCGGGCGCTTTCTGCAATGGGCCTGTGTGCTGTACCGTGGCAGTCGGCCGCACGCGGCGATCAACACCTTCAAGTACTCTATCTGGTACCTGTTCGCGCTGTTTATCGCCCTGCTCGTAGACCACTACCTATTGTTGAACCTATGACTCGAACTCAAAAAACTGTCTTCATTCTGGTGGCCATTGTCGCGTTGATCATGGGCCTGACCGTCAACAAAGTACTGAGCGGCAAAGGCCAAGGCGACCCGACGGCCTTGATCGATGCGGGCATCATCCTGCTGCCGCAAAGCCGCCAGTTGCCGCCGGTGACCATGACCAACCAGGACGGCCAGCCGGTGGTGGTCAACGAGCTGAAAGGCAAGTGGAGCGTGTTGTTCTTCGGTTACACCTTCTGCCCGGACATCTGTCCGACCACCCTCGCCCAACTGCGCCAGATCAATAGCGAACTGCCTAAAGACGTGGTGGATAAGTTGCAAGTGATCCTGGTCAGCGTTGACCCGAACCGCGATACGCCGGCGCAGCTCAAACAGTACCTGGGCTACTTCGATCCCCAGTTCGAAGGCCTGACCGGCGCGAATGTGGAGGATGTGCAGAAGGTTTCGAACGCGGTAAGTATTCCGTTCATTCCGGCGGACACCAGCAAGCCCAACTACACCGTCGACCACAGCGGTAACCTGGCGCTGATCGGGCCGGACGGCACCCAGCGCGGGTTTATCCGGGCGCCGTTGAACAACCAGAAGCTTGTGGCGCAGTTGCCGGGGTTGTTGCAGCGTAAATAAGCCTGCCGACCATTTCATGAGCGACACAAATCAAATGTGGGAGCAAGCCTGCTCCCACATTGGTTTAGATCGTTCCCACGCTCTGCGTGGGAATGCCGCACTGGACGCTCTGCGTCCGCTTTTGAGGTCGTGACGCAGAGCTTCACAGGATGCGTTCCCACGCAGAGCGTGGGAACGATCGATCGGGGTTTCGGTCTTGGATCAGAACGCTGGCAGGATCGCGCCTTTGTACTTCTCGAGAATGAACGCTTTCACTTCCGGTGTGTGCAGGGCTGCTACCAGCTTCTTCACCGCATCCGAATCCTTATTGTCTTCGCGGGTCACCAGAATGTTCACGTAAGGCGAGTCGTTGCCTTCGATCACCAGTGCGTCCTTGGAGGGGTCCAGCTTGGCTTCCAGGGCGTAGTTGGTGTTGATCAGCGCCAGGTCGACCTGGGTCAATACGCGCGGCAGCGTGGCGGCTTCCAGTTCGCGGAACTTCAGGTCTTTCGGGTTGCCGGTGATGTCCTTGATGGTCGACAGGATGTTGGTCGGGTCCTTCAGGGTGATCAGGTTGTGCTTGGCCAGCAGCAACAGCGCGCGGCCGCCGTTGGTAGCGTCGTTCGGGATCACGACGTTGGCGCCGCTTGGCAGGTCTTCCAGCTTCTTGTACTTGCTGGAGTAGGCGCCCAGAGGCTCCAGGTGCACAGCGCCGACGCTCACCAGGTGAGTGCCCTTGGCTTTGTTGAATTCATCCAGGTACGGCTGATGCTGGAAGAAGTTGGCGTCCAGGCGTTTTTCGGCAACCTGTACGTTTGGCTGGACGTAGTCGGTGAAGACTTTGACCTGCAAGTCCACGCCTTCTTTAGCCAGAACCGGCTTCACGAATTCGAGGATTTCAGCGTGGGGCACCGGGGATGCGGCCACGGTCAGGGTTTCGGCGGCGTGGGCGGAGAACGCGGCAACGGCGGCGAAAGCAACCAGTAGTTTTTTCATTCAACAAGCTCCTTGTTCGGGAATTGGCCGGCTTCGCGCCGGCAATAGCCGTTATTTTCGAGAAAAGTGCACCACCAGCTTGTCGCCGACGGTTTGCAGAATTTGTACCAGGATCAACAGCAGCACCACGGTGACCACCATCACGTCGGTCTGGAAGCGCTGATAACCGAAACGGATCGCCAGATCACCCAAACCACCGGCACCTACCACACCGGCCATCGCCGTGTAGGAAACCAGTGTAATCGCCGTCACCGTAATCGCCGCGAAGATGCCAGGGCGGGCTTCGGGCAGCAAGGCGTTGGTGATGATCTGCCGGGTAGTGGCGCCCATGGCCTGGGTCGCTTCGATAATCCCGCGGTCCACTTCGCGCAACGCGGTTTCCACCAGGCGCGCAAAGAACGGCGTGGCGCCCACCACCAGCGGCGGAATCGCACCGGCAACACCCAGCGAGGTGCCGGTGATCAGCACCGTGAACGGGATCATCACGATCAGCAGAATAATGAACGGCAGCGAACGCAGGATGTTCACGATCAGCGACAGCATCGCGTACAGGCCTTTTTGTTCGAACAGCTGGCGCGGGCTGCACAGGAACAGCAGCACGCCCAGCGGCAGGCCCAGCAACACGGTGAACAGCAGCGAGCCGAACAGCATGGTCATGGTGTCGCCGGTGGCCAACAGGATTTCGGACCGGTCGATGTTCGAGAAAAAGCTCAAGAAGATTTCCATTAGCGCAGCACCTCCATGTGGACGTCTGCGGCGGTGAAGGCGGCAAAGGCTGCCTCCATGTCGCCACCGGTGACGGCGAGGGTCAGTTGCCCGTAAGGAATGTCTTTGATGCGGTCGATACGACCGGCAAGGATGCTGTAGTCCACACCCGTTTCACGGGCGACGGTGCCCAGCAGCGGTGCGTAGGTCGCTTCGCCCTGGAACGTCAGGCGTACGATGCGGCCCGGCACGTGGGCGAAGTCGTCACGCTGCTCGCCTTCGTCGACTTGCTCGGACTCCTGCACGAAACGCTTGGTGGTCGGGTGCTTGGGGTGCAGGAACACGTCGGCGACGGTGCCTTGCTCAACAATCACGCCGGCGTCCATCACGGCCACGTGGTCGCAGACCCGGCGGATCACGTCCATTTCATGGGTGATCAGCACGATGGTCAGCTTCAGCTCGCGGTTGATCTCGGCCAGCAGTTGCAACACCGAGGCGGTGGTCTGCGGGTCGAGGGCGCTGGTGGCTTCGTCGCACAGCAGGATCTTTGGCTTGGTGGCCAGGGCGCGGGCGATGCCGACGCGTTGCTTCTGGCCGCCGGACAGCTGCGCCGGGTACTTCTTGGCGTGGTCGGACAGGCCGACCCGGGCCAGCAGTTCGGCCACGCGCAGGTCGATTTCCTTGCGGGAAAGTTCGCCCGCGAGAGTCAGCGGAAGTGCCACGTTGTCGGCGACGGTCTTGGAGGCCAGCAGGTTGAAGTGCTGGAAGATCATCCCGACCTGTTGCCGGAAACGGCGCAGGCCGTTGGCGTCCAGGGCCGTGACTTCCTCGTCATCGACCTTGATCTGGCCGCCGCTGGGTTCTTCCAGGCGATTGATCAGGCGCAGCAAAGTACTTTTTCCCGCACCGGAATGGCCGATCAGACCAAACACCTGGCCATTTTCGACGCGCAGGTTGGTGGGATGCAGTGCGGGGATATCCTTACCGGCGACCCGGTAGGTTTTATGGACGTTATGAAACTCGATCACGTAGCGAACCTTGTGGGGCGCATTAAAAAGGGATCAGCGGTTAGCCGGGCGCGCATTTTAGCCTGTCCGTATAGCGTTTCTTAGCATTTATTTCTCATCCGACCAGCGATTTGGCAATAACGCGATCAAAGGTCATAAAAAAGGAACGGTACAAAACCGTGTCAGTCACTACTTAAGCAACTCGAAATTCCCAGGTGCCGTGCCTGGGGTTTTGCTCAAGAAGAGCCGGGGATCGCTCTGGCCTACGCAAACGAGGAGTTTTTGTCTGATGAGTACTAAAAAGCCAGTTACCCCGCCCAAGAGCGAACTTGCGGGTACCGACACTCTGGACCGTGGCAATACCAACGCCAAGCTGCAAAGCCTGGAAACATTTCGCTCCGACGCGACGGGCCAGGCGCTGCGCACCAACCAGGGCGTGAAGGTTTCCGATAACCAGAACAGCTTGAAGGTCGGTTCCCGCGGGCCTTCGCTGCTGGAAGATTTCATCATGCGTGAAAAAATCACGCACTTTGACCATGAGCGCATCCCGGAGCGTATCGTCCATGCCCGGGGTACCGGCGCCCATGGTTATTTCCAGACCTATGAAAACCATTCGGCGCTGACCAAGGCCGGGTTCCTGCGTAACCCTGCGCATAAAACCCCGGTCTTTGCGCGTTTCTCCACGGTGCAGGGCCCTCGTGGTTCGGGTGATACCGTGCGTGACGTGCGTGGTTTTGCCGTGAAGTTCTTCACCGACGAGGGCAACTTCGACCTGGTGGGCAACAACATGCCGGTATTTTTCATTCAGGACGCGATCAAGTTTCCTGACTTCGTGCATGCGGTAAAACCTGAGCCCCACAACGAGATTCCTACCGGCGGCTCGGCCCACGATACGTTCTGGGATTTTGTCTCGCTGCAGCCGGAGTCGGCGCACATGGTGATCTGGGCCATGTCTGACCGGGCCATTCCAAAAAGCCTACGGACCATGCAGGGGTTTGGTGTACACACCTTCCGCTTGGTGAATGCCGAGGGTAAATCCAACTTCGTCAAATTCCACTGGCGTCCTACCGTCGGCACCTGTTCCCTGGTGTGGGACGAGGCGCAGAAGCTGGCAGGCAAAGACACCGACTTCCACCGTCGTGACCTGTGGGAATCCATTGAAAGTGGCGATTACCCGGAGTGGGAATTGGGCGTGCAGATCATCGCCGAAGAAGACGAGCATAAGTTCGACTTCGATATTCTCGACCCGACCAAGTTGATCCCCGAAGAGTTGGTGCCCATCACGCCGCTGGGCAAGATGGTGCTCAACCGCAACCCGGACAACTACTTTGCCGAGACCGAGCAAGTGGCGTTCTGCCCGGGGCATATCGTGCCGGGTATCGACTTCTCCAATGACCCGCTGCTGCAAGGCCGCCTGTTTTCCTACACCGACACGCAGATCAGCCGACTCGGCGGCCCGAACTTTCACGAGTTGCCGATCAACCGTCCGGTCGCGCCGTTCCATAACGGCCAGCGTGATGCCATGCACCGCACCACCATCGACAAGGGGCGCGCGTCCTACGAGCCGAACTCCATTGATGGCGGCTGGCCGAAAGAAACTCCGCCTGCGGCGCAGGACGGTGGTTTTGAGACTTATCCGGAGCGAATCGACGCCCACAAGATCCGTGCGCGCAGCGAGTCGTTCGGTGATCACTTCTCCCAGGCGCGCTTGTTTTTCCGCAGCATGAGCAAGCACGAGCAAGAGCACATCATCGCGGCATACAGCTTCGAGCTGGGCAAGGTGGAGCGTGAATTCATCCGGGCTCGGCAGGTGAACGAGATCCTCGCCAACATCGACCTCGAACTGGCCAAGCGTGTGGCGCAGAACCTGGGCTTGCCGGCGCCGAAGAAAGGCACGGTGTCGGAGCGCAAGACGTCTCCGGAACGTTCGCCAGCGTTGAGCCAGGCCAACTTGCTGTCGGGTGATATCAAGACCCGCAAGGTCGCGATCCTGGCGGCGAACGGCGTTGATGGTTCGGCGATTGACGCCTTGAAGAAGGCGCTGGAAGCCGAGGGTGCGCATGCGAAGCTGCTCGGGCCGACATCGGCACCGGTGACGACGGCGGAGGGCAAGAGCCTGCCGGTGGATGCATCCATGGAAGGCTTGCCTTCGGTAGCGTTCGATGCTGTGTTTGTGCCGGGTGGCGCCAAGTCGGTTCAGGCGTTGAGCGGTGATGGCGTGGCGTTGCATTACCTGCTGGAGGCGTACAAGCACTTGAAGGCGATTGCCTTGGCCGGAGAGGCAAAGCGGTTGCTGGATGTGCTGAAGCTTGAGGCAGATGCGGGGCTGATAGTGGGCGGTGATGCGAAGGCGTTGAAGGCGTTTTTTGCAGCGATTGCCCAGCATCGGGTCTGGGATCGGGAGCCGAAGGCTAAAGCTGTTCCGGCTTAAGGTATCGGTTGTTTGTTAGATCGCCTTCGCGAGCAAGCCCGCTCCCACATTTGAACGCATTCCAACGTTGGAACTCGGTTAAATGTGGGAGCGGGCTTGCTCGCGAATGGCTTTATTCAGTCTTACGCGGAATCAGCACAACCTGCGCCGGAACCTTCTTCAGGATCTGCCGGTGAATCTTCAGGTCATACCCCGAATCAATGCGCTTTACCCGTTTGGCCAGCAGCGTGGCCAGCCATGGGTAATCTTCGGTGCGCGGTGCCTGGATGCTCACATCGCACTGGTAATTCACCACATCGGTAGCGATCTCATCCAGTTGATGGCGCAGCGCTTCAATATCGGTGAGGTTCAGTGCAACCGTGGTGCTTGGCGCTGCCGGGTCGATGACCTTGGCCGGTGGCTTGGCCTCAGCGGCTTTCAAGGCCGCCTCGGCTTTATCCAACTCGACTTTACGGGCGTGGGCAATCGCGCTGTTGACGCCACCGGTCAGCGCCGGCGCCTTGGGCATTAAAGCCCGAGCGCGGCTCAAGGCCGTGGCAGCTGCGTTGACGTCACCTTTTTGCAGGACGATCTGGCTGCGCTGCAAATAGGCTTCGGCCAGTTGGCGCTGATAAGGCTCCAGCGCCGGGTCGTTGGGCGACTGGGCCTGCAAGGCGGCCAGCTCGTCTTCGGCGGTGGCCAGTTCACTGCTGGCGAGGTTTTGCTCCAGCTGTGCGATGGCCGCAGCGCGTGCGTCCGGCGCCTGGGGGGCGGCGGGCGGGGTGCTTTGGCAGGCGCCCAGCAGCAAGGAAAATGCGGCAAGGAGCAGATAACGGGCGTTGAACAGCTTCATTCCTGCGACTCTCTAATTGCGCAAAAAGCGAGCAAGTCTACACCCCACGACGGGGCAGGACAAAACTCAGCAGAAACAGGGCGGCCGCCGTGACCACAATCGACGGGCCGGCCGGGGTGTCCTTGAACCAGGACAGCGCCAGGCCACCACACACCGCAAGCATCCCCAACAGGCTGGCGCCAATCGCCATTTGCTCCGGCGAGCGGGCATGACGCTGGGCCGCTGCCGCCGGGATGATCAGCAGTGATGTGATCAACAATACGCCGACAATCTTCATCGCGACAGCAATCACCACGGCGATCAGCAGCATCAGGGTCATGCGCAGCGCGGCCACGGGCAAGCCTTCGACAGTGGCGAGTTCTTCGTGGACGGTGATCGCCAGCAGTGGGCGCCACAAGGTCACCAGCAGCACCAGCACTGCCGCGCTGCCGCCGAGGATCCAGGCCAGGTCGGTGGGGCTGATGGCCAGCAGGTCGCCGAACAGGTAGGCCATCAGGTCGATACGCACTTCATGCATGAAGCTCAGCACCACCAGGCCCAGGGACAAGGTACTTGGGGCCAGGATGCCCAGCAGCGTATCGGAAGCCAGCGGCTGGCGCTGTTGCAGGGTCACCAGCAGCACCGCCAGCAGCAGGCAGCCGACGGTGACGGCAATGGTTGGGCTCACATCCAGCAGAAAGCCCATGGCCACGCCCAGCAGCGCAGCGTGGGACAAGGTGTCGCCAAAATAGGCCATGCGCCGCCAGACCACGAACGAGCCCAGTGGGCCCGCCACCAGCGCCAGAGCCAAGCCTGCCAGCAGGGCGTAGAGCAGAAAATCAGCCATGCTTGCAGCTATCTCCATGAACGTGGGTATGGGGTGTGGCGGGGTCAGAGACAACAGCGCCATGCAGGTCATGGGCGTGGTCGTGATGGTGGTGATAGATCGCGAGACTTTGGGCGTTCTTGCCGAACAGCTCGACGAAAGCCGGGTCGCCGCTGACCTGTTCCGGGTGGCCGGAGCAGCACACGTGGCGATTAAGGCACACCACCTGGTCGGTGGTGCTCATCACCAGGTGCAGGTCGTGGGAGACCATCAGCACGCCGCAGCCATGGCGGTCCCGCAGGCGGGTGATCAGGCTGTACAACTCGGCCTGGCCGGCCACGTCGACACCTTGCACGGGTTCATCGAGTACCAGCAGTTCCGGTTCGCGCAGCAGGGCGCGGGCCAGCAGCACACGCTGCATTTCGCCGCCGGAGATGCTTTGCACCGGGCTGTCGATCACCTGTTCGGCGCCGACTTCCTTAAGGGCGGACTGCGCGCGGGCGCGGTCTACGCCGGGCACCAGGCGCAGGAAGCGCAGCACTGACAGGGGCAGGGTCGGGTCCACATGCAGCTTTTGCGGCATGTAGCCCACTCGCAACTTCGGCTTGCGCCATACGCTGCCGCTGTCGGGTTTGAGCAGCCCGAGCACGGCGCGCACCAAGGTAGTCTTGCCGGCGCCGTTAGGGCCGATCAGCGTGACGATCTGCCCCGGCTCGACGCTCAGGGCGATGTTGTCCAGCACGTTTTGCCCGGCGAACGTGACCCCGACCTGCTCCAGGCGGATTAACGCAGTGCTCATCAAGCCCCCTGGCAGCCCGAGCACACACCGACGACTTCGACGGTTTGCCCTTCGACCTTGAAGCCGACGTCGCCGGCGCTCTTGATGATGCTGTCGCTGATGCTTTTTTGCTCAAGCTCGATGGCGGCGTGGCATTCGCGGCAAATCAGAAACTGGCCCTGGTGCGCGTGTTCCGGGTGGTTGCAGCCGACAAAGGCGTTGAGCGACGAAATGCGATGTACCAGGCCGTTATCCAGCAGGAAGTCCAGCGCGCGGTACACCGTGGGCGGCGCGGCGCGGCGGCCATCCTGCTCGCTGAGTACGCCGAGGATGTCGTAGGCACCCAGTGGCTTATGGCTTTGCCACACCAGCTCCAGCACCCGGCGACGCAGGGCGGTCAGGCGCAGCCCTTGGCGCGCGCACAAGGCGTCGGCCTCTGACAGCGCGGTGTGCACGCAGTGAGAGTGGTCGTGGGGACGGCTGGCAAGCGGTGTTTTAGGCATGAGCGGCGACAGATATTTGTGAGAGACGTTATTATGTTACCTGTTCCTGCCTCCTTGAGTGGTCATCGTGTCCAGACTTTTTCCCGTTTTTGTCGTATTTGTCACCAGTTTGCTGCTTGCCGGTACCGCTCAGGCGGAGGTTCGGGTGTTGACCAGCATCAAACCGTTACAGCTGATTGCCGCCGCCGTGCAGGATGGCGTGGCGATTCCCGAGGTATTGCTGCCGCCGGGCGCTTCGCCCCATAACTATGCGTTGCGTCCTTCCGACGTACGGCGCGTGCAGTCGGTGGACCTGCTGTATTGGATCGGCCCGGACATGGAAAGCTTCCTGCCGCGCGTCTTGAAAGGCCGCAGCTTGCCGACGGTGGCCGTGCAGGACCTTCCCGGAATGAAATTGCGCCGGTTCGCCGAAGATAGCCATTCCCATGCTGAAGAGGCTGACGAACATGATCACGATCATCGCCCAGGCAGCCTGGATGCGCATTTGTGGCTGTCGACGGTCAACGCTCGGGTGATCGCCAACCGCATGGCGGCGGACCTCAGCACTGCCGACCCGGCCAACGCCGAGCGTTACCAGAGCAACGTGAAGGCCTTTGATGGCCGTATGGATGCGCTGGATGCGCGCTTGAAAGCACGCATGGCGGACGTCGCCGGCAAGCCTTACTTCGTGTTCCATGAAGCGTTCGATTACTTCGAAGATGCCTACGGCCTCAAGCACGCCGGTGTGTTCAGTGTTGCCGCAGAAGTGCAGCCTGGCGCCCAGCACGTGGCGGCGATGCGCACGCGTTTGCAGGAAGTGGGCAAGACTTGTGTATTCAGCGAGCCGCCATTGCGCCCTCGCCTGGCGGAAACGCTGGTGGCGGGTTTGCCGGTGAAGTTGGCGGAGCTGGATGCGTTGGGCGGTTACACGCCGGCTTCCGCCCAGGGGTATGAGCAGGTGCTGGAGAAGCTGGGGAATGACCTGGCTGGGTGCCTGGAATCCCTGTAAGGCTCAGCGAAGATCAAATGTGGGAGCGGGCTTGCTCGCGAAGGCGGAGTGTCAGGCAGCAGATGCATTGACTGATCCACCGCCTTCGCGAGCAAGCCCGCTCCCACTTTTTTTGACCGTGTACGATCTTTAGAGGGCGAATGGCAGCGGGGTCTTGACCTGCTGGCGTTGCGCCAGGCGCACCTGAAACTCTCGCGGGTCGTGAATCAGCACGTCCTGCCCGGCGAACGATTCAGCCGCAATCAGGCGTGACAGCCAGAACCGCACACAGGCCACACGCAGCATGGTCGGCCACAGCTCTGCTTCCTTGGCAGTGAACGGTCGCAAGCCCGCATAAGCCCCCAACAATGCCCGTGCCCGCTGGCCGTCGATCACGCCGTCGGCGTCCGAGCACCAGTCGTTCAGGGCAATCGCTACGTCGTACAGCATCGGCCCGGAGCAGGCGTTGTAGAAGTCGATCAGCCCGGTCAGGTGCGTACCTTCGAACATCGCGTTGTCGCGGAACAGGTCGGCGTGGATATTCGCCCGGGGCAGCGCGAGGATCTGCATCTTGTGCGCCTCGATCTCATCCAGCGCAGCTTGCAGCAGGCGTTGTTGTTCCGCGTCGAGGTGTGAAATCAGTTGCGCGCCTTCGCTGAGCATCCAGTCCAGCCCGCGATCGGTCTTGCGTTCCAGCACCTTGTCGCCTTGGGTGGCCAAGTGCAGGTGACCGAGCAATTCGCCCACTTGCACGCAATGTTGGGCGTTGGCGTCCTTGATGTGCTTGCCCGCCAGGCGCGGTTGCAACAGTGCCGGTTTGCCCGCCAACTCGCGCAAGGCCACGCCGTCAGTGGTACGCAGGGCGTAAGGCACTGGCAGGTCGGCGTCGTGGAGCACGTCCAGCAGTTCGATGAAGAACGGCATTTCCTGCACGGGGCCGCGCTCGACCAGGGTCAGGACAAACTCGCCCTGTTCCAGGCTGATAAAGAAATTGGTGTTTTCACTACCAGCGGCAATCCCCTGGAAATCAAGCAGGCGGCCGAGCCCGTAAGGGGCAAGAAAGGTTTCCAGCTCGGGCCGAGCCAGGGGGGTGAACACAGACATGGTTAAAACTGCCGTTACGGGCGCTGCGGGGAGCAGCGCCGATTAAAGTTAAGAAATCATTTCCATTCGAAAATCTTCCATGACGGGATCAGCATATCCGGCTGGTCAGAGCGGATGAAGTTCGCATCGGTTCCGTCCGCGCGCACCAGGAAGTAAGGCGGAAAGCCTTTCTGAGTCACCTTGATTGCGTACAGGAAGCCATTTTGGCGGTATTCCTGGATGGTCTTGTCGCCTTCCGTGCGAATGGTGACCTCCGGATCTGCCGAAGGCGCCCCGTCGGCTGCCATGGCGGCCAGCGGAAGGAATGCAATCAAGCCGGTCAACAACAAGCGATTTACTGTACGCATGATAACCTTGTCCCTTTGTCGTCATTGGTCCGGCTATTCTAGCGCCTGACCCGCCGAAAAGGTTGATCCTGCTCATGAGCCAAGCCCCCCTCGTCCTGGTGGACGGTTCTTCTTACCTGTACCGCGCCTTTCACGCGCTGCCGCCGCTCACCACTTCCAAAGGCCTGCCTACCGGCGCGGTCAAGGGCGTGCTGAACATGCTCAAAAGCCTGCGCAAACAGTACCCGAACAGTCCGTTCGCGGTGGTGTTCGACGCCAAGGGCGGGACATTTCGCGATGAGCTGTACGCCGAATACAAGGCCAACCGCGCGAGCATGCCCGATGACATGCGCGTGCAGATCGAGCCGCTGCACCAGAGCGTGATCGCCCTGGGCTTCCCGCTGCTGTGCGTCGAAGGCGTGGAAGCGGACGACGTGATCGGCACCCTGGCCCGCAGCAGCGCGGCCGCCGACCGGCCGGTGGTGATTTCCACCGGTGACAAGGACATGGCGCAGTTGGTGGACGGGCACATTACCTTGGTCAACACCATGACCGGTAGCGCCATGGACGTTGAGGGCGTGAAGGAGAAATTCGGTGTCGCTCCCGAGCAGATCATCGATTACCTGGCGTTGATGGGCGACTCGTCCGACAACATCCCGGGCGTTCCGGGCATTGGTCCGAAGACGGCTTCCGGCCTGTTGGTAGGCGTGAACGGCGGTTTGAAAGAGCTCTACGAGCAGCTCGATATCGTGCCGACCTTGCCGATTCGTGGTGCCAAGACCCTGGTCGCCAAGCTCGAAGAGCACAAGGAAAGCGCGTTCCTGTCCTACCAGTTGGCAACGATCAAGATCGACGTGCCGCTGGATGTGGGCCTGGACGATTTGCACCTGATCGAGCCGGATCGCGAGAAGCTGCTGGAGCTGTACACGCTGCTGGAGTTCAAGAGCTGGATTGACGAGATTCAGCGCGATGCCAAGCGGGTTGAATTGAGCGCAGCTCCGTCGGCCGCAGTCGCCGAGGAAGCGGTTGAGACAGTTGCGCCGGTTTCTGTAGAGCCGGTGTACGAAACCATCCTCACCCAGGCTCAGTTTGATGTGTGGCTGAAGAAGCTCAATGACGCCAAGCTGTTCGCCTTTGATACCGAAACTACCGGGATCGACGCTCAGAAAGCGCAACTCGTGGGTGTGTCGTTTGCCGTGCAGGCCCATGAAGCAGCCTACATTCCGCTGACCCACTCCTACATCGGCGCGCCGGAACAGCTGGATCGGGACACTGTGCTGCTGGCCCTGAAGCCGTTGCTCGAAGATCCGGAAAAACTCAAGGTCGGCCAGCACGCCAAGTTCGACATGAACATCCTGGCCAACTGCGCCATCGGTGGTGACCCGGCACACGGCATCACCGTGCGCGGCATTGCCTTCGACACCATGCTTGAATCCTACGTGCTGAACTCCGTGGCGACTCGCCACGACATGGACAGCCTGGCGAAGAAGTACCTGGACCACGACACCGTCAGCTTCCAGGACATCGCTGGCAAAGGCGCCAAGCAGCTGACCTTTGACCAGATTGCCCTGGAGCAAGCCGGCCCTTACGCGGCGGAAGACGCGGATGTGACCCTGCGTTTGCACCAGGAATTGCACAAGCAGCTTGCCGCTATTCCTACCCTGGCCAGCGTATTGTCCGACATCGAGATGCCGCTGGTGCCGGTGTTGGCGCGCATTGAGCGCCAGGGCGCCTTGGTGGATGCTGCTCTGCTGGGTATCCAGAGCATCGAGCTGGGCAACAAGATGGTGGACCTGGAACGCCAGGCGTATGAAATCGCCGGCGAGGAGTTCAACCTGGGCTCGCCCAAGCAGTTGGGCGCGATTCTCTACGAGAAGCTCGGGCTGCCGGTGTTGAAGAAGACCGGCAAGGGCCAGGCCTCGACGGCCGAGGAAGTCTTGGCCAAATTGGCTGAAGACGACTATCCGTTGCCAAAAGTGCTGATGCAGTACCGCAGCATGAGCAAGCTGAAAAGTACCTATACCGACCGTCTGCCCGAACAGATCAACCCGCGTACCGGGCGGGTTCACACGTCCTATCACCAGGCCGTCGCGGCGACCGGGCGTCTGTCCTCGAGCGATCCAAATCTGCAGAACATCCCGGTGCGTACCGCCGAAGGCCGGCGTATTCGCCAGGCGTTTGTCGCGCCCAAGGGCTACAAGCTGTTGGCGGCGGACTATTCGCAGATCGAGCTGCGCATCATGGCGCATTTGTCCAAGGACGCAGGGTTGCTGAATGCGTTCCGCGACGACCTGGACGTGCACACCGCCACAGCGGCCGAGGTGTTCAAGGTTGAGTTGGCTGAGGTCACGTCCAATCAGCGTCGCAGCGCCAAGGCGATCAACTTTGGCCTGATCTACGGCATGGGCGCCCAGAAGCTCGGCAAGGACATCGGCGTCGACACCAAGACCGCCAAGGCTTACATCGATGTGTACTTCGCCCGCTACCCGGGGGTTCGCGAGTACATGGAGCGCACCCGTGCCCAGGCGGCTGACCAGGGCTACGTGGAAACCTTGTTCGGGCGCCGCCTGTACCTGCCGGAGATCAACTCCAACAAGCCTCAGGAGCGTGCCGGCGCCGAGCGTACGGCGATCAACGCGCCGATGCAGGGTACCGCGGCCGATATCATCAAGAAGGCCATGGTCAAGGTCGACAACTGGCTGACGGCCTCGGGCCTGGACGCCAAGGTGATCCTTCAGGTGCACGATGAATTGGTGCTGGAGGTGCGTGAAGACCTGGTCGCTGAAGTCAGCGCGAAGATTCGTGAACACATGAGCGATGCGGCGAAGCTGGATGTGCCACTGGTGGTGGACGTCGGCGTGGGCGACAACTGGGACGAGGCGCACTAAGCCTGGGGCTTGGGCCGCGGCATCATGCCGCGGCAGCGCTTTAGATCGGAAAACGCGGCGAGTTATTTCCAATAGTTTTTTGAACGTGCCGGAACTTAACCCGTGAATTGCTACTCAGAGTTACTGAATGGGTGGTGAAGCCCTTCAATGCTCCTATGTTGTGTTAAGTGTTGGCAGATATCTGGACCCCGCCCTAGCGGTCCGGAACTTGGACCCCGAACTTCCCCTCCCCATACGAAGTCCGGGGTTTTTTTTGCCCCGAGTTTTTACTCGGCGGCTTCCGAACCTTTGTCAGCCAGTTCCATCCAGCCTGCCAGTACCGTATAGGCGTCTTCCAGGCCCATGCGTTTTGGCGCCGAGAACAGCTGGATAGTCACCGCGTCGCCCCAACCCTTACGGATTTCTGCCTGCACTTTGAGCAGGGTGTTCTTGGCTGCGCCGTAGGTCAGCTTGTCGGCCTTGGTCAGCAGGACGTGCATCGGCATGCCGCTGGCGACAGCCCAATCGAGCATCAACAGGTCGAAGTCGGTCATTGGATGACGGATGTCCATCATCAGAATCAAACCCTTCAAACTCTCCCGGCCACCCAGATAGGCTTCCAGGTGACGCTGCCAGTGCAGCTTCAGCGGGATAGGTACTTTTGCATAACCGTAGCCCGGAAGGTCGACCAGACGCCGATCATCGTCTAGCTTGAAGAAGTTGAGGAGCTGTGTGCGCCCCGGGGTTTTCGAGGTGCGGGCCAGGCTGGCGTGGGTCAGGGTGTTCAGCGCGCTGGATTTGCCGGCGTTGGAACGGCCGGCGAAGGCGACTTCGAAGCCTTCGTCATCGGGGCATTGGTCGACTTTGGCGGCGCTGAGCATGAAGGTGGACTGTTGGCACAGGCCGAGGATGGGATTCTTGAGTTGCATGAGTTTTCCGATGTGGGCGGTGCCGGGAATAGGTGCGGCAAGCGGTGTCGTTTCCGTTTCAGTAGCGCCAGTATATAATGCCGCAGATTTTGTGTGTGCTTTGTCCCAGCGAAGGATGAAGTTCACGGGAGCGATAGACCTTTATTGCGCATTAGAACGCAAAACGCTCTCAAACCCTGAAAAGGTCGATGTATGACCAAGTGGCTGCTAGCCGTCGGTGTCTTGATGCCACTTTACAGTGCTCAGGCTACACAGGAACCGGAGGCTGTGTACAACCGTGTTTGCGGGGCCTGCCATGCCCGACAGTTGCCCAACGCCCCGAAACGGGGTGACCAGGCAGCCTGGAAGCCAAGATTGGCTCAAGGTATGGACACGCTGGTGCAACACGTGACCCAGGGTTTCAAGGCGATGCCGCCGCGTGGTTTGTGCATGGACTGCAGTACCGAGGATTACCATGCCGTCATTCAGTTGATGGTGAGTAAACCCGGTCCATAACTCTTTAACCCTTAGCCGTAGTTGGATTAGCTGATGAACAAACTGATCGTGAGTCTGCTGTTGACCTTGGGCATCACCGGTGTTGCCCATGCCGCAGGCGACGCCACTGCCGGCCAGGCGAAAGCCGCCGTATGTGGTGCTTGCCATGGACCGGACGGTAATAGCCCGGCGCCAAACTTTCCAAAACTGGCCGGCCAGGGTGAGCGTTACCTGACCAAGCAGATGCACGACATCAAGGACGGCAAGCGTACGGTCCTGGAAATGACCGGCTTGTTGACCAACCTCAGCGATCAGGACCTGGCGGATATCGCGGCGTATTTTGCCAGCCAAAAGGGCAGCGTGGGGGCTGCTGATCCGAAATTGGTGGCCCGCGGTGAAGAACTGTTCCGTGGCGGCAACCTGGAAAAAGGCATGCCTTCCTGCATCGGTTGCCACTCGCCTAACGGCGCGGGCCTCGCTGCTGCTGGCTTCCCGCACTTGAGCGGCCAACATGCCCAGTACATCGGCAAACAGCTGACGGACTTCCGCGAAGGCAATCGTACCAACGACGGCGATACCAAAATCATGCAGAGCATCGCCGGGAAACTCAGCAACAAGGACATCGAAGCCGTGTCCCAATACATCCAGGGCCTGCACTAAGTGCCCCGGCTACGTTAACGCTCGATTAATCCGTCGATGCAAGCATAAAAAGGGTGGCTTAGGCCGCCCTTTTTTGTGGCCGGTGCCGTTACACTAACGAACTCATGCCCGCGTAGACCTGTCACAACAAAGGTCGCGTGAGGCGACTTTATTTGTCCAGGAGTAAAGCATGCGTAATCTGATCCTCAGCGCCGCTCTCGTCACTGCCAGCCTTTTCGGCATGACCGCACAAGCAGCCGACGTGCCGCTTGAAGCCGGTAAAACCTACGTTGAACTGGCCAATCCTGTGCCGGTTTCCGTGCCGGGCAAGATCGAAGTGGTGGAGCTGTTCTGGTATGGCTGCCCGCATTGCTACGCCTTTGAGCCAGTCATCAATCCGTGGGTCGATAAGCTGCCTCAGGGCGTGAACTTCAAACGTATTCCTGCCCTGTTCGGCGGCCCATGGGATGCCCACGGTCAGTTGTTCATTACCCTGGACACCATGGGTGTAGAACACAAGGTTCACGCGGCTGTGTTCAATGCCATCCAGAAAGAAGGCAAGCGCCTGGTGAAGCCTGAAGACATGGCCGATTTCGTCGCCACCCAAGGCGTCGACAAAACCAAGTTTCTGGAGACATTCAACTCGTTCGCTGTGAAGGGCAAGATGGCCCAATACAAGGAACTGGCCCAGAAATACGGCGTGCAAGGCGTACCGACCCTGATCGTCAACGGCAAATACCGCTTTGACATCGGCAGTGCCGGCGGCGAAGAGCAAGCGCTGAACGTGGCCGACCAGTTGATCGCCAAAGAGCGCGCAGCCAAGTAAGGGGCCCGTCATGCGTCGCTGGGGTACTGAACGTGTCGTTGGCTTGCATGACCCGAAGGTCAACGAGCACCACCTTGAATCCACGGGCCTGCCGGCAGACAGTCGGCTGCGCCTGCTCAGTTTCAATATCCAGGTGGGCATCAGTACCGAGAAATACCGGCATTACCTGACCCGTGGCTGGCAGCACCTGCTGCCCCACAACGGGCGTGCCGGTAATCTGCAAAAGATCGGCGACCTGCTGGGCGACTTCGATCTGGTAGCCCTGCAGGAGGCCGACGGTGGCAGCCTGCGTTCGGGCTACATCAACCAGGTCGAGCACCTTGCCCAGCTCGGTGCTTTTCCCTACTGGTATCAACAACTCAATCGCAACCTCGGCAAACTCGGCCAGCACAGCAATGGTGTGCTCAGCCGCCTGAAACCGTGGGCGATCGAGGATCACCCGTTACCCGGTCCAAAAGGCCGCGGGGCGATTCTCGTGCGGTTCGGCGAAGGGCCGGAAGCGTTGGTCGTGGTGATGATGCACCTCGCGTTGGGGGCACGAACCCGCACCCTGCAGTTGGCCTACATCCGCGAGTTGATTGGCAACTACAAACACCAGGTGCTGATGGGGGACATGAATACCCACGCCAGCGACCTGCTACAGAATTCCCCGTTGCGCGACCTTGGGTTGCTGGCGCCGCAAGTCGAAGCCACCTTTCCCAGCTGGCGACCGCAACGTTGTCTTGATCACATCCTGCTCAGCCCGACCCTGACACTCGAAAGCGTGCAGGTACTGGCGCAGCCCATCTCCGATCACCTGCCCGTCGCGGTAGAGATTCGTCTGCCGGGTTCGCTCACGGCTGATGCATTGCCCGCGTTGAGCCCCGGCCCTCGCGGACCTCTTGCATGAGCGACGACGCCCAGCGTTGGAAAGAAAAATACCTTAAAAGCGTCGAGCAACAAGAAAAGCTCGAACGTCGCTGGGCCGCCCGCCTCGACCTGCTGCGCCGGGGGCTGGTACGCAGCACCCTGGCGGCAGAAGGGACTGACCGTGCGGTTGACCAATGCATGAAGGAAATGCGCGATGTAGTGCGCACCGACGACATGGACGCTGCCCTCGCTGCATTGCTGCCGCGCCTGGAAAAGGCCGTGCTGGATTCGGAGCAGCGCCGCGAAACCCGGGTTGATCAGATCGGCAGCGCGTTGACGGCCCTGGTCACTCAGTTACAGAAACTGCCCTTGCCGCGGGAGGTGAGTCGCCCGCTGAAGGCCTTTGCCAAGCAGTTGGAGAGTCGGGTCGGCCAGGCGCGGGAGATCCCGCTGTTGCTGAGTGAGCTGAGCGGCCTTCAGGGGCAGGCGTTGAGTAACCTGGAGCCGGAGGGCGAAACCAGCCGTTCGAGCCCGGGGCTGTTGCAGCGTCTGTTTGGCGCCAAAGATGCAGCGACCGAAACCCCGGAGGTCGAGCTACCCACGGCATCCCGCCCAGCTGCTCCGGCGCCTGCTGCGCCTGCTGCGCCAAAGCCCAAGCCGGTGGATGAGCTTGAGGCGCCGACGCAATCGGCGGAGCTGGCCCAGGCGCTGCGGGCATTTGCACCGCAGCCGAAGGCCCCGGCCCCTGTCGAGTCGCCTCCTGAGCCCGTGCCGCAAGTAAAGGCTGCTGAGGCTGTCAGCGAAGCGGCGACCGTTGTCACCGCCGTCGTGGCTGCGGCGCCCGTCATCGAGGCGCCCGCTGCCATTATCAAGACGCCGGAGCCCGAACAACCGACCGAAACGGAGGTTGAGCTCGAGAGTGCCCTCGCCGCCATGGTCGAAGCGCCAGAGGTGCAGGTCCGTGAGCCTGAGCGGACAGAGATCGGCAGCCTCTCCCTGCCACCGATCCTGGCCGACGAGTCGCAAGAGTCGCCCGAGCTGGCAGAGTTGAACCCCGACGAGCTGCTAGCGGATCAGACCTACGCCCTGCCCGACACCCCCGAGCCATCTTACAGTTCGGTGGCCAAACATATCGAAGACACCCTGCTCGGCTTGCTGGAAGACCTGTCGCTGCCCGAGCGTTATCGGCCCCAAGCCGAAGCCATGCGCGAGCGCCTGACCCACGGATTGAACTGGTACGAACTGCTGCCGATTCTCGATGACCTGGCGGTGTTGATGCTGGCGATCACCGACAGCGGCCAGCACGAGTTTGAAGCCTACCTCAAGCAACTCAACGAGCGTCTCGAGGCATTCCAGGGGCATCTGCAGGTCGCCACCGACGGTCACGCCGACAGTCGTTCGGCCGCCAGAGAACTGGATACGCAGATCCGCGAACAGGTGGATGGTTTGCAAACCAGCGTCCAGGATGCCGCGGATCTGGACAGCCTCAAGCACGTGTTGGAGAGCCATCTCGAAGGGCTGCTGGGCACCATGGACCAACAACAGCACCAGCGTGACCAGCGCGAGGAGGAAGTGGCTGCACGCCTCAAAAGCCTCGCCGAACGAGTCGCCAATATGGAGCAGGAGGCCCAGGGCTATCGCGAGCACCTTGAGGTCCAGCGCCAGAAAGCCCTGATCGACCCGCTCACCGGATTACCCAATCGCGCGGCCTGGACCGAGCGCCTGGAGCAAGAGGTCAACGCCTGGCATCAGCGTGGTAATAACCTGTCACTGGCGATGCTGGACCTGGATCACTTCAAGCGTATCAACGACGGCTATGGTCATCTGGCCGGCGACAAGGTGCTGAAGATTATCGCCACGGTGCTGCGAAAACACCTGCGGCCCAACGACTTCATCGCACGCTTTGGCGGTGAAGAGTTTGTGTTGCTGGTGCCCAACTCATCACTGTCCGATGCGTTGGCCGTGGGCGAGACCCTGCGCGCGGCCATCGAAGCGTGCCCGTTTCACTTCAAGGGCGAGCCGGTGACCATCACGGTATCCATGGGCATGGCGCAATTTCAGCCGGGAGAACGCAGTGACCTGGCGCTCAAACGCGCTGACGAGGCGCTTTACCGTGCCAAGGCGGCGGGACGCAATCAGGTGCAGGCGGCCTGAAAATGTTCCATTTTGTTTAAAACTCCGCATTTGGCCGCCTGGCAGCAAACGGTACGTTACACTGTTGCATTATTGTCTTAAGCGTATTGTCTGCTGCCATGAAACTTCTGTGTTCTGCCTTTCTGCTTCTCCTGCTCGCCGGTTGCGCGAGTGGTCCTCGCCTGGACACCAGCCATCCGTCGGTGAACCACGACAATCGTGTGCAGTTCGTCATCGTGCACTACACCTCGGCGTCCCTTGAGCGTTCCCTGGCGCTATTGACCCATGGCCAGGTCAGCAGCCATTACCTGATCGGTGATGATGCCTCGGCCACCATCTATAAGCTCGTGGATGAGAGCCAGCGCGCCTGGCATGCCGGAGAGAGTGAGTGGATGGGCCGCACCTGGCTCAACTCCAGTTCCATCGGGATCGAGATTGTGAACCCGGGTTATCGCGACTTGCCGACGGGCCGCGTCTGGTACCCGTACTCCGAAGCGCAGGTGCAGTCGCTGGTGGTGCTGCTCAAGGACATCAGCAAGCGTAACGGTATCGACCCGCGAAATATCATTGGTCATAGCGACATTGCCCCGCTGCGCAAGCTGGACCCGGGGCCGTTGTTCCCGTGGAAGCGCCTGGCGGATGAGGGGCTGGGCATGTGGCCGGACGCCAAGGCGGTTGCCCGTTACCAGGTGCAGTACGCCGCCGATCTGCCGAGCATTACCTGGTTCCAGGAAGAGTTGGCGAAGCTGGGTTATCCGACGCCGCAGACGGGCGAGTTGGATGTGGCGACACGGCATGTGTTGGCCGCATTCCAGATGCATTTCCGGGCGTCGCTGTTTGATGGGACGCCGGATGCCGAAAGTGCCGCGATCTTGCGGGCGTTGAATCACCAATAACGGTTGGCGCGTGATCCTACAGGGGCAGCGCCATATAGAACTGCGTCCCCTGCCCCGGCCGTGAATAGACCCCCATGCGGCCACCGTGCAATTGCACGATCTCCTTGCACAGCGCCAGGCCCAGCCCGGCGCCGCCTTTCTTGCGGCCTACCTGCACAAACGGTTCGAAGATCCGTCCTTGCTGGCCGTAGGCAATGCCTTCACCGTTGTCCTCGACGCTGACAATCACCCGTTCGCCATGGCGGCGCGCCTGCAAGCGGATCTGCCCACCGTCGGCAGTGTGCCGAAGGGCATTGCCCAACAAATTGTCGAGTACCCTTTCCAACTGCGCCCGATCGGCATGCAACCTCGGTAGCGGGGATTGCTCCTCAACCAGCAGTTCGATGTTCTGCGCATTCGCCTGCTCCGCGAAGCGGGCGCGGGCATGTTCGAGCAGGTCGCTGATATCACACGGGCCCAGGGTGAGTTTCTGCAAGCCATTCTGGTAGCGCGAAAAGTTGAGCAAGTCGTTGATCAACTGCATCAGGCGCTGCATTTCCTCGTTGACCGTATCCAGCAGGTCCGCTTCGCGCGATTCCGCAGGAAACTTCGCCCGTTCCCGGAACAAGCCGAATGCCATGTGCATACCCGTGACCGGCGTACGTAACTCATGGGACGCGCGCAACACGAACTCACTGCGCACCCGTTCAAAGGCGCGCTGTTCGGTGACGTCATGCAGCACCATTACCGCGCCCAGAATGTGCCCCTGGGTATGGCTGACCGGTGTCAGGCTGTACGTCAGCAGGCGCAGTTCACCCTCAACCTCCACTTCCAGGTCTTCAGGTGCACGCTCCAGATTTCCGCCGCGCAGTACCAGGTGCAGCTGTTCATCCAGTTCCGGGCGGCCCAGGGCGTCGCCAAGGCCTTGGCCCAGGCGATTCTCGTCCCAGCCCAGTTGGCGCTGTGCCACCGGGTTAAGGTGTTCCAGGCGACCCTGGCGGTCAATCATCAGCAGGCCGTCGTCGATGCTGTCGAGCACCGCCTGCAGGCGTTGCTGCCCGGCAAGCAGCTCATCGACATTGGTTGCCTGATGCTGGCGCAACGCCTCGGCCATGATGCCGAAGCGTCGGGTCAGCAGGTTCATCTCCGCCGCCGACGAAATGGGCAGCGTGACTTCGAAGTTGCCCTGGCCGATCTTGTCGGCGGCCTTGGCCAGCGCTTCGATCGGCGCGCCAAAGCGTCGGGCAATGCCATGGGCGGTGATGAAGCCAATGATTAGCACCGCCAGGCCCACTAGGCCCAGCAAGCCGGCAATCAGCAGTGCGCGTTCACGAGATTTGTGTTCGGTATCGTTGATGTTATCCAGGGCCTTCTTGTGCTCGGCAATCAAGCCGTTGCGCAAGGTGTTGAAGCGTTCGGTGAGCTCATTGTTGTTGCGCTGTTGCGGCGGGGCATTTTCATTCTTGGCGAACGCCTCGAGAAAACTCAGGTAGTCGCTTTTGGCCTGGGTAAAACCGCTGGTTGCCGCGTCCTTTTGTTCGTGTTCGATGCCTTGCTGCAGGAGCTCGAAATAGCGTTGCTTGGAGTCTTCCAGCGCGGCGGTGTTCGGCTGTTCGTTGAGCATGATCATCAACTGGTCGCCGAGGGTCTGCCGAAGCTTGAGGCCCAGGTCCAGGGTGATGAAGTTGCTGCGAATCAGCGATTCCTGGGTCTTGGCCATTTGCATGACACTCACCAGGCCCAACAGCAACCCCAGCAAGGCAACGGTGATCAGCGCGGAGATGCTCAGGAACAACCGAGTGCGCAGCTTCATCGCAAGCTTCATAGGCTACAGCTCACAGGTTGTATTGTTTGCGTTTGCGGTACAGCGTTGACGCATCAATGCCGAGGGTTCGTGCCGCCTGGTCCAGGGTGTCACTGGTGGCCAGCACGGCGCCGATATGTGCCTTTTCCAGTTCATCCAGGCTCAACGCCGCACCAATACGCGGGGCGTTGTTGGTCGGCTGCTCGGCCATGCCGAGGTGACTGATCTCAACTTTTTCCTGTGGGCAGATGATGCTGGCCCGCTCCACCACGTTGCGCAGCTCGCGGATGTTTCCCGGCCAGCGGTAGTTGAGCAGCGCCTCACGGGCTTCATCGCTGAAGCCGCGAGCCGGCCGCGCATATTCCTTCACGAAGCGCGCTAGGAAGCGGTCGGCCAGGGTCAGGATGTCTTCGCTGCGCTCGCGCAGAGGTGGCAGGTGCAAGGTGATGACATTCAGGCGGTACAGCAGGTCTTCGCGGAAACGACCGTCACGAACCATGTCTTCCAGGTTCAGGTTGGTGGCGGCAAGAATTCGCACGTCAGCACGGCGAGTGACTGGGTCACCGACGCGCTCGTATTCCTTGTCCTGGATAAAACGCAGCAACTTGGGTTGCAAGGTAAGTGGAAAGTCGCCGATCTCGTCGAGAAACAGCGTGCCGCCATCTGCCTGGTTGACCCGGCCCAGGGTACTTTCACTGGCGCCCGTAAACGCACCACGGCTATGACCGAACAGCTCGCTTTCCATCAGCTCCGCCGTCAGCGAAGGGCAGTTGATGGTGACGCAGGATTTTTTCGCGCGCTTACTCCAGCCGTGGATCGCTCGGGCCAGCTCACCTTTACCGGTGCCGGACTCGCCGAGAATCAGGATGTTGGCATCAGTGCCCGCCACCTGGCGTGCGGTTTCCAACACCACCATCATTGCCGGGCTGTGGGAGTCCAGACCGTCCTTGGGCTGGCGCACTGCGCCTTCCAGGGCTTCCAGGCGCGCCGAGAGCTGGCGTACTTCCAACTGTTTGGCCGTGGCCAGGCGCAATTGGTCGGGGCTGCAAGGTTTGACCAAGTAGTCGGCCGCGCCGGCCTGGATCGCATCCACGGCGGTGTCGACGGCCGAATGGGCAGTGACGATCACCACGCGCATCCACGGTGCCTGGATACGCATTTGCGCCAATACATCGAGACCGTTGTCTTCGCCCAGGCGCAGGTCGAGGAAGCACAGGTCAAACACCTGGCGTTGCAACAGGGCATCGGCCTGGGCGGCGCTGTTGGCGGTGGCTACGGTGTAGCCTTCATCTTCCAGGCAGTAACGGAAGGTGCGAAGGATCGCGGATTCGTCATCCACTAAAAGAATGCGGCCTTGAAGTTCCTTGGCTGATTCCATCTGTCCCGCGCTCCCACTAAGAATGAATGATGTTGTTTAGTCCCGGAATAATCGGGCAAGTTGCATGGTTTATTCTGATTGATTAAAGCCGTCACCGCGCAGCTATCTGCGCTTCTTCTAAAAGAGACGCCGTTTTGAGGCGTTTTTATCGCCTTCTTGCCCATTCGGCAGTCGACCGCTGCCTTCCTATCCCTTGATCCGACCAGTGACCATCGTGCATTTCGCACGGTAAGGATAGGGGCATCGTGCAGGATGCTCGTGGTGTCAAAGCGCTTTTGTTTTCAAACTATTGATTTTATTGGGTTTTATTTTGTTAAAAAACTGGCACGCAGGGTGCAATACACCTCATACGAGTTTCATAAACGAATAATCAGAATGCGGGAGAGATACAGCATGACTCGCCAAAGCCTGACCCAACTGCGTGTATCGCCACTGCGTCTGCAACAGGGGCTGTTTGCCAGCCTGGCCCTGATGGTGACCCTGATTGGCGGTCAGCAATTGGCGCATTGGCAGCAGAGTCAGCAGCAAGTAGCCGCGCATTTTGAACGCCCGATGATGACCCAGACCCATTTCCGCTCCGTCGGCAGCACCAGCGCCGACGTGACAACACCGCAACTGACGGCGGTTGAACAAGACTCCACCCTCGGCGACCTGCCTTATCAGGAACGCTGGGTGTTCTAAGCAAGACACGGTCCTTTAATCGAGCGACCGCAGGCACCACCGCTGTTACCCCTAAAAGAAGCGTAAGGAGAATCACCATGTTGAGTTGGGCAATCACATTTCTGATCATCGCCATTGTGGCTGCAGTCCTGGGCTTCGGTGGTATCGCGGGCACCGCCACGGGTATCGCCAAGATTCTGTTTGTGGTCTTCCTGGTGATGTTTATCGCTTCCTTCTTCTTTGGCCGTCGTGGCCGAGGCTGAACATGTTCAATTCGTCTCTTAAAGTCTTGGCTGCCGCCCTGTTGTTGGGCGGCAGCGGCTTGGCGCTGGCTGCCAATGACGGCCAGACCCGGGTCAACGAACTGCTGAGTGCGAACCCGCAGTACCGCGAAACCTGGCAGAGCGTGGTGAAGAAGGAAGAGCGTTTGCCGGAATGGGTGTTGAACCTGTCGGGCAGCGCTGAACAGATGAATGCCGTTGAAGAGGATGGCGACAAGTACTTGGTAGGGCCGCTCTGCGAGACCGCAGACACGTGCCTGAACAAGCGCCTGATCGTCGCTTTCAGCTTCGATAAGGAAGATGCCTACGCCATGTTGGTGGAAGTTCCTGCGGGCCTGCCTGCGGACAAATCGCCAACACGGCACGCCGACTACCGTTTTCTTGGCAAGCCGAACGAAGGCATGCAGAAGCTGCTGATGGAACAGCTCAAGAAAGATCCGAATTGGTACTAGGTTCGGTCTGACGACGCTGTCGTCTACCGGCTTATCGTCCATAGAAAGAAGCGCCATGCTTCTTTCTGTTTGCATCGCCCGACAAGGGCGGTGCATGACCAAGGGGCCGGGTTGCTCTGATCGATCGGATCGGCGTGACCTACGGGGACAGGGAGTGCCTGCGCAAGGGCCGGGTCAGGTGAAAAGCTGCGACGCAAGTTCCCAAGCCGACGGTTTGTGGAACTTGCAACGGGCTTGCGGCTCTTATGCCCGCTTCAGTCATGCCGCCCATAGCGGCCATTTTTCTTTTTGCGTCGCCCCAACCATTTCTTAGTGTTTCCGCGTGACCATCTATCGAGAAAGTTTGTCTCCTGCCAGACGAGTTTTTCGATGGTATGCGTAGGAAATTTCAGGGGTTTTCAACCGCGACCGTAGAATTTCAAAAAACCCTGCGCAAGCCTGAAATGGCAGGTTCGCGGCATTTATGCCTGCCGAAATGTCGTATTCGAACTGACCGTTCAGACAGAAAAACTCAAAAAAACTCATGCCGATTCGGCATAGGGTAGGCGTTTACGGCATTAGACGTCGCCTGCTTGCATCGGAATAGTTGCGCCTTTTTTCGCCTGCCAGTGAGCCATATCGGCCAACTGCGGTGACCTTCTACGGGGGCAGATGCACACACTTTTTCGCTCTCGAGCGTTCCAGCTGCTGGCGCATCTGCCTGAGTCCACTTGAAGTAAGGGTAATGACATGAAGAAGGCAAAGCTAAGCCTCGCCTGGCAGATCCTCATCGGTCTGGTGCTGGGGATTGCAATCGGTGCGGTGCTTAACCATTTCAGTGCTGAAAAGGCCTGGTGGATCAGCAACGTATTGCAGCCCGCTGGCGATATCTTTATCCGCCTGATCAAGATGATCGTTATCCCGATCGTGATTTCGTCGCTGATTGTCGGGATCGCCGGTGTTGGGGATGCGAAAAAGCTCGGTCGGATCGGCGTGAAAACCATCCTTTACTTCGAAGTGGTCACCACCATCGCCATTGTGGTCGGCCTGCTGTTGGCCAACCTGTTCCATCCGGGTACGGGCATCGACATGAGTACTCTTGGTACCGTCGACATTTCCAAATACACGGCCACCGCCGCCGAGGTTCAGCATGAGCATGCGTTCATCGAGACGATCCTCAACCTGATCCCGTCGAACATCTTCGCCGCCGTCGCCCGTGGCGACATGCTGCCGATCATCTTCTTCTCGGTATTGTTCGGCCTGGGCTTGTCGAGCCTCAAGCCTGAACTGCGCGAGCCCCTGGTGACCATGTTCCAGGGCGTGTCCGAGAGCATGTTCAAAGTCACCCACATGATCATGAAATACGCCCCGATCGGTGTATTTGCCCTGATCGCAGTGACCGTCGCCAACTTCGGGTTCGCTTCGCTGCTGCCGCTGGCGAAGCTGGTGATCCTGGTTTACGTCGCCATCCTGTTCTTCGCCTTTGTGGTGCTCGGCCTGATCGCCCGCCTGTTCGGCTTCTCGGTGATCAAGCTGATGCGCATCTTCAAGGATGAGCTGGTGCTGGCCTACTCCACCGCCAGTTCCGAAACCGTACTGCCGCGTGTGATCGAGAAGATGGAAGCCTACGGCGCGCCGAAGGCGATCTGCAGCTTTGTGGTGCCGACCGGTTACTCGTTCAACCTCGACGGTTCGACCCTGTACCAGAGCATCGCGGCGATCTTTATCGCCCAGCTGTATGGCATCGACCTGTCGATTGGCCAGCAACTGATGCTGGTGCTGACCTTGATGGTCACCTCCAAAGGCATCGCCGGCGTACCGGGTGTGTCGTTCGTGGTACTGCTGGCGACCCTGGGCAGCGTGGGTATTCCGCTGGAAGGCCTGGCGTTCATCGCCGGTGTCGACCGCATCATGGACATGGCGCGTACTGCACTGAACGTGATCGGTAACGCCTTGGCCGTACTGGTCATCTCCCGCTGGGAAGGCATGTACGACGACGCCAAGGGCGAGCGTTACTGGAACTCCCTGCCGCACTGGCGCACCAAGCAAGTACTACCGGCCGGCGAGACTACTCGCGGCTGATCGCCAGAGTTGGCTCCTACGCAAACCCCGGAAAATTCCGGGGTTTGTCGTTTCTGCCAGCCCCGCTATCATTCGCCCCATCTTTCGGGGGATTCAACTGATGCTCAATGGCCTGTGGCTTGGCTTTTTTATCGTGGCGATGGTGTCCGCGCTGGCGCAATGGCTGATTGGCGGTAACGCCGGCATCTTTGCGGCGATGGTGGAAAGCATTTTCGCCATGGCCAAGCTGTCGGTCGAGGTGATGGTGTTGCTGTTCGGCACCCTGACCTTGTGGTTGGGCTTCCTGCGCATCGCCGAGAAAGCCGGGATCGTCGATTGGCTGGCCAAGGCCCTTGGCCCTCTGTTCCGGCGCCTGATGCCGGAAGTGCCCGCCGGCCACCCGGCCATCGGCTTGATCACCCTCAACTTCGCCGCCAACGGCCTGGGCCTCGACAATGCCGCCACGCCCATCGGCCTCAAGGCCATGAAGGCGCTGCAAGAGCTCAACCCCATCCCCAACACCGCCAGTAATGCGCAAATTTTGTTCCTGGTGCTCAACGCGTCTTCCCTGACCCTGCTGCCGGTCACCATCTTCATGTACCGCGCCCAACAAGGTGCAGCGGACCCAACGCTGGTGTTCCTGCCGATCCTGCTGGCCACCAGCGCCTCGACCCTGGTGGGCCTGCTGTCGGTGGCGGTGATGCAACGCCTGCGGCTGTGGGACCCGGTGGTGCTTGCGTATCTGATTCCGGGTGCGCTGGTACTGGGTGGTTTCATGGCCTTGCTGGCGACGCTCTCAGCCACTGCGCTGGCGGGCCTGTCGTCGATCCTCGGCAACCTGACGCTGTTCGGGCTGATCATGCTGTTCCTGGTGATCGGCGCGCTGCGCAAGGTGAAGGTCTACGAGGCGTTTGTCGAAGGCGCCAAAGAAGGTTTTGACGTGGCCAAGAACCTGCTGCCGTACCTGGTGGCGATGCTCTGTGCCGTGGGCGTGTTGCGGGCGTCCGGCGCGCTGGATTTCGGCCTGGAAGGGATTCGCCATGTGGTGGCCTGGACCGGCATGGACACGCGCTTTGTCGATGCGTTGCCGACGGCGATGGTCAAGCCGTTCTCCGGCAGCGCGGCGCGGGCGATGCTGATTGAGACGATGCAGACCCAGGGCGTGGACAGCTTCCCGGCGTTGGTGGCGGCGACGATTCAGGGCAGTACCGAGACCACGTTTTATGTGTTGGCGGTGTACTTTGGCTCGGTGGGGATCCAGCGGGCGCGGCATGCGGTGGGGTGTGCGTTGTTGGCGGAGTTTGCTGGCGTCGTGGCGGCGATTGCGGTGTGCTACTGGTTCTTCGGCTAAGCGCTAAATCCCCTGTGGCGAGGGAGCTTGCTCCCGTTGGGCCGCGAAGCGGCCCCAGTAAGTTATCGCAGGTGTGTCAGTCAAAGCTCATTGACTGGTTTTGGGGCTGCTGCGCAGCCCAACGGGAGCAAGCTCCCTCGCCACAAAAGCGCGGCTTCCCAGGCCGACTGCCCAATCCACCACCTGCTTGTTCAACGCATCCCCAGCCTGACCAAACCCGGCCACCACCGCCGGCACCTTGGTATCCCCCACCGGCTGTCTCACCTCAAACCGCTTGCTGGCAATAATCCGCTGATCACTCCCGCGCACCAACCGCGCGTCCAGGCGTATCACCACCTCAACCGCACTGCCGCGATACTCACTCTGAAACGCCTGCAACTGCCCGCCCAGCTCAAAGTCCGCCTGCAGATTGGTCTCATCGGTACTGAGCAGCGTCACCCGTCCGTCCCGCTGGAACCCGTCCAGCAACCGGTTACGCAACAGCACCGGTGCCGGATCGCTCCAGCGGGAATTCGCGTAGCTGCTGATCAGGTCACCGTTAGGCACTACGGCAATCCGCGGGCTGTCGAGGAATTCGCTGGTCTGCGGCTTGGCCACGCGCAGCGACCAGGTCACAGGGCTGGCCTGCGCGGTGGTCTGGGCCGAGGGCAGCCGGTACACGTCCGAAGGGTCCGCCTTGGGCAAGATCGAACACGCACTGACCAATGCCAGGGCAACGGGGGCGATCACTTGGTAAGCACGCTTCATGGCGTGAACTCCTTGTTCTTGTCGCTGCCCAGCAGGTAACCGCTGGGGTTGGCTTCCAGGCGGCGAGAAATGGCGCGCAACGAACCCAGGGTTTCCCGCAGCTCGCGCACCGCTGGCGCCAGTTCGTTGAGACCCTGCATGCCACTGTTCAGGGAATCCTTGTTGTTGGTCAGCAAGGTGTCGATCGTGGCCGTGCTTTGTTGAAGGGACTGCATGGCCTTTTCAGCGCTGCCGAACACCTGCTTGCCCTGATCATTGAGTAAACCGTTGGCGTTGCGCATCAGTGCGGTGGTTTGCTCCAGGGTGGCGCTGGCCTGTTTGCTCACCTGCATCAATTGCTGCATCACCACCTTGATGTCGCCGCGTTGGTCGGCAATCGCGCCGGTGGTCTGCTGCAGGTTGTCCAGGGTGTTGCTGAGGCGCTCGACGTTCTCCCGGGAGAACATGTGGTTGGCGTTGTGCAGCAGCAGGTTGATGCTGGTCATCAGGTCATTGCTGTTGTTCAGCAGGCGAGCGATAGGCGACGGTGAGGCGATGATTTGTGGCAACTCGCCGTCCTTGCCCTTGAGTTCCGGGCTTTGGGGCGTGCCGCCGCTGAGCTGGATGATCGAGGTGCCGGTGATGCCGGTCAGGGCCAGCTTGGCCTGGGTGTCTTCCTTGATCGGTGTTTGGCCGGCCAGACGGATGCGTGCCAATACCCGGCGCGGGTCTTTCGGGTCGAGGCGCAGGCTGGTGACGTCGCCCACCTTGATCCCGCTGTACTGCACGGCGCTGCCTTGGGACAAACCACTGACCGCCTCGTTGAAGATCACTTCGTAATCCTGAAAGGCGCTGTCGACGCTGGATTTGGCCAGCCACAGGCCAAACAGCATGGCGCCGACCACGACGATCACGCTGAACAGACCGATCATCACATGATGGGCTCGGGTTTCCATGTCATACCTCGTTGAGCAGTTGAGCGGCATCCAATGCCGCGCGGCCCCGTGGGCCATGGAAGTATTCGTGAATCCAGGCGTCGTCGGTTTCCGAGACGACATCGATGGCATCTGCCACCAGTACCTTTTTCTGCGCCAGCACCGCCACGCGGTCGGTGATGGTGTACAGCGTGTCGAGGTCGTGGGTGACCAGGAACACGCTCAGGCCCAACGCATCGCGCAGGGTCAGGATCAGTTGGTCGAAGGCGGCGGCGCCGATCGGGTCGAGGCCGGCGGTGGGCTCGTCGAGAAACAGAATGTCCGGGTCCAGCGCCAGGGCACGGGCCAGGGCCGCGCGCTTGATCATGCCGCCGGAGAGTGACGATGGATATTTGTCCGCGGCCGACAGCGGCAATCCGGCCAACGCCAGCTTTACCGCCGCCAGGTGTTCGGCATCGGGGCGGCTGAGGCCGGCATGTTCGATCAGTGGCAAGGCAACGTTTTCGGTGACCGTCAGCGAGGAAAACAGCGCGCCCTTCTGGAACAGCACACCGAAGCGCCGTTCCACCATCGAGCGCTCGTGTTCCGAGAGGCTCGGCAAGTTCTGCCCGAACACCCGCACTTCCCCTTCGCTCGGCTGGCGCAAACCAATGATGCTGCGCAGCAGCACCGACTTGCCGCTGCCGGAGCCTCCGACGACGGCGAGGATTTCGCCCTTGTACAAATCCAGGTCGAGGTTCTCGTGCACGCTTTGCGAACCAAAGCGGTTGCACAGCCCGCGGACTTCGATCACCGCCTCAGTGGGCGCACGGCGCAGACGACTCACCAGCCCATCTCCATGAAGAACAGTGCGGCGACCGCATCCAGTACGATCACCACGAAAATCGATTGCACCACGCTGGAGGTGGTGTGGGCACCGACGGATTCGGCGCTGCCGCTGACCTTGAAACCTTCGAGGCAGCCGATGGCGGCGATCAGGAATGCGAAGATCGGCGCCTTGACCATGCCGACGAGGAAGTGCTGCACGCCAATGTCCGATTGCAGCAGCGAGAGGAACATCGCCGGCGAAATATCCAGGGCCACGGCACACACCACACCGCCGCCGATAATCCCCGAGAGCATCGCGAGGAACGTCAGCATCGGCAGCGCCACCAGCAATGCCAGCACCCGGGGCAGCACCAGCAATTCCATCGGGTCGAGGCCCAAGGTGCGAATCGCGTCGATCTCTTCGTTGGCCTTCATCGAGCCGATCTGTGCGGTGAAGGCACTGGCGGTGCGGCCGGCCATCAGGATCGCGGTAAGCAACACGCCGAATTCCCGCAGGAAGGAGAACGCCACCAGGTCCACGGTAAAAATGCTCGCGCCAAAACTGGCCAGCACCGTGGCGCCGAGAAACGCCACCACCGCGCCCACCAGAAAGGTCAGCAAGGCCACGATGGGCGCGGCGTCGAGACCGGTCTGTTCGATATGCGCGACCATTGGCGTCACGCGCCAGCGCTTGGGCCGGAATACGCCACGGGCGAAGGTTTCGAGGATCAGGCCGATAAAGCCCAGCAGTTTCATGCCGTCTTGCCAGACGGTGTAGACCGCGCCGCCAATGCGCGCGAGCAATATGATGCCGGCGGCTTCTTCCGGTTCTTTGACCGGCACACAGAAGTCGTTCAGGGAGCGGTAGACGGTTTTCAGCAATGCGCGGTCGGCGGTCGAGAGGTTGCAGTCGGTCTGTTCGGCGGATTGTTCGATACGCTCGGGGCCGAGCAACTCCACCAGCAGCGAGGCGCCGGCGGTGTCCAGGGCGCCGAGACCGTTAAGGTCGATGCGTGCGCCCGCGTCGTACTGGCCGTCGAGCTTTTCCGACAGCTTCTTCAGGTTGGCATAGTGGGCCAGCGTCCAATCTCCCGTAATCCTCAACAGTGGAGGTTGGGTGGACGTGTCCAGATGGGCTGCACCGGCCGTTGTGCTACTGGTCATAAGCTCCGAGCTTGTTTGGCTATTCCAGAATTCCTACGTAATAGCACGATCCTGCCTACTTTGGCGCGTCTGGCGTTGTGGCGTCCTGACCGGGGTCAGTCACCTTGAAGCGCAACACACCGATCACTTGGCCATCTTCGGTCAGCACCCGTACCTGCCAGCGTCCCACCGAGTCGGGGGGGAAGTTCTGCTTGTGGGTCCAGGCCCGATAGCCTTCCTTGCGCCCACCATGGATGTCCAGGGCGATGCGGTCGACTTCCTTGCCGTTGAATTTCCACACATGGTAGATCCGCTCATCCAGGCCGCGCGGCGCGTTGATCGCGGTGTAGGCATACAGCCCGCTGCTGCGCAGCTGGGCGGCGCTGACTTCTTTCAGGTCATCGCCGGGTGTGCGGTCTTGCAATTGGGTGCTGATGGCCACTTCGGTCATCCACAGGGTAGCGGGCGGCACCCACGTGCGCAGGAACCAGCCGGCGCAACCAATCGCCGCGGTAACCCCCAACAGCATCGCCCAGCCCTTGATGCTGCGCAGCGGCAGGCTCACGGCCAGGCTCGGGATCGACAGCAGCATTGCCACGCCGAGGGCCAGTTTGTAACTCTCGGCGGTGGTCAGGTGGAGGATGATCGGCAGCGCGGTCAGCAGGGCCGCAAACAGGGTCAGGGTGTGCAGTGCCAGAAAGAGCGAGCGTTTGGGCGCCAGCCATTTGTAGTACAGCGGGTCGGTGATGGAGACCAGCGCCGCCGCGCCCAGCAGGCCGGTAAAAATCGACTGGCCGCTGTTCCAGGTGGTGGTGACAAAAAAGAACGGCAGAACAAAAAACAGGCTTTCTTGGTGGATCATCTGCGTGGCGTAGCGCAGCAGCGGTTCGGGGATTTCCCGTTTGAAGACTTTGCTGAACAGTTGGGTGAGGCTGTTTTCGAGCATCAGCCATAACCAGCTCACCAGCATAATGATCGCGATCCAGCTGGCCATGCCTTGCTGGCGATCCACCAGGATGAAGCTGCTCACACCCGAGATGAAGCCGCCGAGTGCAATCACCCCTGGGTAGCGCTTCATCAGCTCGAGGATGCGCTGGATGTAGTGGGTCAGGTTAGGCATTCGGCAGTTCACAGTTTTTGTAGGAAAAAATCCCAGACAGAATAACGTTTTAGCCGTTTTCTCGGGGCCTGATTACGCAATCCCTTTGCGATAACGCCACACGCCCAGCAACACAATTGCAAGCAGCCCCAGCGCGCCGGCGGCGATCCAGTTGAGGGTGTCGTAGCTGAACAACGGTTTCTCGATGCGCCAGTAGCCGTTCTGCTTGAGCAGTTCGCGCATGGCCTGGTTGGCTTGCTCCAGGCTGACGGCCTTGATGCGCTTGGCCGGGTCGCTGAAACGCCCTTTGGCGTAGTCGCCCGAGGCACTCCAGTAATAGTCGGCCAACGCGCTATTACCTTGAACGGCCCAGGCCTGGCGGGCGATGGCGGCTTGTTGCAGGCGGGCGAAGGTGGCCGGGTCGAGGCCGTCCTTGAGCAGTTGGGCCCTGAGGGTTTCCAGTACGTGCTCGGCTTCGGGCAGGTTGTCGCGTTCAAGGTCGGCGTTGAGGCTCATGAAGCCGACACCGCCCAGCACTTCGCGCTCGCTCCATGGGCCGTAGGACAAACCATGCTGCAGCCGCAGTTGGCGATACAGCGCCCAGTCCAGGTAGTCCTTGAGCAGGTCGAAGGTTTCATCATACTGGTCGTCCAGTACCGGCTCGGGGAATAACCAGTGCAGTTTGGCGTTGTCACCGACCCAACCGTGGATCAGGTCGCGGCGAATGGCGGCGGCGTGTTGAATGTCCGGCAGTGGGCGATGTTCGCTGGGGTCAACCGGGTCAAGTGCGCCGTAGGTGCGTTCGAGATAGGCCGGCAGCAGCTTGTCGAGGTCGCCGACAATGATCAGGGTCATGTTGTTGGGGGCGTACCAGGCCTTGCGCAGCTTTTCCAACTGGTCGCGAGTCAGTTGCTCGACTTCGGCCCGCTCGGCGCATTTGAGGCCCAGCTCGACGGCAAGCTGACTGCTGGCCTTGTGGCCGAGGTCCTGGCGGTCCAGCAGGCGTTGCAGGTGTGAGTAATGGCCGCCGTCTTCGCGCTCCACCACCTGTTTGGCGGCGTTGATGTTGGCGTCGGTCAGCTGGGTGCGGGTGATGATGGCCAGCAGCAGGTCGAGTACCTTGCGCTGGTTTTGCGCCGGGGCTTCGATGACGAAGGTGGTGTCGGCGTTGCTGGTGTAGGCGTTCCAGTCACCGCCGAGGGCTTGCATGCGTTCTTCCAGCTCACCTTCACCGCCGCCGTCTATACCGCTGAACAGCAGGTGTTCCAGCAGGTGCGGCAGCTCCTTGTCTTCGCAACTGAAGTCATCCAGGCCCACACCCACCACCAGGCGAATGGCCACGTGGCCGCGTTCAGTGCCCGGCTTGAGCAGCAATTGCAGGCCGTTGGGCAGGGTGTAGCCCTCGACTTGCAGGCGGTCAAAGGCAAAGGTGTGTGCCGAGCCCATGAGCAGGCAGGCGAATAGCAGGCGACGCATAACAGGCTTCCTGGCGAGTGAGGTCCGTTGTTAACTGACTTCACTCGCCGTCGTACGTTCAGGGCGAATGGGTGATGTCGGCAATATCGTCCGCCGAGAGGGCGCCGGTGTCGGTGGTTTCCAGCACCACATACGCGCTGCTGCAGAACAGCGAGTTCAGACGCTTCATGTCGGCAATCAGCTCCAGGTGCAGGGAACTGGTCTCCAGGCTCTGTACGATTTTACGTTGCAAGCGGCTCACGTGGGCGTGGGCCAGGCGACGCTCCTGAGCGCGGAAGCGACGTTTTTCCCGCAGCAGTTGCCGGGCGCTTTCCGGGTCGGCGCTGAGGAACACCGACAGGCCCAGGCGCAGGTTGGCAATCAGCTGGGTTTGCAGGCCGGCCAGCTCTTCCAGGCCGACTTCGGAGAACGAGCGGCGCTGGGAGGTCTTTTGCTGCTGGACCTTGCGCAGCATGCGTTCGATCAGGTCGCCGGCCAGTTTCAGGTTGATCGACAGCTCGATGATCTCGGCCCAGCGTCGGCTGTCTTGCTCGCTGAGGTCTTCCCGGGGCATTTGCGCAAGGTAGAGCTTGATCGCGCTGTAGAGCGCCTCGACATCGTCGCTCAGGCTGCGCATTTCCTGGGTAATGGCGGTCTGCTTGCCCCGCAGCACTTCCAGCATCGAGGTCAGCATGTTGTCGATCAGGTCCCCCAGGCGCAGGGTTTCGCGGGCGGCGTTGGCCAGTGCCAGGCTTGGGGTGGCGAGTGCTGCCAGGTCCAGGTGGCGCGGCTTGGCCAGACCGTTGACCTCCTCGCGTTCCGGTAACAGCCAGGCGCATAGGCGGGACATCGGGCCGATGGTCGGCAGCAGAATCAGGCAACGGATAACGTTATAGAGCAGGTGAAAGGTGATCACCATGCCTTGGGGGCTGTAGTCCAGAGTGTCCATCCAGCCGACCAGCGGGTCGAGTACCGGGATGATCAGCAACAAGCCGATCAGCTTGTAGAGCAGGCTGCCCAGGGCCACCTGGCGCCCGGCAGCGTTCTGCATGCTGGTGCTGAGGAAGGCCAGCACGCCGCTGCCGATGTTGGCGCCGATCACCAGGCCGATGGCCACGTGCAGGCCGATCACGCCGGCACCGGCCAGGGTCGCGGTCAGCAGGACGGCGGCCAGGCTGGAGTAGGAAATCATCGCGAACAGCGCGCCGACCAGGGCGTCGAGCAAGATGTCGCCGGTCAGCGAGGCGAACAGGACTTTAACACCCTGCGCGTGAGTAATCGGGCCTGCGGCTTCGACGATCAATTGCAGCGCGAGGATGATCAGCCCGAGACCGATCCCGACACGACCCATCTGCCCGGCGCGGGTCTGTTTGCGCGACAGGAAGAAAA
This sequence comes from Pseudomonas sp. PAMC 26793, assembly GCF_000313235.1. Lineage (NCBI taxonomy): Bacteria > Pseudomonadati > Pseudomonadota > Gammaproteobacteria > Pseudomonadales > Pseudomonadaceae > Pseudomonas > Pseudomonas sp. PAMC 26793. The sequence continues at coordinate 493,909 of NZ_AMXG01000036.1, forward strand.
TCACCCCGAGGAAAATCAGCAGCGGTGACAGCCATGAGAGGTCAAAGGTCAGTACCCGGGCCATCAGCGCCGTACCGACGTCGGCACCGAGCATGGTCGCCAAGGCAGGCATCAGGCCCATCAGGCCCTGGCCGACAAACGAGGTCACCAGCATCGCCGTGGCGTTGCTGCTTTGCACCATGGCCGTCACCAGGATGCCGGCGATAAACGCCAGCCAGCGCTTGGACATGTTCTGCCCGATGACCTGGCGCAAGTTGGAGCCATAAACCCGCAGGATGCCGGTACGGACGATGTGCGTGCCCCAGATCAGCAGGGTTACCGCGGAAAGCAGATTGAGCAGGGTCAGCATGCTGGGCCCCCTGTGTTGAGTCGTGCTCCAATCGGAGCCAGTGAATAGTGCCGCGTGCCTTTCTACGTCTTGTACTTAAGCTGTAGTTGGCGAATGGGCTCGGCGCCAGCATCGCATAGCTAAAGTCGGGATTGAAACAAAACTGTCATGAAATCAGCTTTTTGCAGATGAAAAAAAGGGGCTCGAGAGCCCCTTCTTCAGCAGCGGGTCAAGGTTATTGACCCGGAATGTCCTTGCGCAGTTTCACAGGGTCCTGCTGTTTCTTCTTTTTCGCGATGGCAGTGCGCATCTTGATGTTCACCGCTTCTACCGCCAGAGAGAACGCCATGGCGAAGTAAACGTAGCCTTTTGGTACGTGAACATCGAAGGCTTCGGCGATCAGCACGGTACCCACCACCAGCAGGAACGACAGCGCCAGCATCTTCAGCGACGGGTGCTTGTCGATGAAATCGCTGATGGTGCCAGCAGCCAGCATCATCACCAGTACGGCGACGATGATCGCGGCCACCATCACCGGTACATGGGAAACCATACCGACGGCGGTAATCACCGAGTCCAGGGAGAACACGATGTCGATGATCGCGATCTGGATGATGGTGTAGATGAACTTGCCACCGGCACCTTTCGGCTCGTCGTGGGTTTCGTCTTCACCTTCCAGGGCGTGGTACATCTCCTGGGAGCTTTTCCACAGCAGGAACAGGCCACCGAAGAACAGGATCAGGTCGCGGCCGGAAATGCCCTGGCCGAACACCACGAACAGGTCGTCGGTGAGGCGCATCACCCAAGTGATCGACAGCAACAACAGGATCCGCGTGACCATTGCCAGGGCCAGGCCGAAGATCCGGGTACGTGCCTGCATGTGCTTGGGCATGCGGCTGACCAGGATCGAAATCATGATGATGTTATCGATGCCCAGGACGATCTCGAGGGCCGTCAGGGTGAAGAAAGCAATCCAGATTTCCGGATTGGTCAGCCATTCCATGTGTATTCCTTTGAACGAGTGTTAGACCGCGCCAGCTTTAGGAGCCGGCGCAGTGAGTTGTACGATTATAGAGTGCTGAACAGCGGAAAAATCCCCATCAGCAATGCGGCGACCATTATGCACAGGCACACCAGCACCGCCCACTTGAGGGTGAAGCGCTGGTGATCGCCAAATTCGATACCCGCCAGCGCCACCAACAGGTAGGTGGATGGAACCAGTGGGCTCAACAAGTGCACGGGTTGGCCAACGATCGAGGCGCGGGCCATTTCCACGGCGGTGATGCCGTAGTGGCTGGCGGCTTCGGCCAGTACCGGCAGAACGCCGTAATAGAAGGCATCGTTGGACATGAAGAAGGTAAACGGCATGCTCACCAGCGCGGTGATCACGGCCAGGTAAGGGCCCAGGGCATCAGGGATGACCGCCAGCAGGCTCTTGGACATGGCATCGACCATGCCGGTGCCGGACAGGATGCCGGTGAAGATACCGGCGGCGAAGATCAACCCGACTACCGCCAATACGCTGCCGGCGTGGGCGGCGACGCGGTCTTTCTGCTGCTGCAGGCACGGGTAGTTGACGATCATCGCGATACTGAAGGCCACCATGAACAGCACGGGCAGCGGCAGCAGGCCGGCGATCAGGGTGCACATCAGGGCCAGGGTCAAGGCGCCGTTGAACCAGATCAACTTTGGACGGCGGGCATCCGGGTACTGTGAAACGCTGATTTCGCTGTGGTCGATCTCGTCGCCGTGCAGGTGCAGTTCGCCGAGGCGCGCGCGTTCGCGTTTGCCGTACATGTAGGCAATTACCAGGATCGCAACCACACCCGCCAGCATCGCCGGGATCATCGGAACGAAAATATCCGACGGGTCTACATGCAGCGCGCTGGCCGCACGAGCCGTCGGGCCGCCCCACGGGGTCATGTTCATCACGCCGCCGGCGAGGATGATCAGGCCGGCCATGATCCGCGGGCTCATGCCGATGCGCTTGTACAGCGGCAGCATGGCGGCCACGCAGATCATGTAGGTGGTGGCGCCGTCACCGTCCAGCGAGACCACCAGGGCCAGTACGGCGGTGCCGACCGAGACCTTCAGCGGGTCGCCCTTCACCAGTTTGAGGATCTTGCGCACAGCCGGGTCGAACAGGCCGGAGTCGATCATCAGGGCAAAGTAGAGAATGGCGAACATCAGCATTACGCCGGTCGGCGCGAGCTTGGTGATGCCTTCGAGCATCATCGGGCCGATCTTCGGCGCGAAGCCGCCGAACAGCGCGAACAGGATCGGCACGATGATCAGGGCAATCAGCGCGGACAGGCGCTTGGTCATGATCAGGAACATGAACGTGATGACCATGGCAAAGCCAAGGAAAGTCAGCATAGGAATACTCCAGGCGTAGCGCGGCTAGGGAATGGCGAACCAGTTGGGCTCAGCGCAGAACGAACAGCACGAGGCGTACGGGTGGAGTCGGGGCAAAGAGGCGGGTACGAGCGGACATCGGGAATCACCATTGTTGTTGTTAACAACCGGTCTGTTGCCGGTAGTGGTGGGCGATCCTAGTCTCGGAAGCTTTCAGCCAGCTTTCGCTTGAGAAACAGGCTACGTTGAATGACGACTGGTCCTATATGAAATAAGGACGTGAGGAACAGAGCATGCATGAGCAATACCAAGGCGGCTGCCATTGCGGCCGGGTGCGTTATCAGTTCAGCGGGGCGTTGGTGGATATTGCCCACTGCCACTGTTCGATTTGCCGGCGGGTCAGCGGCGGGTTGGTGACCACCTGGATCACCCTGCCCCGTTCCGCGTTCGCTTGGTTGGCGGGAACGGCGGCGCAGTACGAATCGTCATCGACGTGCGTGCGGTATTTCTGTTCGAACTGTGGGTCGCACCTTGCGTTGATGACCCGCCTGAGCCCCGAGAGTATCGATGTGACCATCGCAACCCTGGATCACCCGGAGCTGGCCCCGGCAGATCGGCACATCTGGGTAGAGAGCCGATTGCCGTGGTTGCATCTGGATGAGCAATTGCCGGAAGAACACGGAGAAACGCTCTAGGGCAGTTCGAACCCACCGGAGGCCTTGTGCAAGGCGCGCAAGTGCTCGCCCAGCTGCTTGAGGTTGGCTTCACATGCGGCAATCTCCGCCGCGCGGGACGGTTCCAGCAGAGCCCTCACCTCTTTGTCCAGATCGCCGGTCAGCGACTGCAGTTGCTTCTGGCGCGCAGCGCTTTCTGATTCCAGGCGTTTGGATTCTGTTGGTTGTGGCAAGCCGTAACCGCTGGTGCCCAGCAGCTCTGCCGGGCGACTGAGGAAGCCACTGTTGGCGAGGATCTGCTGCAACGTCGCGTTGGCCTTTTCCATGCCGCCGTTCTTCAGCTCGCGGGCGCCAAGGTAGCGTTGCTTGACTTCATCCTGGGCCAGCATGAGCTGCTTGCGGAAACTTGCCTGTTCCAGCAGCAACAAGGCGGCGCTGGCGCGCAGGTCGGCTTCGGCAAACCATGGGCGACGTTCCTCGGCGCTCAGGGACAACCAATCCTCCACTTCAGCCTGTTTGATCGGCAGGCGCTTTTTCAACACCTCGAACATCGCCTGGTACCGCTCGCGGAAGGAGTCGAAGTGATAGCCCAGGCGCAGCGCGCGTTTTTTGTCATCCAGCACACTGGTATCGGCCAGGCCCCGGCCCTTGAGGACTTCCAGCAGGCCATTGGGGGTGATGTTGTCCAGTCCGGTCAGTTGCGGGTTGGCGCTGCCGCTGCGTAACAGTTTCAGGCTCTCCACTGCGCAGTTGTTGGAGATGAAGAAGTAGTTGCCGTCGTAGCTCCAGTGCATTTCGGCGGCGTGCTCGACGGTGTCGTTGATCTCCTGGCGCGTCAGTTTCAGGGGCACCGAGGCCAGGCCACGCAGTTCGGTCTTGGTGTACTCGTCGATGACCTGGGACAACGGCAGCACGAACAGCCGCGACGGGTACTTGCCGATCAGGCCGTCCCAGCTTGAAAGCTGTACGTCACCGACAAACGCGCGGTAGGACAGAACCAGGTGCTGATCCAGGTCCAGCCGGCAATCCGGGCCCCGTGGCCGGCCCGGGGCGCAGATCACCAGGCGCAGCATGCTGTGGCCCCAGCGGCTCACCAGGTTCTGGTTGGCTTCGGCCAGCAGGTAGTCGATTTCATAGACCCGCTCGGGGTCGACCTGGCCCAGTGGCGTCTTGGCGAAGTCGTTGCCGGCGTTGAGGAAGGCGTAGGTTTTGGCGCAGGTGTCCTTGGCCGGCGGCGCCCAGCCAAAGTGTTCCTTGTAATAGCGGTACAGCGAAGGCCGGCGGCAGGCGTAGCTCGGGTCGAGGAGGAAGTACTCCATGTTGACCGCGACGAACTCCAGCGGGCTGGTGGTTTCGTAGATGTCCGGGCTGCGGGCGACCTGGTGGTTGTTCTGCTCACGTTCTCCCCGGCGCCCGACGTATTGCGGCCACCCTGCGAGATCCAGCAGGCGTGGGTCATCGCTGAGGGTAAAGCGACGGTCGTTCTGGCCACGGCATTGATCGGGCAGGCCGATCAGGCCGGTGATGTTGTTCTGGCGGCTGCAGCGCTGGATCAGCTTGCGGTCAGCGCTGGACCAAAGGCGGGCACGGTCGTAGATGTGGGTGAGTTCATGCAGCACGGTGGCGAGCATTTCCCGTCGCACAGTGCCGTGGGGGCGATTGGTTTTTTGCGTCGCGGCGCTGCCGTCGGTGAGGCTTTCCAACAGGTTGCTGTTGAGGTCGAGTTCGGACACCAGCGAGGCCTGGCCGTAGGCGTTCTCGGGCATCTTATCGGTCCAGCCGACGTCGATGGTCCGGTCCAGTTGCTCGATGAAGCGCGGCGGCAACGCCTGCATTGCTTCATCCAGCAATGCCTGGCTGGCCTGTTGCTGGGCCGGGCTCAAGCCATCGGTCTTGAGCCGTAGTTGCAGAGCGGCCTGAGCCGCGCTGGCGCCCAGCAGCAAGGTGCCGGCCAGTAGCCAGGCGGCAATGCGCCTCACAGAGAGAGGATAGCTTCGGCGAGGACCTGGTCGCTGGCGTCGCGGGCTTCCGGCACGCGGGTCCGCAGGGTGTCGAAGGCGGCTTCCAGTTGAGCGCCGCGAATTTCGCCATTGCTGGCGACGAAACTGGCGGCATCGTCATGGGCTTCGCGTACGACTTTGGAGTCGCGGATGGACGTGGTGGTGTCCGACGTGAAATCGATGGTGCGGGCCGAAGCACGGACGATGATGTTACTGGTGGCCTTCAGGGTTTGTGCCTGGGCAACACCGGCCAACAACAGCAGGCCAAGAGCGGCGGCGATCAGCGGGCTACGCATGGAATGACTCCGAAATACAAAGATGATTATTGGACGAGAATTGCTTGCGCCAGTTCAAGGTCACTGGCGTTAAGTTTTGGCTGGGTATGGCGCAGATAATCCAACGCTGATTCCAGTCGGGCTCCCCGCCATTGGCCGTCAGTGGCAATGAAAGCGGCAGCGTCATCCTGGGCGGCCAGTATCAGTTTATGGTCGAACGGTGCGGAGGTCACTTTGCTGGTGGCGTACGCACTGACAACGAGGCTCTGGGTGGACAGGTCAAAGGCCAGAACCTGCGTGGACCAGCAGGCGCAAAATAATACGGGAACGATCAACAGGCGGTATGAAAAAGCCATGGGACTCGACAACTGAAAGCGAGCGCCAAGGCTAGCGTAATGCCCGTGCGAGAGCCAGCGCGAAGGGTTCAAGGAGCGCTTGGCGCTCCCCTCTTCCTCGTCTGCGGTCAGATGGCCAGGATCGCTTGGGCCAGTTGAGCGTCAGTCGCAGTGTTCAGTTGCGGGGCCTGTTGGCGGATCTGGGCCAGGGCGCTTTCCAGCTTCACGCCACGGATCGCGCCTTCGCTGGCGACGAAGCTGGCGGCGTCGTCTCGGGCAGCACGTACGACCTTGTTGTCACGCAGGGAGGATGTGGCGTCGGAAGTCGCATCTGAGGTGGCTTTCAGTGCGCCGACGATCGAGTCTGTGGTCACGATCAGGCTGGAGGCGTTGGCATTGGCAGCCAGGGCCAGCAGGGCTGCAGTGCTCAGCAGGCGAAGACGGGACATGGGGTGACTCCTGTAGATGAACGAATAAGGGTGGCACAAAGCCGCTGTGAGCAGCGGGACCATGGGCATCAGACGCCCGTTCTACAGGGTTCGCCACGTGGTAAATGGATATTAAGCCGCCGTTTATCTGTTCGGATAGCCACCCGAAGCGATTACTCACTCCAGAACGACTTGGACAGCTCAGTTGCTCGGTCGCCGTGACTGATGCCAGCGTCAGACAATTCCCGCGGATCCAACTGGGCCAGCAGCCTGCGGGTGCGGGAACGTTGCTCCCAGCGAGCAAGCGCTGCGGCCGTGCGCTTGAGTAGCCGTATCAACAGAGGGCGTTGCTGGATTTGGGTATTCATGGCGAGCGCCTTTCATGAGGTTCTGGAACACCATGTTGGGCTGGAAGGTAATACCAGTACAGATACACTAAGTCTTAATTGTACTGCTTAATTGTTATGTTTTTTTAAACTGTACCTATCCATATAAAAGCCGACTGTTTTCACTCTCAAAAAACCCAGATCCCAGAAACGACAAAACCCGCCTCCGGTTACCCGGGGCGGGTTTTGTTTTCACAATTCAGAGTGCTGGCGGTGGACCCGGTGGGTCAGGGCCAGCGGACGCTAATTAGCGCCAGAACGGCTTGCTCAGCTCTTCGTAGCGTTGTGCTTCGCTGATACCGGCGTCAGCCAGCAGACGCGAATCCAGACGAGCCAGTTGATGGCGGCTGGAGATGCGGCGCTGCCACAACATCAGGTTGGCGAGAACGCGCAGAGGCAGGGAAGCCTGGGTGTTTACAGCTTTTTCTTCGAAGAACAGATCGGAACTGAGTGTACGTTCCATGATGACATCCTTCCGCTTGTGGCGGGATTAGGTAGTGGTTTAACTGATGCCAATGATCCTCCTCCGGCGCAAGACTCTCTAGATACAGTTCACCTGTATTGTGAGGGGCCAGTTAACTGTTTATAGGGGCTGTACTGTACGAAATTGGGGCAACTGTACCTGTCGGCACTTTTATGGTGCGTTTTAGGCGGTTTTGGAGATTGGGGTAGGATATTTCGGTAGGAAATTACCGGTACAGCAGTACAGTTTTTTATAAAAGTTAAGTTTGGAAACCCGGACTGATGAAACTGTGTTTGCATCAGTCCGAATCTGTATCAATCACGCCTTCAGCATATGCCCGGTTTCTTCCAGGTTGATGTGCCAACTCAGTGCTTCCCGCAAGATATGCGGGGTGTGACCGCCCAGCGCACAGGCTTGGGTGAAGTAGGTATTCAGGGCATCGCGGTACGCCGGATGCACACAGTTGTCGATGATGACCCGAGCCCGCTCCCGCGGCGCCAGGCCCCGTAGGTCGGCCAGGCCGACCTCGGTCACCAGGATATCGACGTCATGCTCGGTATGGTCCACATGGCTGACCATTGGCACCACGCTGGAAATCGCGCCGGCCTTGGCAATCGACTTGGTGACAAAGATCGCCAGGTGCGCGTTGCGCGCAAAGTCGCCCGAGCCGCCAATCCCGTTCATCATCCGGGTGCCGCAGATGTGGGTGGAGTTGACGTTGCCGTAGATGTCGAACTCCAGCGCAGTGTTAATGCCGATGATGCCCAGGCGACGCACCACTTCCGGGTGGTTGGAGATTTCCTGGGGCCGCAGCACGAGCTTCTCTTTATAGCGGTCCAGGTTGCCGAACACGTCGGCGTTGCGCCGTTCCGACAATGTGATCGAGCTGCCTGAGGCAAAGCTCAGCTTGCCGGCATCGATCAGGTCGAACGTGGAATCCTGGAGGACTTCCGAATACATCGTCAGGTCTTCGAACGGCGACTCGATCAAGCCACACATCACCGCGTTGGCAATGTTGCCGATGCCTGCCTGCAGCGGGCCGAGCTTATTGGTCATGCGCCCGGCGTCGACCTCTTCTTTAAGGAAGTTGATCAGGTGATTGGCGATCGACTGAGTGTCACTGTCGGGCGGCGTCACGGTGGAGGCCGAATCCGCCTGATTGGTGATGACGATTGCGACGATCTTCTCCGGCGGGATCGGGATCGCGGTATTGCCGATGCGGTCGTCCACGGCCACCAACGGAATCGGTGTGCGAGTCGGGCGATAGCTTGGGATATAGATGTCGTGCAGACCTTCCAGGTTCGGGTTATGTGCCAGGTTGATCTCGACGATCACCTGCTTGGCGAAAATCGCGAAACTGGCGGAGTTGCCAACGGAAGTGGTCGGCACAATGTGGCCTTGCTCGGTGATCGCTACGGCTTCGATTACCGCAATGTCCGGCAGCTTGAGCTGATTGTTACGCAGTTGCTCGACGGTCTCCGACAAATGCTGGTCGATAAACATCACCTCGCCGGCATTGATCGCCTTGCGCAGGGTGCTATCTACCTGGAATGGCATGCGTCGCGACAGTACACCGGCTTCGGTCAGTTGCTTGTCCAGATCGTTGCCCAGGCTGGCGCCGGTCATCAGGGTGATTTTCAGCGGTGATGTCTTGGCGCGTTCGGCCAAGGCGTGAGGCACGGCCTTGGCTTCACCGGCGCGGGTGAAGCCGCTCATGCCGACGGCCATGCCGTCCTGGATCAGTGCGGCAGCGTCAGCCGCGCTCATGACCTTGTTCAACAACGAAGGCAAGCGGATACGATCACGGTACATGGATTGTTATCTCGGGCTACGGAAGCAAGATGCGCAGTCTAGTGATTTCAAAAAGTTTCGTCCCGCTACCATGGTCGAATGCCAGGCAGCGATTTAGAGCCTTTTGTCGGTTTTCTATCAGCAATAAAAAACCCCAGCCTACTAAAGGCCAGGGTTTTGGGTATTGCGCTGGCGCAGTGTTTATTCGACGGCCTTGACCATGTCTTCGATGACCTTCTTGGCATCGCCGAAGACCATCATGGTCTTGTCCAGGTAGAACAGTTCGTTGTCCAGGCCAGCATAGCCGCTGGCCATCGAGCGCTTGTTGACGATGATGGTCTTGGCCTTGAACGCTTCGAGGATCGGCATGCCCGCAATGGGCGACTTGGGATCGTTCTTGGCGGCCGGGTTGACCACGTCGTTGGCGCCGAGCACCAGCACCACGTCGGCCTGGCCGAACTCGGAGTTGATGTCTTCCATCTCGAACACCTGGTCGTAAGGCACTTCTGCCTCGGCCAGCAGCACGTTCATGTGGCCAGGCATACGGCCGGCAACCGGGTGGATCGCGTACTTCACGGTCACGCCGCGGTGAGTCAGCTTCTCGGTCAGCTCTTTCAGCGCATGTTGCGCCCGGGCTACCGCGAGGCCGTAGCCCGGTACGATGATAACGGTGTCGGCGTTGGTCAGCAGGAAGGTCGCGTCGTCAGCCGAGCCGGACTTCACCGGGCGCGCTTCTTTCGAACCAGCCGGGCCAGCGGCGTCTGCCGTGTTGCCGAAACCGCCGAGCAGCACGTTAAAGAAGGAGCGGTTCATCGCCTTGCACATGATGTACGACAGGATTGCGCCGCTTGAGCCCACCAGCGAGCCGGCGATGATCAGCATCGAGTTGTTCAGCGAGAAGCCGATACCCGCCGCCGCCCAGCCTGAGTAGCTGTTGAGCATCGAGACGACCACCGGCATATCGGCGCCGCCAATCGGGATGATGATCAGCACGCCCAGCACGAATGCCAGGGCCAGCATCAATGCGAAAGCGCTGAGGTTGCCGGTGAACATGAAGGCCAGGCCCAGGCCCAGCGTCAACAGACCCAGCACCAGATTCAGCTTGTGCTGACCGCCGAACTGTACCGGTGCGCCCTGGAACAGGCGGAACTTGTACTTGCCCGACAGCTTGCCGAAGGCGATGACCGAGCCGGAGAAGGTAATTGCACCGATGGCTGCACCGAGGAACAACTCCAGGCGGTTGCCGGCGGGGATCGAATCCCCCAGGTGTTTGACGATGCCCAAGGATTGCGGCTCGACTACGGCGGCAATCGCAATAAACACCGCTGCCAAGCCAATCATGCTGTGCATGAACGCTACCAGCTCCGGCATCTTGGTCATTTCCACGCGCTTGGCCATGATTGAGCCAGCGGTACCACCGACCAATAGGCCAACGATGACGTAGCCGATGCCGGCAGTCGCCAGTTCGGCGCCGAGCTTATAGATGAGGCCCACAGTGGTAAGGACCGCCAGCGCCATGCCGAGCATGCCGAACAGGTTGCCGCGCCGTGAAGTGGTTGGGTGTGACAAGCCTTTGAGGGCTTGGATAAAGCAGATCGACGCGATCAGGTAGAGCGTCGTGACCAGATTCATGCTCATTACTTGGGCGCCTCTTCTTTTACTTTCGGGGCTTTCTTCTTGAACATCTCAAGCATCCTGCGGGTAACCAGGAAGCCACCGAACACATTGACCGCGGCGAGGGCTACGGCCAGGGTGCCCATGGTCTTGCCCAGCGGCGTTACAGTGAGTGCGGCTGCCAGCATGGCGCCGACGATCACGATCGCCGAAATCGCGTTGGTCACGGCCATCAGCGGGGTATGCAGGGCCGGGGTAACGTTCCAGACCACGTGATAACCGACATAAATTGCCAGCACGAAGATGATCAGGTTGTAGATACCGGGGGAGATAAGCTCTTCCATCGTCTGAATCCCTGCTTAGGCGTTTTTGCGGATGACTTGGCCGTCGCGGCACATCAGGCACGCGGCGACGATGTCGTCTTCGAGGTTGATTTCAAACTGCCCTTCCTTGGTGAAGACCAGCTTCAGGAAGTCCAGCAGGTTGCGCGCATACAGCGCCGAGGCGTCGGCTGCGACGGCGCCCGCCAGGTTGGTCGGGCCACAGATGGTCACGCCGTGTTCCACCACCACCTGGTCTGCCACGGTCAGCGGGCAGTTGCCGCCTTGGGCAGCAGCGAGGTCGATGACCACTGAGCCTGGCTTCATCTGTGCCACGGTCTCGGCGCTGAGCAAGGTCGGTGCCTTGCGGCCCGGGATCAATGCGGTGGTGATGACGATGTCGGCTTGCTTAGCACGCTCATGCACGGCCAGGGCCTGACGCTGCATCCAGCTTGTTGGCATCGGGCGCGCGTAGCCGCCGACACCGACGGCGCACTCACGCTCTTCGTCGGTTTCGTAGGGCACGTCGACGAACTTGGCGCCCAGGGATTCGATCTGTTCCTTTACGGCCGGACGCACGTCGGACGCTTCGATGACCGCACCCAGACGTTTCGCGGTAGCGATCGCCTGCAGCCCTGCTACGCCCGCGCCGAGAATCAGCACGCGGGCGGCTTTCACTGTGCCGGCGGCAGTCATCAGCATTGGCATGAAGCGAGGGTAATGATGGGCGGCGAGCAACACGGCCTTGTAGCCGGCGATGTTGGCTTGGGAAGACAGCACATCCAGGCTCTGCGCACGGGAGGTGCGCGGCGCTGCCTCAAGGGCAAAGGCCGTAACGCCATGCTCGGCCAAGCGGGTGATGGTTTCGTTGCTGAACGGATTGAGCATGCCCACCAGCACGGCGCCGCTTTTGATCAGCGTCAGTTCGCTGTCATTGGGGGCGACCACCTTGAGGATCAACTCGGCGCCGAATGCATCACTGGCGCTGCCAATGGTTGCGCCTGCCGCTTCATAGGCACTGTCGACGACACTGGCATTGACGCCTGCTCCGCTTTGCACAGTGACCTTGTGGCCCTGGCCGATCAGCTTCTTGATGGTTTCCGGGGTGGCAGCCACCCGCGTTTCACCGGTCTGGGTTTCGAGAGGAACACCAATGTGCACGTCAAATCTCCTGCATGATCTTTTTGCTTTGATTTTGTAAAAAGGCCAGTGCACCGCAAGAGGTGCATCTGGGCGGCCGATCAGCACGATCCCGCTGAAATACAGCGGGGCGCGGCATTTTGCAGGCGAACTTTACGGCCTTCAAGAGATTATGACGGGTGACGAAAAATTAACTACAAGTCACCCTGTGACTGATTGTCGCAATACTTACTAATAAATCTTTAAAATACAGGTGGTTAAAGGCTTATAGCTGAAATGTGAGCTGTTTTCCATCGCCGATGTGAATGGCTGTGTATCGCTGGGACTTTATGGCTACAGGCCAATATATGCATGGCTTTAAGGCTTGTTTAGAGGCAAAAACTACGGTCTTCTAAATTGCGACATATATATACATATGTAGGTATTTACAATATTTGACTACAGGGTCAGCTTGTTGAGTTTCCCCTTTAAATATTGAGGTTATAGCGTTGTGACTGGTCGATCAGCCAGTCTCTGAATGCGTGGAGAGAGGCAGATTCGACTTTTCTCTCGGGAATCATCAGGTAGTAAGCCTTCGAGCTCGCCAATACCTGAGGGCTGGCGACCACCAGGTGCCCTTCCTTCAATTCCCTCTGAATAAGGAACGGCGGGATCAGTGCGACGCCCATGTCGTGCATGGCTGCCTGGGACAACATGGAGAATAGCTCGTAACGCGGGCCTGTCATGTCGCGGGGTATGTCCAGCTGTTGCGCGTTGAACCATTGACGCCAGGCGTAGGGTCGTGTGGTTTGCTGCAGGAGAGGCAGTTCGGCAATTTCCTGCGCGGAGAAGTGCGTTCGCTCACCCAGCAAGCGTGGGCTACATACCGGAAGCGGGTTTTCTCCCATCAGTTTGTGGGATTCGGTACCGGACCAGTCGGCATCGCCAAAGTAGATCGCGGCATCAAATTCGGTATCGGCGAACAGGAAAGGCCGTGTGCGGTTGGTGAGGTTGACGGTGACTTCGGGGTGTTTGCGCTGGAAGTCCTTGAGGCGCGGAATCAGCCATTGGGTGCCGAAGGTCGGTACCACCGCCAGTTCGATAACGTTGGTGCCCTGCTGGCCCATGACCGATAAGGTGTCGCGCTCGACCGCGTCCAGCTGCGTAGCCACTCGGCGGCTGTAGGAAAGCCCGGCTTCTGTCAGTTTTACGCCTCGGCGCGAGCGTCGAAACAGCTCGACACTCAAAAAGTCCTCGAGGCTGGCGATCTGTCGGCAGATTGCGCCCTGAGTGATCGAAAGCTCCTGCGCAGCCTTGGTAAAGCTCTCGTGGCGGGCTGCTGCCTCAAAACTGACCAGCGCCGTGGTGCTGGGAATCTTTCTGCGCATATACCGTAGCCTCACAAGTAAAAGTCATCCATGGCGGTTCTGGATGTTACGGAGTGAGAAATTAGCACAAGGCTATGCAAAAACCTCGTTTGCCCTCCTCGCCTGGCCGGCCTAGGCTCCATGCACGACTTTTGATTTACTTCGCGAGGACTCACTCATGGGCGGTAAGGCAAGCTTCAACTGGATCGATCCACTGCTGCTGGATTCACAGCTCACCGAAGAAGAGCGCATGGTGCGCGACAGTGCCGAGCAGTTCGCCCAGGACAAGCTGGCGCCGCGTGTGCTCGAAGCTTTCCGCCATGAAAAGACTGACCCTGCGATCTTCCGCGAAATGGGCGAGACCGGCTTGCTGGGGGCGATGATTCCGGAGCAGTACGGTGGCAGCGGTCTGAACTACGTCAGCTATGGCCTGATCGCACGTGAGGTCGAGCGTGTGGACTCCGGCTACCGTTCGATGATGAGTGTGCAGTCCTCCTTGGTGATGGTGCCTATCAATGAGTTCGGCACCGAAGCGCAAAAGCAGAAATACCTGCCGAAGCTGGCCTCTGGCGAATGGATTGGCTGCTTTGGTCTGACAGAACCTAACCATGGTTCCGACCCGGGAGCGATGATTACTCGTGCGCGTAAGGTGGATGGCGGCTACAGCCTCACTGGCAGCAAGATGTGGATCACCAACAGCCCGATTGCCGATGTGTTCGTTGTGTGGGGCAAGGACGATGCGGGCGACATCCGCGGCTTCGTCCTGGAAAAGGGTTGGAAAGGCCTGAGTGCTCCGGCGATCCACGGCAAGGTCGGATTGCGCGCTTCGATCACCGGTGAAATCGTCATGGATAACGTGTTTGTTCCTGAGGAGAACATCTTCCCGGATGTGCGTGGCCTGAAAGGACCGTTCACTTGCCTTAACTCGGCACGCTACGGGATCTCGTGGGGGGCGTTGGGGGCTGCAGAGTTCTGCTGGCATACCGCGCGTCAGTACACCCTTGATCGTCAACAGTTCGGGCGCCCATTGGCGGCTACCCAGTTGATCCAGAAGAAGCTCGCAGACATGCAGACTGAGATCACCCTCGCCCTGCAAGGTTGCCTGCGGTTGGGTCGCATGAAAGATGAAGGCACTGCGGCTGTGGAAATCACCTCGATCATGAAGCGCAACTCCTGTGGCAAGTCCCTCGACATTGCCCGGATGGCGCGTGACATGCTTGGTGGGAACGGCATCTCCGATGAGTTCGGCATTGCCCGTCACCTGGTCAACCTTGAGGTGGTAAACACCTATGAGGGTACCCACGACGTGCATGCGTTGATCCTGGGGCGCGCGCAAACCGGTATTCAGGCGTTCTATTAATAGGAGGACGACCATGGGCGCGCTATCGCACCTGCGGGTACTGGATTTGTCACGAGTGCTGGCGGGCCCTTGGGCCGGGCAGATACTGGCGGACCTCGGCGCTGAAGTGATCAAGGTCGAGAGGCCCGGCAACGGCGACGACACTCGTGCCTGGGGGCCGCCCTTCCTCAAGGATGCCTATGGGGAGAACACCACTGAGGCGGCGTATTACCTGTCGGCCAATCGCAACAAGGAATCGGTGACGATCGACTTCACGCGGCCGGAGGGTCAGAAGCTGGTGCGTGACCTGGCGGCGAAGTCCGACATTCTGATCGAGAACTTCAAGGTTGGGGGCTTGGCGGCCTATGGGCTGGACTATGAGTCGCTCAAGGAGATCAATCCGGAGTTGATCTACTGCTCTATTACCGGATTTGGCCAGACTGGGCCCTATGCGACGAGGGCGGGCTACGACTTCATGATCCAGGGGCTTGGCGGGCTGATGAGTCTGACTGGCCGCCCTGAGGGTGAAGACGGCGCCGGGCCGGTCAAGGTGGGTGTAGCGCTGACGGATATTCTTACGGGACTCTATTCAACGGTTGCGATTCTGGCGGCCATGGCTCACCGAGATCATGACGGCGGTGGTCAGCATATCGATATGGCGCTGCTGGATGTGCAGGTGGCTTGTCTGGCCAATCAGGCAATGAACTACCTGACGACGGGAGTCTCTCCCAAGCGTTTGGGTAACGCTCATCCGAATATTGTGCCGTATCAGGATTTTCCTACGGCGGATGGCGACTTCATTCTTACTGTGGGTAACGACGGGCAGTTCCGCAAGTTCGCCGAGGTGGCTGGGCAGCCCCAGTGGGCGGATGATCCTCGGTTTGCCACTAATAAGCTGCGAGTGGCCAATAGAGCGACGCTGATCCCGTTGATTCGTCAGGCTACTGTGTTCAAGACCACTGCTGAATGGGTCGCTCAGCTGGAGCGGGTGGGCGTGCCTTGTGGGCCGATCAATGATTTGGCGCAGGTGTTTGCCGATCCTCAGGTAAAGGCGCGTGGGTTGGCGATGCAGTTGCCTCATGCGTTGGCTGGGATGGTGCCCCAGGTGGCCAGTCCTATGCGCTTGTCCAAGACGCCCGTTGAATATCGTAGTGCGCCGCCCCTATTGGGTGAGCATACCCATCAGGTGCTGCAGCAAGTGCTGGGTTTGACGCCTGCGAGTGTGTCGGCTCTAAAGGAGGCTGGAGTCATCTGAGGGCCCTCTTCTATATAGAGGGCTGTTTAGGCTCTCTATAGAGAAGAGAGTTGGTCGAATTTTAGTCAGAAGTGCCTATTTGATAGAAATCCTGAATTAAGGGTTGACGGCAGATTCTGGAAGTCTATAATTCGCCCCACTTCCGGCGCAGTCGAAACGGAAAACTCTTTGGTAAACAAAGAGTTATGTAGGTTTCGACA